>CAMWXI010000205.1 GCA_947178175.1 uncultured Porphyromonadaceae bacterium | reverse complement strand
GATAAAAAGTTTTGTTAATTTTGTGAAAAATATAGCTATATGAAGAAACTTTTTACTCTTGCCTCTTTGGCTCTCATTTTATCTCTGGGCGCCAATGCACAGAACGACACAACAGTATTATTTGATTTTGCCAATCCGGAAACTTTAAATCCGTCAATTCCTACTCCGGCACAAAAAGAAGCAGTTCCCTTGGATGGATACACTTTCACCGAAGGAGAAGTCGGAGTAAGTTTCTTTGCAACAGGAAGTGGCAACACTAAGGTAAGATTGTATGGTTCATACGATGCCGGATGCAACCTGCGTGTCTACGACGGTGACAGTTTTGTTGTGGAGACCCTCGAAAACCGCGGACTTTCAGACAATGAAGTTTTTATTTCTTCAATCGCATTTGATGTTGCTCTCAGTGGTACTGTTCCCGATGTTGATCTTATTTCCAGTGCAGGGGAATACGATTGGCTCAACTCAACATGGTCAGCAAACGGAGAAAATGTAAAAAAGGTCACGTTCTATTCAAATCTTCAAAGTCGAATAAGCAATATGCAGGTAACCCTGAACCTCCCTTCAGGTGTAGCCATAATTGATTCGGACACTTCTAAAGAAAATGTTTGGAGCATAGACGGCAGAAAAATTGAGAATCCCACATCACCGGGCATCTACATTGTAAGAAAAGGTAATACCTCTTATAAAATAATTAAATAAGACTATGATGGCTCCGGGATTTCCTCCTTCTTTTTCAGACATCGGAACATGGCATCTTATGATTTACATCTCCGAAACGGGTATGTCCGCTTTTTTAAAGAATCACGAAGAGCAGACTCAACCACCTGTAAATCTGTTTGAGACCTCCTGGAAATTCTCAGAGGAATCTCTAAAGCATAATATTGAGACAGCAGTTTATGACAATCCGAGATTACTTGATGATTATGCCACTGAGATTATCATTCAGAGCCGAAAAACTCTTCAGGTGCCCACTTCAATCATTGATGAGAATGAAGGAGCAGATGAAACTTTGTTCTGTAATATTTTTTCTGTAGAACCGGACGATATCTTCTCAGACCTCAATGGAGAAGAGACAACAATATATTCATTAGCCCCCGGGTTGCCGGCATTTTTGCGTCGCACTCTTCCCGGAGCTAAAGTCAAATCCCATCTCTCTTGTCTGATAAACTATTTGCGTAACCGCACCTCCGATAAAATCAGAATCTATTGCGATGTACGTAAAGATGAAGTTGACCTTATCGCTTTCAACGGTACAAACCTCATCAGTGCAGCAACGCAAGAATGGTCAACACCGGACGACATTTCTTACAGAATACTTTTGCTGATACAGGCATATGATTTAACAGCAGAAAATGTAGAAATATACCTGTCAGGCCAGAAAGACGGGAAAATAGAGAGCGCCGGCAGACTTCGGGATTTATCCCTGAGTGTGTCACTTACAGCGATGCCTTCAGCTCATAATGTTAACCTACCGACAGCCGGACAAATTGCCCTGAATAGAATATGAGAATAATTAGAGGGAAATACGGGAGGCGCAGATTTGACGTGCCTAAGAACATAACAGCGCGTCCCACTACTGATTTCGCACGAGAAAACATCTTCAACGTACTTGAGAATATGTCGGATTTCGAGGGAAAAACAGCCTTGGACCTTTTTGCCGGAACCGGCGCCGTAAGCTTCGAATTTCTTTCAAGAGGATGTGAAAGTGTAACTGCTGTAGAGAAAGCGCCTGTTCAGACCTCATTTATCCGATCAGTCAAAGAAAAGCTGGGGGACGAATTTCTGGAAATCATCCGTGGGGATGTGTTCAGGTTTATATCATCCTGCAGCAGAAAATTCAATTTTATATTTGCAGACCCACCCTACGACCATCCGAAATTTGAGGAAATACCGGATTTGATTCTTAACTCCAAAATGATAGCTCCGGGCACGATTGTAATCATCGAGCACTCAAAAGTTAGAGATTTTTCGGAACTACCGGGTTTTGTGGAGCAACGCGTATACGGATCTGTGAATTTTTCAATTTTCATCCCCTTCCCCCTACCGGCTGAAGAGTAGAATGATGATGAATAGCAGAGAAACAGAGAGCTCTAAGTTAACCAATAATAATCTAATTTCAATCATATAGACGTGGATATTAAACTGAACACAATAGAAGAAGCCATTGAAGACTTCAAGAATGGCAAATTTATAATTGTAGTTGATGATGAAGACAGAGAGAATGAAGGAGACCTTATCATCGCCGCTGAGACCATAACTCCGGAAGATGTCAACTTCATGCTTAAAAATGCGCGTGGCGTACTCTGTGTTCCACTGACAAACGAACGGTGCCGCCAGCTTGACCTACCCAAGCAGGTAGATGACAATACCTCCGTACTCGGAACTCCCTTCACCGTTACAGTTGACAAATTGGAGGGTTGCTCCACCGGTGTAAGCATTGAAGACCGCGCTGCCACTATCAGGGCTCTTGCCGATCCGAATTCACGCCCCGAGACCTTCGGTCGGCCTGGTCATATA
>CAMWXI010000204.1 GCA_947178175.1 uncultured Porphyromonadaceae bacterium | reverse complement strand
AACTATATGTTTAGAGAAGCTTGATGCTGATATAACGTTTGGGATTCTTCTTTATGTCAACTATCAGAGAGTCAATATCGGCTGTCACCCGGTTAAGGCGGTTGTAAAGTTCCGGGTCGTTCATGAGTTTGCCGAGAGTCCCATCTTTAGAGTTAAGCTGATTACTGAGAGTCACAAGATTCTGAGTAACTGTTTCTACATTCTGCATTGAGGATTCCAGAGGAAGACGCTTAAGCTGATATGACAATTCACCTAAATTGGTAGCAATAGAATCAACTGTGAATGAAATACGTTTCACATTTCCCATCACTCCCGGAATGTCTCTGTTAAGCGTTGTGTTCAGACCCTGGGAGGAAAGAAGCAGATTTTGAGATATGCCGTCAAACCGATTGATTGAAGATGCAATGGCAGGGTTTGTTACCAACACATTAAGATTATAAAGTAATGAATCAACACGTGGCAGTATGGAATTAATCTGTGGCATCAAATCATTCTGAAGTGAAGACATAAGGTCGGAAGGTGTTATGGTGGTAATCTCTCCTCCAACCGGCAACATCTTATTTGATTTTCCTAACTTCAGATTCACACTTGCTCCACTCAAAATTGAAGTTTCTATAAGAGCTTGAGTGTCTTCAGGAATTTGCAGATTCTTATTTACTGCGATTACTACTTCAATCAACCCCGGTTTCTCATAGTTGAAATTAATTTCTCTAACCTGTCCGACCTTATAACCGTCAATGGAGACGGGAGCCGAAACCTCAAGTCCATTGACATTTTGGTAATTAGCTACATAATAATTGGCTGGTTTAAACAGATTGATTCCCTTAAGGTACTCAATACCAACTATAAGAATGGCTATTGCAATCAAAACGCTAAGCCCTATTGTCAGTTCTTTGGAAAATATCTTCTTCATTATCTTTTGTCAGAATATTTTAATATGATTTCAAAATTAACAAAAAATGTGGAATCAATGCCTAAAAAAGTTGCTTATTTTTTTCTCTCTATTATAAAAGCTTTTGGAAAGTCCTCCTTTACCTTCTGCAACATATCTTCTATTTCCTTTTTATCGGAAGTTTCACCGTAGGTGTATTTATAAAGTCCGTGTTCCTGAAACCATTTAACAGGCTTCAAACCCTTAAAAGCTTGATTGTCCGGTTTCAATTTCTCGGAAGAAGATAAAAGTTGGATGTAATAGACAGAAGTGAGATGTTGGGCCTTACCCCTCATTCTCCCGGTGTTTCTTCTATCTTTTTTAGATTCTGAGAGATTTCTTTTATCTTTATTTGTAAGATTGTGTTTTTTATCGGCTTTGCTTCCTTCTGTATTCTCATCCTCAATTTTAACAGGAGGATTGAGGGATTCTTCAACAGATGTTTCTTCGGACTTTGCTAATCTCTCATCATCATGATGCAGGGGAATTTCAGATGTTTCGATCTCTCTTCGTCCTGAAGCTGCCTTTCCACTTTCGGGTCTTCTTCTGCGGAGTGTATTGGCAGTTTGATTTCTTGTGTCGGAACTTGAGCGTATAACTCTTTCAGGAGATGTAGTGGCATTTGACAACAAAACCGGGATCCCCGGTTCTGTATCATTGTATTCATTATTCTTTCTGTAATCGCCAATAATTTGATGATGTGGGCTAATATGTTCACTGCCAATAATTATTCCCGTTTCAGCTGAGGATGGGTCATTTTTGTATGCAAGGCGCTTTTGCTCTGCTTCAATCTCACGTTGCATCTGTTGTGGCGAAGGCGCCACTGATGCTGTTGCCATCTCCTTGTTCCGGTATTCCTTAACGGCATTATATATGGCTTCCGCCATCTTAGCCTGACCTTCTTTGGATGCAAGAAAGTTTGCACTTGTAGGATTGCAAATAAAGTCTAATTCCACAAGGACAGACGGCATTGATGTTGCCCACAGCACCCAGAAACCGGCTTGATGAACCCCCCTGTCTTTCCTTTGAGCCACTTTCACTACCTGCTTCTCAACATCATTGGCAAAACGTATGCTCTTACTAAGATTCTTTTTCTGGGCCATCTCAAAAATGATATATGATTCATCTTTGTTGGGGTCAAAACCTTGGTATCTTGTGGTATGGTTGTTTTCGAGCTCTATAACGGAATTTTCTCTGCGGGCCACATTCATATTGTTGGCATCCTTATGCAGACCAAGCGCATAGACTGATGCCCCGGCAACTGTTGTACGGTTCTTGTTGTTCTTATCCACCGAGTTGGTATGAATGGAGATAAATAAATCACCCTTTGCCTTATTTGCTATGTCTGCCCGTTCCTGAAGAGTGCGGAAGGTGTCGTCAGAACGAGTGAAGACCACTTTTGTGTTCTTCAAATTTTTTTTGATTAATTCCCCTACTTTTAATGCCACACCAAGGTTGATGTCTTTTTCGCATGTGCCGTTGTCTATCGCACCATGATCATGCCCACCATGTCCGGCATCTATCACTACCACAAACTCATTTTCTTTGGCCATCAGATTTGTTTGTGGAAAGCTACTTAGTAAGAAGACAAATAATATAGGAATATATATGTG
>CAMWXI010000203.1 GCA_947178175.1 uncultured Porphyromonadaceae bacterium | reverse complement strand
CAATAGCATGCGGCCTGCAAGCCAAGAGAGGATGTTTTGGAATTTAGAAGAAAGCTAAATAGTTGTTTGTGTGATATAAGTGCTTTGATAGAGGGGGCGCATCAGTATTTTATGACTGATGTCAGCACGGGATCACTCTGGGCATCCTTGCACACCATAAACGTGTACTTGCCCTTGGCGAGATCCCAGCGGTTTTTCTTTTCGTTGAAAGAAGCATTGAGGTCGGTATCCCACTCAAGATTGAGAGTCTGACTTTCACCCGGTTGAAGAACTCTCGTCTTTGCAAAGGCCTTGAGCTCGCGGGCAGGTTTCTCCATGCCTCCTTTAGGTGCGTTCACATAGACCTGAACCACATCGCGCCCCGCTTTTGTCCCGGTATTTGTCACCTTTACCGTTACGTGGCACTTGTCGCTGTCCATGCCGGCATCCTCCAGATCGTATGAGAAATCGGTGTACGACAGGCCGAAACCAAAAGGATAGCTGACCGGTTCGTCGAAAGTCGTGAACCATCGGTAGCCCACATACACGCCTTCATCATAATTTGTGTAGTCAACGTTCTGTTTAAGCTCATGTTCCGCCTGCCGCTCGGCACGCTCCGCAGCATCCTTGGCGCTTCCGCCGCTGAATGCGCGTGCAAATGCGCTCATGTCAAACTTATAGTCATAGGGGAAATTCTTGTCGGCCGGAGCGTCACCGTAGTTCACTTGGAATGTCTGCGGCAGACGTCCCGAGGGGTTCACCTTGCCGCTGAGCACATCGGCCACAGCATTACCGGTCTCGCAGCCCGGTTGGAATATGCAGAGGATTGCATCGGCGTTGTCTTTCCATGAGGCGGTTTCTATTGCGCTGACTACGTTAAGTATCACCACAACCTTTTTACCGGCGGCGTGATACGCATCAGCAACGGCTTTGATCATCTCAGCTTCCTTGTCGGTGAGATAGAAATGCTCCTTCGTGCGGTCGGCACCCTCGCCGCAGGCGCGTCCGAGAGTGATGATAGCCATGTCGTTGTTCTTCACATTCTCCTCAAGGGTCTTTGCATCGGGAATAAGCTCGTCGGCACGCAGGGGAGCGGTGATACTGAAAGGAGGCAGACCGTTGGGGTAATTCTGCTTGTTCTGCTCCTCTATATGTTTCTGATAGGGCATGATGAGGCTCTTGTCCACATTATATCCGGCTTTGCGCAGACCCTCTACCAGACTCACGCAGTAGTAGCCGTGGCCTGTGGCGCCGAATCCCATTCCGGCGGGAACGATATCGTAACTTGTATTGCCGTAGAGCGCCACATTCTTTACTCCGTCCATTGGCAGCGTCTCATCCTCATTCTTGAGCAGAACGAGAGAATTTGCACCTATTTCGCGGGCAATCTTTGAGTGGGCTTTAAGATCTGTCTCGTTGGGATACTGGTAGTTCTTGAATGTGTTGCACTTAAGGATAAATTCAAGTACGCGCTTCACGCTCAGGTCTATGAGTGCCATGTCGAGTGTGCCGTCCTGAGCTGCTTCAAGTATTGCAGCGCGCTGCCGGTCCTGACCGGGCTGTAGCATGTCATTTCCAGCCTGAATTGATGCCACGGGATTTCGGCCTGCGTTCCAGTCGCTCATCACGAGACCATCATATCCCCATTCACCGCGCAAAATATCCTCGCAGAGGCGGCGGTCTTCGCAGACATATTTGCCGTTGGCTTTATTGTACGAAGTCATTATGCTCCACGGGTGGGAGTTCTTCACTGCTATTTCAAAGTTACGCAGGTAGAGCTCACGAAGCGGACGCTCTGCCACGATTGCATCATTGGCGTTGCGGTTGGTCTCCTGATTGTTCACGGCAAAATGCTTCAGCGCCACGCCCACATTCTTGCTTTGAACGCCATTGATATATGCGGCGGCTATGTTGCCGGCGTGTACCGGGTCTTCCGAGAAATATTCTCCGTTGCGGCCGCCGAGGGCTGTGCGCATGATGTTGATACCCGGTGCAAGAAGTATGTCAAGGCCATAATCGCTTACTTCCTGTCCGATGAGTTCACCCGCGGCGCGGGCGGCGTCGATGTCGAAACTTGCTGCAAGGGTGATTTCCGAGGGGAGCTCGGTTGTGTTATAGACCTGTGAATCAAATGCGCGGGTCGGAGTCATGACCAGACGATGAGGGCCGTCAGCCATGTATACCGATGGAATACCGAGACGAGGTATTGCGTATGTGCTTCCGGCCGTACCGGGAAATTTCACCTCAGTGCCCATGGCCATGCCGCAGCCATGTAGAAGATTTACTTTTTCCTGAAGAGTCATTGCAGCTATGACATCTTCAATCTTATCCTTGCCGAGTTGAGGTTGCGCATAGGCCACAGCACAGATTAGGAGTGATAAAAGAAAGAGAGTTGTTTTTTTCATAAATAAGATATAGAAAGTTTGTATAAGTGTTACTCTATGCTTGAATGTGGCTATCTCGGTTTGGTTATGCTCACTGATTGCTGCTTGGCACTAAAAGTTATCCGATAAAACCTTTCGGGGCGAATATACAAAAAAATTAAATTTATATAAATATTCGGCCGATTTTTATTTATAAAGGCTTATTTTGTTGATGCAAAATTTGCTACGGGGATATGGGACGCAT
>CAMWXI010000202.1 GCA_947178175.1 uncultured Porphyromonadaceae bacterium | reverse complement strand
CCTTTAAGAAAAATGCCGATGGGTCGTGGCCACAGGGAACAGCGGCCTATGAGAAACGCGGAGTTGCAGCGTTTGTGCCGGAATGGAATCCTGAAAATTGTATTCAGTGTAACAAGTGTTCATTTGTTTGTCCTCACGCAGCGATTCGTCCGTTCGTTCTTGATGCAGAGGAATATGCGGCAGCCCCATTTAAGGAAGAACACTCAATCCCGGCAATAGGAAAGATGTTCGAAGGAATGAGATTTGTCCAGCAGGTGGATGTACTTGACTGTCTTGGATGCGGAAACTGTGTTGATGTTTGCCCCGGAAAGAAGGGTAACAAGGCTCTCAGCATGCAGCATGAGGAGACTCAGACTGATAATCAGAAGAATTGGGATTATTGCATTGCAAACGTTAAGAATAAATCGCATCTTGTAGATACCAAACTGAATGTAAAGAACAGCCAGTTTGCCCGGCCGTTGTTTGAGTTCTCCGGAGCATGTTCAGGATGTGGAGAAACTCCATACATCAAGCTTATTACCCAGCTCTTTGGTGATAGAGAAGTAGTGGCAAACGCTACCGGATGTTCTTCAATCTATTCAGGCTCTGTGCCTTCCACTCCTTACTGCACAAATGAAAAGGGATATGGTCCGGCATGGGCAAATTCACTGTTTGAAGATTTCTGTGAGTTCGGTCTCGGAATGAGAATCGGATATGAAAAGATGCGTGCACGTCTTGTTGACCTCGCCAATACAACTGTCAATGGTGATTTCAGTGCAGAATTGAAGTCGGCAGCTCAAAACTGGCTTGATAAGAAGGAAGATGACAAGGGAAGTCGTGAAGCAGGAAAAGAATGGTTAGACCTTGCATCCGCATGTGATTGTCAGGTTTGTAAGGACGTAGTTTCGCTCAAGGCTTATCTGACTAAGCGAAGTCAATGGATAATAGGTGGTGACGGAGCAAGCTACGATATCGGTTTTGGAGGTCTTGACCACGTTATTGCTTCCGGAAAGAATGTAAACATCCTCGTTCTTGATACAGAAGTTTATTCTAACACCGGAGGCCAATCATCCAAGTCAACACCAATCGGAGCTATTGCCAAGTTTGCAGCTGCAGGAAAGAGAATCCGCAAGAAAGATCTCGGACTTATTGCTACGACCTATGGCTATGTATATGTGGCTCAGGTGGCGATGGGGGCTGACAATGCGCAGACGCTTAAAGCTATCAGAGAAGCGGAAGCATACGATGGCCCGTCATTGATAATTGCATATTCTCCCTGTATAAACCACGGTATAAAGTTCGGAATGGGACATAGTCAGGATGAGGAGAGACGAGCAGTTGAATGTGGTTACTGGCAACTCTGGCGTTATAATCCGGACGAAGAGAATACCGGTAACAATCCATTCACACTCGACAGCAAAGAACCTGATTGGGGTAAGTTCAAAGACTTCCTTAAAGGAGAAGTTCGATTTGCATCTGTACAGAAGATGTATCCACAGGAGGCGGAAGAGTTGTTTGAGGCGGCGGAAGCTAACGCTAAGTGGCGTTATAACAACTATAAGCGTCTCGCCGCTCAGAACTGGGGAGAAGATCCGGAAATGACACCGGAAGAAATCAAGCTCCGCAAAGAATAAATAAGCCGATAAAAGAAGAGGGGTTGTGCCTGATGGTGCAACCCCTTCATTTTTTAATAGCGATGTAGAGAGGGAAGAAGGTTAGGCGTGCCGATCCGTCAGGAAGCCGTAGAGCTTCTTCGATTTCGTAACGGGATTTGATTTTTACCGGGGAATGTCCGACGCCCGTTTGGCGGAGATGATGTAAAGCATGTCTCGGACTTTTGAAATATACTTCAATCTTCTCTTTATCTAAAAGATATTCTTGTGATAGACCTTGACATAGCCTTTCAAATTCAGCATGCGTATGATAGATAACCGGTGCCGGACGGATCCCGTCTAATTCACCAAGATTTCCCGGAAGGAAAGTAGAGACTAAAAGTAATCCTCCGGGATTAAGATGATGGAATGCCTGTCTGATAAACCCGACCGGGTCTGCAAACCATTGGATAGTTGATGCAGAGAGTATGATGTCGAATGTCTCGGAAGAATATTTTAGCCATTCCTCAGCATCCTGTTCTACATATCTCTCTTTCTTTGTGACATTATATCTTGGGAGTGGATAAAGGTCGATGAAAGTAGCTTCAGCATCGGTAATTATTTTTCCCCACTTTTTTGTGAAAAGTCCTGAACCGGGACCAATCTCCAATACCTTCAATTCAGATTCGCGAATCTTTTCAGTTTGAATAAAGTTAACGAGGAGGGTTGATAGTTTGTCAACTATTATTTTCTGAGCAGAAGCAGAATCATCGTAAGAATTAAGACTTGCTGAAAAATGATTGCCTACTGCTTTGGTGTCAGGAATAATTGATTTAAGCAGATTGAGGAAGTCCGGATAATGTCCTCCGGGCAACTTCCCTATTTCCGGAGAAACGCATAGGGATTCCCATGCATTAATCTGATTCCCGGAAGGTATGATGCGGTCGTTTTCCGCAATGAACACTCTTTTCCATGGCAACTTTGGAGTATACTCGGCAGAATTTAGGGAGAGGGAATTGAAGAATTGTAATTCTTCTTTCAGTTTTTCAATATCAGGTGAAGAT
>CAMWXI010000201.1 GCA_947178175.1 uncultured Porphyromonadaceae bacterium | reverse complement strand
CAACATAATGAGTTGAAAGGTAAAAAAGAGAAACAATTACATAATGCCGACAATTATGGAAATTTTTCCACAATTGTCGGCATTTGTTGTGAAATTACAAAAATGTAATAATAAAAGAGATTGAAAAATGGGGAGGATTATAGCATAATGTTTTGTAGAAGTATTTAAAAGAGTTAACTTTGCACAAAAGAAAAACGAACAATAACAACCTGACATCAAAGATGCTTTCCGGCAATTCAAGTAATTGCAGTCAAAGGGGAGGGAAGAGTGCGGACGAAGAATAAGACTGATTTTTTACAACCTCTAACCAAGAAAGCTAATACCGAGAAAGCTTGATTCCAAGAAAGAGTCAAGAAATATAAGATCTGAAAGATCCACAATCATAAGCCTCAAACAATACCATAAAACTCAATTTAGCACTCATCTTCTTCCCTTTGACTTCTATCCACTACACCATGGTTTATAAATGTCAAAGGGATAGAAATGCACCACATCCGAAAACTTTTGAGAATAATAAACTAACAATAAATTCGTTATAAGGGGAAATATAAATTTTTTTTGTAAATTTGCAGAAAATTGTTGCATTGGGTCGGAACATCAGTCCGGATAAAGAGGGTAGATGAATATGAAGTCAATGTAAATTTTTGCTACTTAATATCATAACTTTCTATCGAACGAATAGTTCGGATTTGAAACGGCTATAATAATATAAATATGTGTGGAATTGTAGGATATTTAGGTGAAGGTAACGTTTACGACGTATTGGTTAAAGGACTTCACCGACTTGAATATCGAGGATATGACAGCGCAGGAATTGCCTTGGTAAATCCCAATGGTAATATCAATATATATAAGACCATGGGAAAAGTCGACAATCTTGAGAAATTTTGCCAGGATAAAGATCTCAAGGCTCTTGCAGGAATAGCACACACTCGTTGGGCCACACATGGTGAGCCTTCCGATAATAATGCACATCCCCACTTCAGCGACGACGGCGAAATCGCACTTGTACATAATGGTACAATAGAGAATTATAAGCTACTGAAAGATGCTCTTATTCAGCATGGATGTCAGTTTCATTCAGAAACGGACACTGAGGTGCTCGTGCAGCTGATAGAATATGTGAAGCTTACGAATAAGTGTTCGCTTCTGGACGCTGTGAGAGAGGCCCTGAAGCAGGTGATAGGAGCTTATGCGATTGCTGTTATTGAAAAGAATAATCCGGATACAATAATCGCGGCCCGCAAGAGTTCGCCTCTGGTTATCGGTATTGGTGAAGATGCTACATTTCTTGCATCTGACGCAACCCCGATTGTGGAATATACAAAGAATGTGGTCTATCTCAAAGATGAGGAGGTAGCGGTAATTCGCAGAGGGAAGCCTCTGAAACTTGTAAATCTGGATAATGAAGAGACAAATATTGACGTGACAACGTTGAAGCTCTCCATCTCTCAACTTGAGAAGGGTGGTTATCCTCATTTCATGTTGAAGGAGATATTCGAGCAACCCTCAACATTAAGGGATTGTATCCGCGGAAGGGTAGTTGAGGATGGTAAGAGAATCATGCTCAATGGAGTTAATGATAATAAGGAAAGATTCCTCAAGGCAAAGAGGGTTGTGTTTGTTGCCTGCGGTACATCATGGCACGCGGCTCTTCTTGGAAAATATCTGATTCAGGATATGTGTCATCTTCCTGTGGAAGTGGAATATGCCAGTGAATTCAGATATAGCAATCCGGTGCTCGACGAGCATGACATAGTTATTGCTATTTCTCAGAGCGGGGAGACCGCCGACACGCTTGCGGCTATAAAGATGGCAAGAAAGGCAGGATCATTCGTATATGGTATCAGCAATGTTGTGGGTAGTTCCATACCGAGAGAGACACACAGCGGTACATATATTCATGTTGGGCCGGAGATTGGTGTGGCCTCGACGAAGGCGTTTACCGGTCAGGTGATGGTGCTTACAATGCTTGCGCTCTCCATAGCTCAGTTGAAAAACACATTGCCGCAGGAGAAAATCAACGAACTTGGAAAATACATATTGCAGATTCCCGACCTTGTGGAGCAGGTGCTTAAGCTCAACGAAAAGATAGAGCGTCTGTCGCTGATATATACTTATGCGCGTAATTTCCTATATTTAGGCCGGGGCTATAGCTATCCTGTGGCGTTGGAAGGTGCATTAAAGCTTAAGGAGATTTCCTATATTCATGCTGAAGGATATCCTGCAGCCGAAATGAAACATGGTCCGATTGCATTGATAGATGAAGAGATGCCGTCAGTGATAATTGCTCCTAAGGACCATCTTTACGACAAGATAGTCAACAACGTCCAGCAGGTGAAGGCACGAGGAGGAAATATCATCGCCATAGTGACAGAAGGAGACAAGGTCATAAAGAATATAGCCGACCATGTGCTTGAGGTGCCGGAGATGCCGGAATGTCTGACACCGATCATCTCCAGTATTCCGTTGCAGTTGCTCTCGTATTATATAGCAATCAATAAGGGTAAGAATGTAGATATGCCCCGAAACCTTGCTAAGTCGGTAACGGTGGAATAAAGTTGCGGGGAAGGTTGTAGCGTATGGATTCCGGAGTGTGATTGTTTTCCGGAAGAAATCTGAGGAATATAATTACCGGCATAAAATCGTGATT
>CAMWXI010000200.1 GCA_947178175.1 uncultured Porphyromonadaceae bacterium | reverse complement strand
GTATTTTCACATTTCTGCATTAATAATTTTTATGTATTGTTTAAAATTATTTTTGTAATTTTGCAAAAAATATTTATCTATGGCAGATTATTCTTTCCTTTCCAGACTTGAGGGTCTGGACGGCCGATTTGAAGAAGTGGCTACTTTAATTACAGACCCGGATGTAATTGCTGATCAGCCACGTTATGTAAAGTTAACCAAGGAGTATAAGGAACTTGAGAAAATCTTAGGGGCTGTCAGCCGTTACAGAGGATTGTTGGCAGCCATCGAGGAGTCCAAAGCGGTGATTTCCACTGATGATGATGATGAAATGAAACAGATGGCGCGGGAAGAATTAGAGGCGGCGTCTGAGGAATTGCCTAAATTGGAAGAAGAGATTAAATTGCTTTTGATACCTGCCGACCCTGATGATGTCAAGAATGCCGTTATAGAGATTAGAGGAGGTACTGGTGGAGACGAGGCCGCTCTTTTTGCAGGTGATTTATTCCGGATGTATCAGAAATTTGCAGAGAAACAGGGGTGGCAGCTTGCCGTTTCCTCATATTCGGAGGGTACAGCAGGAGGATATAAAGAGATAATATTCAACCTTACGGGAGAAGGGGTCTACGGAATAATGAAATATGAAAGTGGTGTTCATAGGGTGCAGCGAGTGCCCGCCACTGAAACTATGGGACGTGTCCACACCTCTGCAGCAACGGTTGCAGTCTTGCCGGAAGCTCAGGAATTTGAAGTGGAGATTCATGAAGGAGAAATCAAGTGGGACACTTTCCGTTCCGGAGGTGCCGGTGGTCAGAATGTGAATAAGGTTGAGTCAGGGGTGCGACTAAGATATAATTGGAAGAATCCGGAAACGGGAAAAGTGGAGGAAATCCTTATAGAATGTACTGAAACAAGAGACCAGCCTCATAATAAAGAAAGAGCATTGGCACGTCTACGCACTTTTATTTACGATAGGGAACATCAGAAATATATGGATGATATTGCCTCACGTAGAAAAACTATGGTCAGCACCGGTGACAGGTCTGCAAAAATCAGGACCTACAATTTTCCGCAAGGACGAATGACTGATCATCGAATTAATTATACTGTTTATAATCTATCTGATTTCATGGATGGTAATATAGGTGACTGTATTGACCAGTTAATAGTGGCGGAAAACGCTGAAAAACTCAAAGAGGCGGAGTTATAAGGTGAAGTTTCAATTTTCAATGCGTCATAAAATTGACAGTCTTTGAACTTTATTATTTATATCATTGTTTAATAAGCAAGAAAGTTGATATAAATTTAAGTCTTTAAAGTTGTTGTTAATTAATTTATGATGCTATGAAAACACTATCAATAATTACTTATATAATAGGTTCAATACTATTAATCATCTCATGTTTCACAGTAAGTGTGGCAGCTACATGGTGGACGGGTGGAATCGCACTGCTTTTCCTTATCCTGGGATGTATTTTTCAGTTTAATGCTAATAAACAGACGGATTATCTGCGGCATCATCACAGATAATGGTGTCAAAAAGTTACCCTCCGTCTTGGACGGAGATGCCAAGCGGGTGTTTCAAATTTGATTTTGGAACACCCGCTTTGCATGTGATGAATCGGGGATATAAGACCCCGTTCCCCAATATTTGTTAAAGCTGGGGAACGGGGTCTTAATATATAATAACGTTATCCCGGATTTAAATCTTCGTTTTATTTTACCACAATTTTCAATCCGTCGTAAGCCGGATGGATGTTTTCAGGCAGCAGTTTATCCAGCTGTATATGAGCAGGCGCGAGATGACTAAGGTGGGTGAGGAAAGTTTCTTTAGGTTTAAGTTCGTCAACCAGATCCATTGCTTCGGGCACAGAAAGATGAGAGAAGTGTTCCTTGTAGCGGAGGGCATTCAGAATGAGAACGTCAAGATTCTCAAGTTTCCAGCGTTCCTCTTCCGGGACAGTTTTAGCATCAGTTATATAAGCGAAGTTCCCAATTCTAAAGCCTAAAATGGGTAGTGAACCGTGCATAATCCGGATAGGC
Organism: uncultured Porphyromonadaceae bacterium; assembly: GCA_947178175.1. Classification (GTDB taxonomy): domain Bacteria; phylum Bacteroidota; class Bacteroidia; order Bacteroidales; family Muribaculaceae; genus Lepagella. Next base: position 635 of record CAMWXI010000200.1, on the reverse strand, counting down.
ATAATTTTTATGCCATTAATATAGAAGGGGGTAGTAGATATTTCTTTTACATCAAATCTCGGAACTCCGGGATAAGGATTCTCTTTGAAGCAATAGTCTATTCTTCGATGAAGGTCATCATTGACATCTTTTTGCATATATAGAGGGAGGTCACCATAAATGCAATAAGGTCGCAAATCATCAATTCCTCCGACGTGATCGGCATGACTATGAGTGAAGAGTACGGCATCAATATTTAGAATTTCATTATCAATAGCCTGTTGCCTAAAATCCGGTGATGAGTCAATTAATATTGTTGTGCCCATAGTGTTGATAAGGATTGAAGACCGTTTACGTTTATCCTTAATATCTTTGGACATGCATACATCACAAAAACAACCGGCTTCCGGAACACCTTTAGAAGTGCCGGACCCTAAAATTATCACTTCGATGTCGGAGGATATGAAATTTACTTCCGGCTGAAGAGTTATAGCAAAACGATTGTTGACGGATTTGATTATTTTGCGTGCGAGGTCACGAACATCTTTAAATGTAGCGTTCCCTTTATTGGTAATTACAAGGCAATTGGATTCATAGACCACGGCACCTCCTACAGATTCGCCTTTCAGACCGGCTTTCTCGATAAGCCAGCCGGC
>CAMWXI010000199.1 GCA_947178175.1 uncultured Porphyromonadaceae bacterium | reverse complement strand
CCTCTCCCCTCTTTTATCTTGAAAAAATAAAAATTATTGTTGATAAAACTAAATTTGGAGTTACTTGTTTAATATGTATAAAAGCAATAAATTTGCTAATTAATCTTTTTTAGACACATCAAACATATTATAAAGACATTAAGGTATGAGAAGAGAATTATTATTGTGCTCATTATTGTTGACCGTAGGTGGCATGTTTGCACAAAATCTCGTAAAGAGCGAATCAAAGAGTCTTAAATCATTTTTAGAACAACCGGCAGCCCTTGGAGGTACAAATGCCGAAGCACTTGGAATGGTTGGTAATGATCCTGCTAAATGTCCCGGTGTTAAAGTTGAAGGAGGCCATGTAGTTTCAATTGAATGGAATGGTAAGAATCTTTCAGGAGTACTTAATCTTACCGGCTTCAACGGCCTTGAAAAAGTGGAAGTGACAGGTAATAAGCTGAGCAGTCTGACACTATCCGGCAATACATCTCTCACTGAGGTGAATGCCGGTAAGAATAGAATATCAACATTCAGTGTAACAAATTGCCCGAAGCTTGAAACTGTAAGAATCTATAGGAATGCGCTCACCGGCATTGAATTGGAAGGAATGCCTTTCCTGAAAAAACTTAATGTTTCGGGAAATAGAATGGTTGCATTAGATGTAAGCAATGCATTGAATCTGGAGTATTTGAACTGTATGAGCAACAATCTTGAGGAATTGGTGATTGCAGGTTGTCAGAACTTGAAGACAGTATATGCAGGCTACAACGACCTCACCAATGTAGAATTGGCTGGTCTTGAGAAATTGCAGAATCTGAATCTTACATCAAATAAACTTTCCAAGCTTTATCTTCAAGGTCTCCCCTCTTTGTTCACCCTTTATGCAAGTGACAATCATATGACTGAGTTTGCTGCCAACAATTGTAACCAGCTTAACGATATTTATCTGCCTTACAATGATTTGACAACATTTGCGCTTGAGAATTGCCCTTCAGTGGCAGTCATAAGTCTGCAATGGAATGATCTTACTACATTGAATCTTTCAAGTATGAATTTCCTTCAGCAGGTCAATGTTGCAAACAACCAGTTGCTGACAATCAACCTCTCATTTGATCCTACTTTACGCACAATCAATCTTGCTGGCAATACCAACCTTACAAATGTAAGCCTTGAAGGCAGTCCCAGCATACAGCAGATTGTAGGGGAATGGAGTAACTTAGATTAAAAGAGAAACAAATATTATATATGGACTGCGTCGAATAATCGGCGCAGTCCTGTTATTTATGTAGCTGTAACAATTCTTATGAGGATTATAAATAGAAATCGCCTATACTTAATTACGAATAATAAATCTTTCCAGCAGAATAAGATCAGACTACTTCAATTGGTTAAAAGGTCTAATTATAGGTATGTTTCAGAGAAGAAATATAAATTACGGTTTGAAATGATATGAGAGTTTGAAATATGGAAATTAATCTTTAAATTTGCAAAAATTTAAATACAACAAAAACAACAATAAAATCCAATCATGAAAAAGCACAATTTCTATGCCGGACCCTGCATTCTGAGTCCGTACACTATTAAGAACACAGCTGAAGCCGTTCTTAACTTTGCAGACATGGATCTTTCCATCCTCGAAATCTCCCACCGTAGCAAGCAGTTTCAGGCTGTTATGGATGAAGCACAGGCACTTGTAAAGGAACTTCTTGAAGTTCCCGAAGGATATAGCGTATTGTTCCTCGGAGGAGGTGCAAGTCTTCAGTTTGCAATGGCGCCGATGAACTTCCTGAATAAGAAGGCTGCTTATCTTGACACAGGTGTATGGGCAAACAAAGCTATCAAAGAGGCAAAGCTTTTTGGAGAGGTTGATGTGGTAGCTTCATCAAAGGATAAGAACTACAACTATATTCCTAAAGACTACACTGTTCCGGCAGACGTAGATTATTTCCACTATACATCCAACAACACAATTTACGGAACAGAAATCCGTAAAGATCCGGATGTGCCCGTACGTATGATATGCGATATGAGTTCAGATATCTTCTCACGTCCTGTAGACGTATCTAAATACGATCTCATCTATGCAGGAGCACAGAAGAATCTTGCACCTTCAGGTGTTACAATCTGTATCGTAAAAGACGAAGCACTCGGACACGTAGATCGTGTTATTCCCACAATGTTGAAATATAAGACTCATGTAGATAAGGGTTCAATGTTCAACACTCCCCCGGTACTTCCCATCTATGCAGCTCTCCAGACACTTAAATACTACAAATCACTCGGTGGACTCCGTGAGATTGAGAAGATGGATATTGCAAAGGCTGACAAGCTCTATGACTGCATCGACAACAGCAAGATGTTTGTGGCAACAGTTCCCAACAAGGAAGATCGTTCAATCATGAACGTATGCTTTGTAATGAAGCCTGAATACAAAGATCTTGAGCAGGAGTTCTTTGACTTTGCAACTTCAAAAGGAATGGTCGGTATCAAGGGTCACAGAGATGTTGGTGGTTTCCGTGCATCACTCTACAACGCACTTCCCATGGAAAGTGTAGAAGCATTGGTTGCTTGCATGAAGGAATTTGAGGCAATGAAGGCTTAATTTCTATAATAAAATGACTAATACGGAGTTGAGAGGAAATCCTCTCAACCCGTTTATTAATAAAAGGTATGAAAA
>CAMWXI010000198.1 GCA_947178175.1 uncultured Porphyromonadaceae bacterium | reverse complement strand
GGATACAATATTTGACATTAAAAGAGTAAAGATTCTTAAAGAATTTATTAAAAAATAATTACTCTTTGTTAAAGAGCAGATTCTAAACGAAATTTCTCGTTCTTCTCGTAATCATTTATTAAATATGGAATTTGTTGATCTCAAAAACTCCGGTTTGAGAGTGTCCCGACTTTGTATGGGCGGTTGCCCTATGGGGGGATACGGCTGGGGTGATGTTCAGGAAAAGGAGTTGCTTGATGCTATAGACGTCGCCATTGAAAATGGAATTAATTTTTTTGATACAGCGGACACCTACGGTTTGGGACAATCTGAAATTACCCTTGCAAAAGGTTTAGGAGAAAGAAGGAAAGATGTGGTAATTGAAACAAAATTCGGTGTCCGTTTCAGCAACTCAGGAACTATTTACGATAATTCTCCTTCTTATATCCGGGAATCCCTTGAAAATTCCCTAAAAAGATTAAAGACAGATTATATTGACATCTATACTATTCATTACCGTGATTATTCCACACCTATAGAATCTGTAGTGAATACGTTGGAATCTCTCAAGGAGGAAGGTAAAATAAGATTCTTCGGCCTTTCAAATATTTCACTTGAAGGATTAACTGAATTACTACCATATAGGGATAAATTCGTTTGTTGTCAGGATGAATTTTCCTTAGCATGCAGGAAACACGAAAATGAGCTGATTGATGTTGAAAATTCTCTAAATGTTACGCCAATGACCTGGGGAAGTCTTGGACAAGGAGTTTTAACCGGTAAATATAATAGGGATTGTTCGTTCGGGAAAGATGACAGGCGAAGCAGGAATATATACGTAAATTTTCATGGGAATAAACTAAAACATAATCTTGAAATCGTGGAAGCGATGCGACCGATAGCATCGGCTCATAACGTATCAGTTGCCGCTGTAGCGATTAGATTTATTCTTGATTATCTTAAAGACTCGGTAGTTTTGGTAGGAGCCAAAAGGCCATCCCAAATTGAAAGTAATCTTGAATCAATAGATTGGCACCTTTCTGAGAAGGAAATTGAATTGCTCAATTCAATTTCTCTTTCAGACGTTAACGTTTAAGTTCTATAAAATTTACCTTAGTCTTAAACTCACATTAAGATGAGTAAATTCTATTCAGAGATTCTTCTGGTTCAACTGTTAGCCACCTATCTGGTAATTTTAGGTCACTCATATCCGTTTGTAACGGAAGTTCCTGGGTGGGTTCAGGATACGCAATTATTTATCTACACATTCCACATGCCACTGTTTGTTTTCATAAGCGGTTATCTGCTTATTTATACACAACAGTCTGTATTAAAGCGTACCACTGAATTTTTCAGGAAAAGATTCCTAAAACTAATTATTCCGTATTTTGCCTTATCCCTGATAGCCATTTTACCAAAATATCTATTTCAAAGCTATCTTAACGATTCTCTATCCTTAGATGCAGAATCCATAATAAGAGTCTTCCTTGTGCCTCGTGAAAACATATGGGGACATTTCTGGTTTATTCCAATGATTTTTATTCTTGGTATTTTGGGATTTGGACTTGATCGTTTCTTTCGCATTAAAAAGTGGAATCATTTAGGCTGGGGCATAACCACTTCTGTATCTTTCTTAACATATCTGATCCTATACAAAGAAGATATAACCGGTTGGTTGTCCATCAATGACATAATTTATTTCGGATGGTATTTTTCGTTGGGTGCTTTGTGCGCTACTTTCAATCTGCTGAACAAGATAGAAATTAAAGGCGAATTTTCATATTCATTTACTTCCATCGTTTTATCTCTCACTCTTTTCATGATTGGAAGTCATTGGCAAATAGGTGCGTTTCGCTCTGCTTTAATAGCCGTTCTTATGATTTTTGGTTTGTGTGAATTGTGTTCTGTAATTGTCAGAAGAATACACTTGAGCAGAAACGCTATTTATACTCAGACTTTTACAATCTTTCTTCTTTCCTGGCCTTGTCAGGCTGTGGCTAATGTCTTAACAGAAAGAATACTTTATGCTCCCTGGTATGTCATTATGACCACACAATTCCTTTCAGGAGTATTCGGACCGCTTATCATTATTTATCTCATCAGCATAATTGAGAAGAAATTTAGATTTCACTGGATATCATTTATACTTGGAAAACAGTATGGAAAATAACTCAAAATATTCAAGTCTTCAACTTGCATGGCTTATAAGGCGTCATGGAATTGAAATGACTCATCTCTCCGGAGGCTCTCATTTAGGTGCCATTTTATCTGTTGCAGATATAATGGCAATTCTTTATTCAGAAATTTTGAAGTATAATCCTGATAATCCAAAATGGGAAGGTCGGGATCGCTTCATTTTAAGCAAAGGGCATGCCGGGGCAAGTGTCTATGCTTCTTTAGCTGAGTCAGGTTTTTTTCCTGTGGAGGAATTAAAGACTCACTATCAAAATGGCAGCCGACTTTCCGGACATGTTTCACATCATCTGCCGGGAGTTGACCTTTCCACAGGGTCTTTAGGTCATGGTCTTTGTGTGGGTACAGGGATGGCTTACGCTCTGAAAAAGGAGGAAAAAAACTCAAGGGTGTTTGTTGTGATGGGAGATGGCGAATGTGACGAAGGATCCGTGTGGGAAGCGGCTCTGTTTGCAAATCATTTCCGTCTGAACAATCTGATTGCAATTGTTGACCACAATCACATGCAAAGTCTTGATTTTAATGAAAACACTCTGGAGCTGGAAAATTTTGGAGACAAATGGCGTGCTTTTGGTTGGAATGTGTTTGAAATCGACGGAAACAATCACGA
>CAMWXI010000197.1 GCA_947178175.1 uncultured Porphyromonadaceae bacterium | reverse complement strand
TTTTTCAGGAGCACCTTCATGTTTGAACATGGCTGCTACAATGTTATAGCCGATAAGGAACCCCAATGCAAAAGCCAGTCCGTACCATCTCACTGAAACAGGTCCGAGAGAGAAAAGAACCGGATCGGCATTCCAGGTCACAAAAAGATTTATCAATGCCTCAATCATCGTTAAAAAGAAAAAGCAGGTGTGTAATAATGGCTCATCAACGAAGCTACAGTCGGAATTCCGCTTCGGTCACATATTTTCGTATGCTCGCTTTCCTCTTTATCCTCCGGATTTTTATTAGGGAACCATCTTACAAACCTTCGAGGGTATGTCAAAACTTTCATTTTGACACACCCTCGAATTAAACGTTTGAAATTAAATAGATTCTACAATTGCCGCAGTGTCCTGAGCAATCATCATTTCCTCATCAGTAGGAATCACCACAACATGCACTTTGGAATCCTTGCCTGAGATTTCAACCTCTTTACCACGGCAGTTGTTGGCTTCTGCATCAAATGTCACACCGAGATATGCAAGCTTCTTGCAGATTACTTCACGAGTGCTGAGCTGGTTCTCTCCAACACCTCCAGTGAATACGATTACGTCAACACCCCCGAGGACAGCCGTGTAAGCTCCGATATATTTCAGGATGCGGTATTCATACATATCCATAGCAAGCTTTGCGCGTTCGTCACCCTTGGCAATACCATCCTCAATGTCTCGCATATCTGATGATTTTTCAAATATTCCGAGTACACCGCTCTCTTTCTGGATGTGCTTGCTCAACCCGTCAGCGTCAAGGCCAAGCTGCTGCATGAGATATATGAGAGCTCCGGGGTCAACATCACCTACGCGGGTACCCATCATCAGACCTTCAGTCGGAGTCAGACCCATGGAAGTGTCAATGCTCTTTCCGTCTTCAATAGCCGTGATGCTGGCACCATTTCCTATGTGGCAGGTGATGATGCGCTGCTTGTCATAGTCAAGACCGAGGAATTCGCAGGCGCGACGGGAAACATAGCGATGGGAAGTTCCGTGGAAACCATAGCGGCGAACACCGTATTTTTCATAGTCCTTGTAGGGAAGTGCATACATATAAGCCTTTGCCGGCATAGTCTGATGGAATGCTGTGTCAAACACACCAACCTGCGGAACATTGGGGAGAATTTCAGTTACAGCTTCGATACCGGTGATGTTGGCCGGGTTGTGGAGAGGAGCAACCGCATAACACTCTTTAACTTTTTCTATAACCTCAGGAGTGATAAGGACGGATTTATTGAATTTCTCCATGCCATGAACCACACGATGGCCCACAGCATCAATTTCGTCAAAACTTTTAATCACACCCTCTTTCGGGTCAGTGAGAACTTTGAGAACATTCTTTACAGCTTCCTTGGCATCGGGCATATTGACAACGATAGTCTCTTTAGTCCCGTCAGGACGCTTGAATTTAAGGAATGAATCGGGCAGACCTATTTTCTCCACGCCACCCTCAGCCAGCACTTTTTTATCAGTGCTGTCAATAAGCTTATATTTAACACTGCTTGAACCGCAGTTAAGAACCAAAATTTTCATAAAAAAGAATTTTACAAACAGATAGAAATAATTAAAGACCCTTTTCGCCTATAGCCTGATTGCAGGTTACGATGATAGTGTTGATGATATCATCCACGGTAGCTCCACGAGACAAGTCATTGACGGGAGCAGCAAGGCCTTGAAGGATTGGGCCAACTGCGCCGGCACCGGCAAGTCGCTGCACGAGTTTGTAGGCGATATTTCCGGTTTCAAGAGAGGGGAAAATGAGAGTGTTTGCATGTCCTGCAACTTTGCTTCCGGGGGCTTTCTTTGCTCCGATTTCCGGAACTATTGCAGCATCGCTCTGCATTTCACCGTCAACATTCAATGTCGGGTCAAGCTGACGCACGAGTTCCGTAGCGTTGCGAACTTTGTCAACGCGTTCATGACTTGCAGAGCCGTAAGTGGAGAAGCTTAGCATGGCAACAACCGGATCAAGACCGGCAATGTTCTTAGTAGTTTTTGCAGTTTCGACAGCAATCTGGGCGAGTTCCTCAGAAGTAGGATCAGGCACCACAGCGCAGTCAGCGAATATCAGCATACCCTGATCGCCATATTTGCAATTTTCAGGGAGGAGCATAATGAACGCACCGCTCACAACAGAGATACCGGGTTTGGTCTTAAGAACCTGGAAAGCGGCACGAAGAACATGAGATGTGGGGCTTAGCGCACCGGCTACCATACAGTCGGCATCTCCGGCCTTGATCATCAGGCATCCGAGATACAGAGGATCTTTTACTGTTTTACGAGCATCATCTATAGTGATACCTTTCTTCTTGCGAAGTTCCGCAAAAAGTTCAGCATATTTTTCTGTGAAAGTCAAATCTTCGGGGTCGAAGACTTTTACATCTTTAAGGTGAATCAGACCGAGTTTGTCAACTTCAGCCATTATTTCCTGACGATTACCGATAAGGCAAACATCTGCGAGTTCGTGAGCGACAATGTAGTCGGCAGCTTGAAGAGTGCGTGGTTCTGTAGATTCAGGAAGAACCAGACGCTGGGGGTTTTCTTTGGCCTTTACGGTCAGACGCTGAAATAAATTCATGGTAAGTATTGATTTATTAGATTTTCGCTCCCTCAGGGGGGACTGATTTATGCAAAATTAACAAATCTGACTAAAATCACAAAGATTTTCACCCTCCTTGCCGTATTATTTTTATCTCAACACGTATTGTATATTTCAATACTAAGAAGACGTCTTAACTTTTTACAAGAAAATAAATCTTACTATAAAAATA
>CAMWXI010000196.1 GCA_947178175.1 uncultured Porphyromonadaceae bacterium | reverse complement strand
ACGTGAGATCAGTTCAAAAGATTGACCTTGGGTATTGGGAGGGTTAGATTAAATACGAATGGCGTGTACCGACGTCTTATTCTTGGCTCCTTGAAACCTGAGAAATTTCAATAATCATAGTCATGAATGAGGCAAAGTAGATGCCCCATTGGTACGTCTATGTACTCGCTGCTGTTTTCCACACAAAGACAGCAGCCAAGTTGTGCATATACATACTTCGCGGGGTTCCTCTACTTGCACATTCTACTATGATAGGCAGTCTCAGGGCCTCAAGGAGCGGAATGGGCAAGGTGTGGCTCCCCGTTTTTCGTCATTGTTCACCCTAAAACATTTCCGCATGAGCCGGCGAAAATAATATCAATGGTTCGAAAATCTAAGAATGATACCGAGTACAAGAAGATACTTTCTGACTATTCACCACTATTATACAAAGGTGAAAGAGAAATTCCCGGTTTACAGATACTGAAATTCTTCTGTGCTATCTTTGTAATACTTATTCACACACCAAGTTACGGCAAAGAATTGGTAATGCCGCTGACACGCATTGCAGTCCCAATTTTCTTTATGATCACGGGATACTTCGTGCTTGAACCTTCGGGTGAGATTCCTACACCTCGACTCCGAAAAACTCTCTTCAAGACAGTTAGACTATTCCTCATTGCCGTAGCCGTATATATAGTTTATTACATGCTCATTTCCTTGCGTAATCCCGAAATCTTCCAAAGAACTATACAGACCTTTCTTTCGTTTAAATCTTGGTGTAACCTATTTATATTCGGATCATATCCTGCCGGCCATCTATGGTATTTAGTCGCTCTAATTCAAGCTGTATTGGTAATAATGTTAATATGTCGGATGAAACTTGCAAAATGGTTATGGATCTTTATTCCCTTAGGATTTGCTGTCAATCTGCTTTATGGCAAATACAATTTTTTAATCAATTCACACCTTGTCCCAAACAATCTTTTATTTGCGCGTAATTCAATCACAACAGCTTTACCCTGTATTGTCCTCGGGATGTTGCTTAGACGGTACGAACACCTCCTGCCCTCCACCCGCACCGTGATTTTCACCACCATACTTTGCCTAATTCTCTTATATACTGAGAATATAATTTTATACTTGTTTCTACCTAAATATCATGCAGGTGACATTGTGTTATTGACAATTCCATGTGCCGTTGGGATTTTTATACTGTTTCTTCGCTTCAGCAGCGTGCATCCTGCAGCTGAGAAGATTGGAAAATTAGGAAAACATTGCTCACTCGACATATATGTTTGGCACATGTTGATATTCTCCGTTGCATCTGTATGCCTTGCAAAGCTAAATATTCACGGTTTAGACTTCATTATAGTTGTCATACTCTCCGTCTGCCTTGCAGTATTCCTATACCGGTCCAACCTGAAACGATTCTACTCTTAATCTCTCTCCAAAAGAAAAAAAAGTTATGACCCACACCGCTCTTTCATCAAATGGAAGATATTAAAACATCCCAAATCCCTAAACCTTTTAACATCCATCCTCTTGCTTAATTTGTTATATTATTGTACCTTTGCATAAAATAAAAAACTACTTATGGCACGTCCGATTAAAGAAACCCCGGAACTCAAAGGAAACGATGCGGTGAGATTTAATACACTAATCTCAAATCCGCGACCTGTGACCCAAGAAGAGAAGGAACGAGCACGCAAAGCTTACGAAGTGATGAAATCTATAAGCAATTTCCAGTGGTGAAAATTGATTACAATAATCTTCGTCAATCCCAACTCAACGAGGACTCAGATATTAAGCCGTTCAAATGTGCAGACGCAGATTTAAACGAATTTCTTTTTGAAGATGCAAAGCATTTTCAAAAAGAGCTTATGGCTGTGACCTATATCATCGAATATGTTGACAGAAACCACACTGTTGCATACTTTAGTTTGCTGGCTGACAAAATCACATTTAATCCTGAAGAAAAAGGAGTTTGGAATCGATTTAACCGTAATATTCCTAACTCTAAACGTCGAAGAAGTTATCCTGCCGTGAAAGTTGGGCGTCTTGCGGTCAATGAGGATTATTCAAGGCAAGGTATAGGAACATTCATTCTTGATAATATCAAATATATATTCTCTAACGTAAAACGGCTTGGATGTCGTTTTATCACTGTGGATGCACTCAAAGTGGCCACACCGTTTTATGAACGTAACGGATTTCAATTCATCACAAACTCAGATAAGGATGATGAAACACGATTGATGTTTTTCGACCTTAAAAATTTTATATCCTAAGATCTTAGCTTTAGTTACTTTACTGACACCGGCACTCCTGACGTCTGTTGGGGAATGTTTTCGTCTAAAGAAAAATTCCTTCCCCTCCGACCTGTCGGACTCGTCCTCCCCGTCCTCCCTGTCCGACTGAATTCTTCCACTCAATCGGGTAAATTACGGGGATTTTGATTACCTTTGTAGTTCAGTTTTGTGTTTATGGAAGATTATCTGAGTCAACTCAATCAGCAGCAGCGCGAAGCCGTAGAATTCTGCTCGGCCCCCGAACTCGTTATTGCCGGAGCGGGGTCAGGCAAAACACGTGTACTGACCTACAAGATCGTCCACCTGCTCCATCTCGGCTATAAGCCATACAACATTCTGGCTCTGACGTTTACAAACAAAGCCGCCGACGAGATGCGTGAGCGTATCGAACTCCTTGTCGGCCCGGAAACGGCTGCCGGACTCCGCATGGGTACGTTTCACTCCGTATTTGCCAAAATCCTGCGTGCCAATGCGCCACTTATTGGTTATACCTCCAACTTCACCATCTACGACTCCGCCGACTCCCGTTCACTCGTCAAGACCATCATAC
>CAMWXI010000195.1 GCA_947178175.1 uncultured Porphyromonadaceae bacterium | reverse complement strand
AGGTAATCTTCAAGGAGGAAGATGAAGATGTGAGATGTCCGAACACAACTTTAGTGTTTGCTGTCTTTTGGGTATTGTCGGGGAGGGAAAAAGAGAAAGAGCGTGTGGATGGAGATCTGAAATCTTCTCCGAAAAGTTTACTGCCGGATGGTGCGGGTGCGAATATATCAATTTCATGCACCTCACGGGCAGTGAAAGAAGTTTTGACTGGTCCTGAGAATCCAGGGGCGGGTTTGAGATCTAAAACTTTTGTATCTGAAGGGGTTAAGTCCTTGTCAGATAGGAAGTAGAAACTTTCTTCGGAATAGGGATTCTGCTGATGAGTCCATTTCATAGGGGAAGAACTGGCATTTACAGACCATGTAAAGTGGTCGGTTCCAAAGAAATATATTCCGGAGGAAGTATGCTCTGTGAGGATTCGCGGCAGATCATCAGGAAGCGACTCGGTGAGCAATTCCGGAGTTTTCCGCCCGCCATAACCATATACATTGACTTTCTCAGGATTGGAAAACCCCATTTTAGAAAGCTGAGAATTAGAAATAAACTGTAGGCCAGGTTTGTCCACTTTAACTTTAGCCCAATTCCCCGAAGCAAGCACAGAAGACCCTGCATACTTTTCCGGGGAGTAGGAAAATGCTGAAAAGGCTGCCGGCAGCAGTGCCAGAAGCATTATCAAAGGTAAAAGTGAAGAGTATATGTTTATTTTAGATAAATGTTTCACAGTCATATAGGTTAATTATTCCGAACCGGAGAGATAATCACATTCGGATATATATTCGCTAAGTAATAAACGATTAAGTATCATATTTATTGAAAAGGGAGTATCTGATAAGCATCCAAAAAATGTTAAAATTTCAAGTGCCGGACACCAACAAATGTTAATATCCGAACCGAAACAGACTTGAATCTCCCAGAGTATATTAATTCAAGTTCCGGAATAGATTGATTGCATATAGATAAATATTTAGATTACAGCAGATTAAGCGCTTGTGTCTACTAAAGGTGTATAATGGTAGTGATATTCCTTATGTAAATGACAATTTTCGCCTATTGACCGTTATCAGGACAGACGTATAGCGATAGTTCCTCGACGCTTCATTTTCAGGAACCGGAAATACCTATAAAATCATGATTTTTGTTATATTTGCAGTTTAAAAGCGGTGTCCTGCCGGAATGAAAACCAAGAATGGCGAAAGATACGAGAGCAAAAATACCTATAAAGTTGAAAGATGGTCTGATAGGACTCATCTTCACGGGTGTTATTGCACTTCTTGTATGGTCAGGAATTACGGCATGGAATCATTTCATGAAGACCCCACCTTACATTGACCCGGAAAAATATCCTATTCTGGGAATAGACATATCTTCTCATAACGGGGATATAGATATGCAGAAAGTAGCGGAAGCCGGTGTGTCATTTGTATTTATCAAGGCTTCGGAAGGCTCCGATTTTCGAGACAATAAATTTGAAGAGAACTATCACAAGGCTAAAAAGGCCGGACTGAAGACAGGAGCTTATCATTTCTTCCGGTTTGACAAGGATGGAGTGGACCAGGCTCTGAATCTCACACGAGCCATAGGGCACAGAAAGCTTGATTTGGGAGTGGCGATAGATGTCGAGACCCACAGGAATGCCAGTGGGATTGATTCCGTAGACATAGCGCGCCGAATCTTGGAGATGACAGATTTTCTCAACATGGTCGGTTATCGAGTCACATTTTATTCCAATCGAGAAGGATATTATAACTATCTGCGGGAGTCGGTACCGGGAATGACCTTATGGATATGCTCATTTTCCTCCACCCCGATAAATGCAGAATGGACATTCTGGCAATTTGACCATCGTGGAAAGATGCCCGGAATAGAGGGTGATGTTGACCTTGATGTTTTTTGTGGCAATCTTTCTGAATGGAAAAATTATCTGATGGGTGCGTTGTGGCCATATGATAAATCACCCGGAGGGAATTCAAATAGCGAGGTATTATTGCCTGACTCGAAGGAATAGGTTAATTTTGTAACGAACTCATAGATGTCAGATTTTGTTTATCATTTATTGATAATAGTGGTAGCAGCGTTAGCTGTGATTCGCGGGTATCGCCGGGGCATGACGGGGGAGGTTGCATCAGTTGTGGCAGTATGCTTCGGATTGATTTGCGGCCGCCTTTTTGAGGCACCGGTTGAAAGCTGGCTCTATGATTTGCATCCGGAATTGCTCAGGCAGCTGGGAGGAGAATGTTTTTTGGAGATGCTTGCAGTAGGCAGTGTATACATCTTTATATATTTCCTTCTCAGGATGCTTTTGGGAATTCTCAATACGGTCGGGGGACTGTTTAGCGCGGGAATTGTAAACTCGTTGATTGGAGCTACATTCAGCTTGTTGAAATATATGATGTTGCTATCTATCTTATTGAATCTCATAATGGATTATAATCCACATAGTTCTTTGGTGAAATTCGGTAATGACAGAGACGGGAATGTGGTGGAGCTGGTGTTGAAACTTGCGCCGGCCGCACTTGGAGTGAGAAATGTAGAAGACCTCGGGCATGAAGTTCAGCTTGAGGAGGCAAGAACGATATCATAAAAAAGAAATATAGATGTTAAAGATAAAAGATCTGCATGCGAAGATCAATGACAAAGAGATTCTGAAAGGAATCAATCTGGAGGTGCGTCCCGGAGAGGTTCATGCCATTATGGGGCCTAATGGTTCCGGGAAATCAACACTTTCAATGGTGCTTGCCGGGAATCCGGCTTATGAAGTGACCTCCGGGAGTGTGGAATTTTATGGTAAAGACCTTTTGGAGATGCAACCGGAGATAAGAAGTCATGAGGGGCTGTTCTTAGGAT
>CAMWXI010000194.1 GCA_947178175.1 uncultured Porphyromonadaceae bacterium | reverse complement strand
ACATTGCTTGACACGGAAAATGCAGTGATCGTCTTCACTTTCTCCAATCAGACGATACGCTGAGTCGAGAGGTTTAATCACATAATTTAAAAGAATACAAAGATTTTCTACAAAGCTAAAATTTTGTAGAAAATCTTTTCTTTTTATGACTCAATATTCCAACTCTTCATGTAAATTATTATCTTTGCTATTATTATATCGTCATGAAACTATTTAATTTTTATTATATGAAAAAGAATTTCCTTGCTTATGCCATTGCAGCCACAGCAATATTATTGCCGGGCTCTATCATGGCACAGGAGGAAGAGACCCCGGATATTGACCTTACCATAGGTTGTGCCGTGACCTCACCTTCTTCCGTTGCTTTTAACGTCGCACCGACGGAATTCACTCTGGATTTCAACAATTCCGGAATCAAAGTATTGTCTATTACGGACAATACCGTTCTCCCCTCAGAATCCGAACCTGAAGGATGCTACGCCTACGTGGAATACGTTCTTAACGATGTCACAGCTAAAAGTGCACCGTTGTCAATAAGTACCAACGAAGGTGTCGTGACCCTTACAGCAGACTATGCATCAACTCCCGATTTTAATGCATTGCTTAACTCTCCGGGATATTACAGCCTGAACCTGGTAATCCCCTACAAGCTCTTCACTGTAAAAGGAATCAACATTGTCAACAAAACAAATGAATATTTTTCTCTCGCACTGACCAACACATTTATCCACGCGGGGGATGCAAAACTTGTTGACATCACAAGTAACCCGGCATCCGGCAGTCAGATTGAACGCGCATCAGCATTTGAATTCACACTCTCTGTCCCTGCGGAAGTGGCCGGCAACGGCCATTGGGTGAATATCGTAAATGTTGAACCCTCAGTCTTCACACGCCTGGAAGGTGAGACAAGTTGGATTCAAAACGGACGCGCCGTTCTCAGCATAGATGCAACAGACCCCACAAAAGCTAAAATGAACGTTCGTCCCGCAATGAGCGGTAAAGGACAATACCGTTTCGACATCCCCGTGGGTGCTTTCTCTATGACAAAATACGCGGACGAGACATCTTCTGAAGTTGAAGCTTCCTACATTTCTTCCGCAACCTCTCTGAGATTCGCAATCGGTGAAGAAGTTGAGACCGGCGGCCTTTCAAAAGAAACAATTATTGGTATGGTTACTCCTGCGGAGGGTGATGTCAATCTTACAAACTATCCCTCAGGTGTAGAGTATCTTCAGATTTGTTTCAATGAAATCCCCACTCTTAACCGCACCATCGGAGAGAATATCAAAATGTATTATAATGGTGGAGAAAAGCCTTTGCGCGAAGTCAATCCTCTCAATGAGATGATTCTCCGTCTTCAAACCCAAGGAGTAAACAATGACTTCGGACACATTCTGAACATCTGGTTTGACTATGGTGAGTCTAACTTTGATGCTCCCGGTGACTACACTGTAGAATTCCCTGCCGGCCTGTTCCTCTTTGGAGAAATGCAGGAGCCAAACGCAGCATTCTCTCTCAACTTCCATATCAACAAGACTCTCACATTCTCTATATATCCTAAGAATGCATCTGCAGTAGACGACATTGAGACCATCACCCTCAATTTCAACACTGCTTCTTCAGTGACTTTGGCAGAAGATGCTGAAAAGAAAATAAACATCGCATCTCTGTCTACTCAGCCGCAATATCCGAAGATTGATATTGATGGAAAAATCGTAAGACTCACATTCGATAAAATCACTGAAAGTCATGTCTATACTCTTACAATCCCTGCAGGTGTATTCAACGCTGTGATTGATGATGAAATCCTTCCCAACCAACCAATGGAATTCATCTATACAGTCTCATTGCTTCCCATTCCTGAAGTAATCCCGGCTGAAGGTGTGCTTCCGTCAAACACTCTCTACGATATAACTCTCGACCTTGGCGAAGATGCTGAAATCACAAGTTATATCGACAATGGCTACAACCGTCTGCTCCGCGTTGGCGATGACGGCGAGATTATATATGCTCCTGTGGTCAGCTACTACAAATATGAAGAGCCCTTGAATGCTCTCGGCTCAAACATCATCACACTCATTCCGAAGAATGAAACTCCGCTTACTCTTTCTCCGGGCAATTATGTATTGGTTACAACACGTTATCTTTACACTCTTAAGGGTGGTGACACTGCCGGTGAATATTTCTATTACTTCACAGTACTTCCCGACCTCCCGGCAATTCCCAAACCTGAAATAACTCCCTGGGAGGAAGTTCAGTCTGCTTCTCACTTTACTTTAACTCTCCCCGACAACGAAATCATCTCAGCTCTTTCTGAAGGTGTCTCCTACCTCTATCCCAAGAATGAAGATGGCACATTAGGTGAATATGCTGCAAAATACTTCGTTTCCAGAGGTGAGAAATCCAATATGGTAGACCTTGTAAGTGTAGCAACTGAAGATGTTAAGCCCGGTATCTATCAGCTTTCAACTCCGAAAGCACTCTTCCGCACTTCCACAGCAGTTGCTGATGCATATGACTTTGATATCTATTTCGGTATGAGCAGCGTTATCTCTGCATCAGCTGAAAACGAAACTTTCAACGTCTATACCCTTAATGGTATCCGTGTCCTCTCCAACGCTTCCGCCGATGCATTGGAAAACCTCACAACCGGATTCTATATTATCAATGGCAAAAAAGTGATTGTCAAATAATCACTTCATTAATCACCTGACAAAGGGGTTGCATCAAATCAGTCTGTTGATGCAACCCCTTTTAATATTATTCTGCAGTAAAATAATATCTGTCATCAATTAATCCTCCCGGTAGTAGATATAATTGGAATTTTTGATTAACTTTGTGAATATAGGG
>CAMWXI010000193.1 GCA_947178175.1 uncultured Porphyromonadaceae bacterium | reverse complement strand
GGATTGCATTCATGCGGCGTGCTGCATTGCCATTGGACTTTCCGCGACGGACACCCATATTCAATTTTGCAGTCAGCTTCGCAATGATTTCTTTATATTCTTCATTAAGAGCCTCTTTCTTTGAGAAAGGAACGAAACCGATATTTCTCCACTGTTCCTGGAGTGCGCGAGTGCGACGGATGCTGTCACCACTCTCTTCTGTTTCCTCATAGATAGCCTTTAAGGCAGCAAGGATTTCCTGCTTTGCTGTCAGATTAGCGTTCTCTGAATTCTTCTTTTCTTCAAGCTCGCCTCGACGACGCTCGAAGATAGCATTGCAAGCCTTTCTGAATCTTTGCCATATTGCATCACTTTGCTTCCTCTCAACTCCACCAATTGTCTTCCATTCTTCCTGAAGTTCAAGAGCCTTTTTGGCTGCATCCACAACATTCTCCATCTCTGCAAGTGCCTCTGCCTTCTCACAAAGAGCTGTTTTTTTTACGAGATTATTGTGAAGTTCCTCGCGAAGTGTTTTATAGAAATCTGTCTTCTTCTGGAAGAATTCATCAATTTTTTTACGGAAACGTGCGAAAAGAGCATTGTTGTTTTTGCGTGATGCAAAACCTATAGTCTTCCATTCTGCCTGAAGATTCTTAATATGCTCTGTCTCTTTGTCCCAATCTGCGAAAGCTTTGAGAGCGTCAATATCAATTTTCTCCACCTCCTCACAAAGTCGGGTCTTCGCTTCTTCATTCTTGAATTCCTGGGCTTTGCGAGCCTCGAAATATTCCTGATGACGACGATTGATTACAGAAGAGTAACCACGGAATTCTTCCCATAATTCTTCGCGAATATCCTTTGCTACCGGACCTATTTCCCGCCATTGGTTATGAAGCTCCTGAAGCCTGTGAGAAGCCTCGACTGCATCAGGATGTTCGGTAAGAGCCTTTGCGCTCTCTATAAGCTCTCTTTTTGCCTCAAGATTCTTCTTGAAGTCAAGATCTCTAAGTTCTTTATTAAGTTTCAAAAGGTCATAGAATTCTTCCACCACACTCTGATACTGTTTCCATATTTCAGTCTCAGCCTGCTGGGGAATATCCTTGATCTCCTTGAAATCTTGCTGGAATTGCTGGAATTTGGGGAAGTTTCTGTTGATATTATCCAGATCTTCCATTAGCTCACGAATACCTTCGATTGCTTTAATCTTAAGAGCAAGATTCTCCTGACGACGGTTTTCCTCTTTCTCAAGATAAGCGGCACGACGCTCTTTAAAATCAGAATAAAGTGTCTGGAATTCTGCTTCGAGAGCACATGGTGTAGCTGAGAATGCTTCTAACTGATTTCCGGCCGCCACAAACTCATTAAGCTCTGCCTCAGTCTCTTGCTTGCGAATATTGAAGAATCTCTGCTTCATGAGGTTTACTTCCTTATGAGCCAGCATATTATCCTTATCCAAGATTTCTTTCATCTCACCTACAAGTTCCTCCTTTGAAAGTTCATGAAGCCTTGCCAAATGGGATTCAGCATCCGGCTCCGCTGATTCAATCACCTCTGATTGGGGAGTTGCGGGTTCTTCTGCCTTTTCTGCTGCTTCTGAAATTGCTAAGGCAGGGGATTCTGTTTCTACACATGCGGTCTCCAAGGCCGCCTGTTCCTGAGAGTTTGTTGTCTCCATTTCTGTTGAAGACCCGAGAGATGTCTGCTCCTCGGGAAGCTGCATCTTTTCGTTTTCGTTCATACTTGTAGGTTTATCCCGGAAGAATCTCTCCTTTCCGGAAATTTTAATGATTATTTGTTTTTTATCCCTGACTCGTTTCCGTCTAATACATATTTGTCCTGAATATTATACTGAAAACAGAGTCATAAGATTTCCAATTTCAAAGCCCAAAATTATATAACTTATTTAAGTTTCGCAAGTTTAACCCCACAAAACTGAATTTATCGGGAATTAAAGGACTTGAGAAGATTATTCCACTTCTACCGACAGAATTCTTATATCTTCCACAGGTCGGTCTCTTCCATCGGTTTCCGCCTGCTGAATCTTCTCGACAACATCCATCCCTTCAAGCACCTCTCCAAATACAGTATACTGTCCGTCAAGATGCGGGGTCCCTCCTATTGTTGTGTAGTCCTGCTTGATATTTTCAGGATATTCAGATACTCCGACATTGGCTTCCGTTTCCTTAATAAGCTTCTGACGAAGCGTTTCAAGGCCTTCTCTGTCATTGGCTGCCTGAAGACGAGAGATTTCCTCCTTATTCTTCACACAAAGATTTCTGAAATAAGGCTGCCGTTCTTGGTCCGCCATCCTTTGCTGCATCATTTCAAGTTGTGCCGGAGTATATTTCTTTCCGGTCACTATATAGAACTGTGAAGCTGATGACCGTCGTTCGGGATTTACATTGTCACCGGTTCTGGCAGCCGAAAGTGCACCATATTTATGATAAAATTTAGGAAATTTTATTTCTGCAGGTTGGGTATATCCCAAATCTCCCGCACCCAATTGAGCTCCGGGAGCCGCTGTGCGTGAATCGGGATCACCTGCTTGAACCATAAAGTCTTTGATTACTCTATGAAATAATGTCCCGTCATATACCCCGTCTTTAGCTACCTTTATGAAATTATCTCTATGACCGGGGGTCTCATCATATAGCAATACCTTTATATCCCCGAGGGAAGTATGAATAGTTGCCTTTTTGCCGGCTGGCATTTCGTTTACAGTATTTGTTGTCATAGTTTCTGCTTTTAATCCTGACGCACACAAAAAAATTATAGCCAGGAATAATAATATGTTTCTGATTTTCATTTTTACTGATTATTTAAAATCATTCTTTAACTGTTTCGCTCAGTCTGATTGCAGATCTCCGTTACT
>CAMWXI010000192.1 GCA_947178175.1 uncultured Porphyromonadaceae bacterium | reverse complement strand
GTCCAAAAATATATTTTTAACATTCAAATATTTTGTAAAGAAATATATTAAAGTTAATTTTGCTTTATCAAAGATGAAATAAGAATGTGCACCCGGCAACAATAATACTTCATCTATTTTTCAATAAAGATTTTCATATTTAACATCAAACCGAGATGATACAAGTAGTGGTGAAACGCGACGGACGTGTCGTAGGATATAACGAGGAAAAAATTAAGGCTGCAATACGCAAGGCCATGCTCACCACAGAAACCGGAGAAGATGAAAACCTTATCCAGAAAATTACAGATAGGGTCGGTATGTCAGGTCCGGAAAAGATGACTGTAGAGGAAATCCAGGACCGTGTAGAGATTGAACTGATGAAATCCGCACGCAAGGATGTCGCAAAGAAATATATTGCATACCGCGATAAGCGCTCCATTGCCCGCAGAGCCAAAACTCGGGATATGTTCCTTGAGATTATCGAGACTAAAAATAATGATATCACCCGTGAAAACGCAAATATGAATACAGACTCCCCGGCAGGGATGATGATGAAGTTTGCGAGTGAAACCACCAAACCCTTTGTGGATGATTATCTCCTTAGCAGTGATGTTAAAAATGCTGTCAAGGGTAATTACCTTCATATCCATGACAAAGATTACTACCCCACCAAGAGTCTGACATGTGTTCAACATCCCCTAAATAAAATTCTTGAACATGGATTTGTTGCCGGTCATGGTGAATCAAGGCCCGCGAAGCGTATCGAGACTGCAAGTGTAATTGCATGCATCTCCCTTGAGACAGCTCAAAATGAGATGCACGGAGGCCAGGCAATTCCAGCTTTCGACTTTTATCTGGCTCCTTATGTGCGTTCAAGCTTCATTGAAGAAATTAAAAGTCTTGAACAGTATGAGATGAAAGACCTTTCTCATCTCTACAATATTGAAATAGACGACTATCTGAAACGTTCGTTAGAAGGACTTACCGGTGATGAAAAAGATGTGCAGTATGCGATTAACCGCACTGTTGCAAGAGTCCATCAGGCAATGGAAGCTTTTATTCATAATATGAACACAATTCACTCCCGCGGTGGAAATCAAGTAGTCTTTTCTTCTATCAATTACGGCACTGACACTTCCCCGGAGGGGAGATGCGTAATTCGAGAACTTCTTAATTCTACTTATGAAGGAGTCGGTAACGGTGCAACAGCAATTTTCCCAATCCAGATTTGGAAGAAAAAGAAAGGGGTAAACTATCAACCTTCTGACAGAAATTATGACTTATACGAATTTGCATGTAAAGTGACAGCCCGTCGCTTCTTCCCCAATTTTCTGAATCTGGATGCTACATTCAACCAAAATCCGGAATGGAAGGCTGATGATCCCAAAAGATATATACACGAAGTAGCAACAATGGGATGCAGAACCCGCGTTTTCGAAAACAGATATGGGATAAAGACCTCTATCGGGCGGGGAAACCTATCATTCTCTACTATCAATCTTGTACGCCTCGCTTTAGAAACATTGAACGTTCAGAATCAGAAAGAGAGAATTGAAATGTTTTTCAGGAAATTGGATGCAATCCTTGAGTTGACAGCTCGTCAACTTGACGAACGTTTCCAATTTCAGCGTACTGCTCTTGCCAAACAGTTTCCCCTCGTCATGAGTGTTTTATGGAATGGTTCTGATTCTTTGCTCCCTAATGAGACAATAGATTCCGTAATCAATCAGGGAACACTCGGAATCGGTTTTATCGGATTAGCCGAATGTTTGATTGCCCTGACCGGTCACCACCATGGAGAAGATGACAAAGCACAGGCACTCGGACTTAAAATCATCGGACACATGCGAAGCCGTGCCAATGAATTTTCAGAATCATATCAACACAATTATTCCATCCTTGCTACTCCTGCTGAAGGATTAGCCGGAAGATTTACAAAGAAAGACAGGGAGACTTTCGGCATAATTAAAGGTATTACAGATAAGGATTATTACACTAATTCCAATCATGTACCGGTATATTATCACTGCTCACCCCGACACAAAGCAAAAATTGAGGCACCTTATCATGACCTCACCCGTGGAGGACATATATTTTATGTAGAACTTGACGGAGATGCAACGCATAATCCTGAGGCAATCATGCAGATTGTTGACATGATGGATAAATATAATTTAGGGTATGGTTCCGTTAATCACAACCGTAATCATTGTCCTCAATGTGGATATGAAAATGCCGATACTACTATGTCTGATTGTCCGAAATGCGGTGCGAAATTTGAAACAATTCAACGTATCACCGGTTATCTCGTCGGTACGACAGACCGATGGAATTCAGGAAAATTAGCTGAACTCAAAGACAGAGTGGTTCACAAATAATTAAAATGTCTACGTTCTTTAATATTCTTGATATACGTCGAGGCACAACAGTGGATGGTCCGGGATTCCGGACCTCCATTTATTTTGCCGGATGCAATCATCATTGTAAAGACTGTCATAATCCTGATTCATGGGACTTCAATGGTGGCAAAAGAATGTCACTCCGGGAAATCCTTGAAATTATTAAAGAGGAGGATTTCAACGTTACCTTAACAGGTGGTGACCCTCTTATGCATCCCGAAGAAATAGCTATTCTTGCAAAAGAAATTAATAATATTGGCTATTCGATATGGTTATATACCGGTTACACTATCGAACAAATACAAACTAATCCTCGTCTTTCATTACCTCTTCCCTACCTGGAAGCCATTGTAGACGGTCCTTTCCTACCTGAAGAAAAAGACCCGGACCTCTTGTTCAGAGGCTCAAGGAATCAAAGAATTATTTATATGAATGACTTGAACTATTATCATATCTAATTAGCCGATACTTTTACCCTTATTATTCATTAATGAGGGTATAATAA
>CAMWXI010000191.1 GCA_947178175.1 uncultured Porphyromonadaceae bacterium | reverse complement strand
GCTCCGAAGGATGTAAAGAAACGCTGGAGCGCCGAAACTCCGGCTATCATGGAAGAGCTTATCGGAGTGCTTGAGGGAATTGAAGACATGACAAGTGCCAACACTGAAAAGATTGTGCTCGACTGGATTGCCTCCAAAGGGTATCATCTCGGAAATGTGATGAACGCTTTCCGTCTGGCAGTTGTCGGAGCCTGCAGAGGGCCACACATGTTTGATATAACCGAACTGATGCCTAAAGAGGAGGTAATAGCGCGTATCCGTCGCGCAATAAGGGAAATTCCCACACCCGAAAAATAATCCTGATGATTCGCTTCATAGAACCTGCCCTCTATTCTGCCGGCATTGCTCTTTATGCCGGCGGAGTTCGCATCGCTGCCCTTTCCAATCCCAAAGCAAAGCTAATGTCCGAAGGGCATGAAAGGATTTTCTCCGTTCTGAAGGATAATATCTCTCCTTCAGAACGGTATATATGGTTTCATGCAGCCTCTTTAGGGGAATTCGAACAAGGGCGCCCATTGATGGAGCGTCTGCGCGTCATTCACCCGGAGCTGAAAATCATCCTGACATTCTTCTCCCCTTCAGGCTATGAAGTGAGAAAGAATTATGAAGGAGCTGACGTGATTTGCTATCTCCCGTTTGACACTCCCGGAAATGTCAGAAAATTCCTGGATATCGTCAACCCGGAAGTGGCTGTCTTTATAAAATATGAAATCTGGAGGAATTATCTTCATGAACTCACACGGCGAAAAATTCCAACCTATCTGGTAAGTGCCATTTTCCGTCCGAATCAGATATTTTTCAAGCCTTTAGGGAAACAGTATCGAAAATGGCTGCATCTCTTCGACAAAATATTTGTACAGGATGAGCGGAGCAGAAGACTCCTTTCCGGAATTGGATATGAAAAAGCCGTTATATCGGGCGACACACGCTTTGATCGTGTATTGGAGATAAGCGAAGCCAAGAAGGAGATTCCG
The DNA here is from genome assembly GCA_947178175.1 of uncultured Porphyromonadaceae bacterium. GTDB lineage: Bacteria > Bacteroidota > Bacteroidia > Bacteroidales > Muribaculaceae > Lepagella. The sequence goes on along the minus strand of CAMWXI010000191.1, from coordinate 1,959 downwards.
GAACTGAGAAACTTCACTGAAGGTGCCCAAATGGTGATGATGGCCGGAAGCAGTTGGGAGAAAGATGAAGAGATCTATATCCCATGGATTAATAAGCATCCGGAGGTGAAGCTGGTGATTGCTCCACATGAATTCGATGAAGAGCGTCTTCAGAAACTCCGCAACCGGTTTATTCACGGTGCCGTCCTCTTCAGCGAAGCCCGGTCCAACGCTGATTGTCTGCGTGATTCTCAGGTACTGATTATAGATTGTTTCGGATTGCTCTCCTCTGCCTACACCTATTGCGATGTCGCCTACATCGGGGGTGCATTCGGAGCCGGTCTTCACAACATCAATGAGGCGGCTGTCTATGGTGTTCCGGTAGTGTTCGGCCCGAAATTTGATAAGTTTCTGGAAGCGGTAGAACTCACGGAGCTTGGAGGAGCTACAAGTATCGCCTCAAGAGAGGAATTTGAAGCATTTGCCAATAAGATGCTGAATAATCCCGGTGAGCGAAAGAAAGCGGGAGAAATCGCCTGCAATTATATCCGTCGAAAGGCCGGTGCATCTGAAATAATCCTTAATGATATCCTGCAAAAAATCAGAAAGCTTCATTAATTGTCGGGACAGGTCTTTTCCCGGGAATTAATACCAGCGTATGCCGTTGCTTGATGAGGAACGCTTATCCATCTTCAAGTCTTTAAGCAGAGAGGACTTGACCGCAATGTTGAAATTATATGACTTATACGGACCCACCGGCACTATGGATGCAGACATCGTGAAACAATGAAGATCTCGCGATATAGTGCAGTTCATGTAGGCCAGCTTATGCAAATCGAAGTTATAAGACGCGGAGAATGAGAAATTCCAATTCTTGGTTGGCCTTATCGAACCCGAAAATGATAAATTCTGGGTCCACTTCCCCTGAAACTCCATCCGGTCATAATCAAAAGCTCCATATCCATAATTCACCGAATAATTGACTGTCAGCGACCAAGGACAGCTCCAGGGTGTATATCCGTCGGCATCCGTCTCATTCTGTTGTCCTTTGCGACGTTGCCTCCTCTCCTCAACTTTTCTGTCGAAATCAGAACCCGCTTCCGGCTGACGCCCGTCAGGAAACTCACCGTTATCCTCCTCCCCATCATCTATATTCATATCCTGACCGGTATTCTTTTTCTTTCTGAATGTGTCATTATTAAAGGTATATGAGAATGAAGTGCCGGTGGAGCTTAATCTCACCCACCCCTTCCCCGCTTTCCAGCGTGGGATATTCACCCTCACCGGACTGCCGGAACTGTTAAGGGCATAGGTGTAAGGATCCCATTGTGCAGAGAGGTTGAGGTTGAAATTCTTGACCAGTCTCAACATTATTGATGTAGTGACATTGCTCCATCTCATTGAGTCTGCCGCAAAATTATAACTCTGCCCGATGCTGAAATTCTCTATCAATGATATCTTCTTCACACCCGTACTGTCCTTATCTGACTTCACCTTCATCTCGAGGTTGTTGGAGAGATTCACTGAAACAACACCCGACTTGCCGGCTGACGGCACTCCGAAATATCCGTGGGAGAAATAAGAATATTTCCTTACATGCTCATTCCCTGCCTGGTCGGTATAAGCGTAGGAGGAATAAATGCCCCAGAAAGGGGCGGAAAAATCAGGCGAAGCACTGAACGATATGTTTGGAGTCAACACATGACGAATCATCTGCACCTTGTCTCCGAGAAACTTCAGGGGCTTATAAAAACCGTATAACTTCGTACTAACCCCCACAGAGGCATTGAAATCAAAAATGTTATAGAGTCCGTAGGTGGTATCATTCACTTCTGCCATGGCATTCGGATTCCACTGACGCCGAATCTTTGAGGAATACATCCTGTCGTTCAGGGTGATTGACGGAGAAACGTTTATATATTTAAAAATGGAGAATGTAGCCGAAATCGGCATACTATGGCTCATACCGTTTCTCCAGTC
>CAMWXI010000190.1 GCA_947178175.1 uncultured Porphyromonadaceae bacterium | reverse complement strand
ATCGTATGCTGTAGGCGACCTTTACCTTGCAAAAGTGAAAAAAATAATGCCTGGCTTCAATGCGGCATTTGTAGACGTAGGCTATGAGAAAGACGCTTTTCTTCATTATCTCGATTTAGGTCCTCAGTTTAATACCTATTCAGCATTCATCGAAGAGGCGTTGGCTGATCCTAAAAAGGTCCCAAACATATCAAAGTTTAAACGCCTTCCGGATATACAGAAAAGTGGTACTATCCAGGATGTGATTCAGCCGGGACAAAAACTCCTTGTTCAGATAGCAAAGGAGCCCATCTCTTCCAAAGGTCCAAGACTTACTACAGAACTATCATTCACAGGACGATTCATGGTCTTGATTCCTTTTGGTGATAAAATATCAATTTCCCAGAAGATTAAATCTACCGAGGAAAAAATCAGACTTCGTCAGTTGATTGGCAGTATCAAACCGAAAGGTTTTGGTGTGATAGTGCGAACATCTGCCGAAAACAAACGGGTGGCTGAACTCAATTCTGAGATGAGAACGCTGGTTAAATGTTGGGAAGACTCAATTGCTAAAATGCAGCATAGTCAACCCCCCACGCTTATCTATGAGGAAGATTCCAGAGCTGTAAGTATTATAAGGGACCTGTTTAGCCCGAATTTTGAGGCCATATATACTAATGATGCCGAAACCTTTACTCAGATACAGAACTATGTCTCTTTGATTTCTCCTGATAATAAGGATATAGTAAAAATCTATACAAAGGACGTTCCGATATTTGATCACTTTAATATAACCCGTCAGATAAAAAGTAGTTTCGGAAAGACAGTATCGTTTAAAAGCGGTGCGTATATCATCATTGAACATACAGAAGCATTGCATGTGATAGATGTTAACTCCGGCAACAGATCAAAGGCGTCCGCAGATCAGGAAAGTAACGCCTTGGATGTTAATCTTAAAGCCGCAGATGAAATTGCAAGGCAACTAAGATTGCGCGATATGGGAGGTATCATTGTGATTGACTTCATTGATATGAATAAGTCTGAAAACCGTCAGACTCTTCTCGAACACATGAGAGAAGTAATGGCCAATGATAGAGCAAGACATAATATCTTGCCTCTTAGTAAATTCGGACTAATGCAGATTACCCGTCAGAGGGTTCGTCCCGATTTGGATATCACTACAGCGGAGACATGCCCTTCATGTTTTGGAAAAGGAGAAATTGCTCCGTCTCTTCTTTTTACAGACACTCTTGAGGAGAAGATTGATTATCTGGTAGAGCATCTGAAGGTTAAGAAATTTATGATGTATGTTCATCCCTTTGTGGAAGCCTACATCAAAAAGGGGATGTTCTCACTGTATGGTAAATGGCGTCGCCGATATGGCAGGGGTGTCAAGGTCGTTGCAGATGAGTCATTAGCTTATCTCCAGTATAAAGTTATAGATGAATCCGGAAAAGAGATAGACCTTAAAGAAGAGAAAGACGTTAGTTCAAGTGTTTCAAAGAATAAGACCCGTCATAATCGAGATAAGGGAGAAAATTGATAATCTTTCTTAATAAGAATAATCAAGGCATCGTATTTTTAAGTACGATGCCTTTCTCTTTATTGTAGGTTTATGTGATGTGTCTGTACGCGATATTATAATCGGATGCATATATTATTCTTTAATGGTCAGGATAGATAGTCGGCTACTATGAAGGTTGAGCCACCGATATAGATGATGTCTTCTTCATTGGCTGAGGCTATAGCTGTTTCAGCTGCCGACTTTACATCATCGCATAATTTTCCGTCCCGACCCGATTCTTTAAATCTGGAAGCTAATTCTTCTTTAGGCATAGCCCGGGGAACACTGGCCTGTGTTATGAAATAATCTACTCTTTCTGTGGGAAGCAGATTTAGGATATGTTCTACATCCTTATCGGAAACAAACCCTATCACCATCTTCAGACGTGCTTTCTCAGATCGGCGGGAAAGAAGTCTTTGCAGTTGTTCCATATTGTATGCTATACCTGCTTTGTTGTGTCCGGTATCACATATAATCAATGGATTTTCTGCCATACGCATCCATCGTCCTGCAAAACCGGTGAGTTCTGAAACATGTGCAAAACCATTGATAACCGAGGATTCATCCAGGCATATCCCAATGCTACGGAGCAGATTTACCATACAAAGAATGGTATTTATATTCTTCTTTTGATAGTCCCCTGCAAGTTCAGAAAAGAAAGAAACCGGCAATTCTGGATTTAATGGAGAAATGAATTGTCCGTTACAGTCCCATCCCCCCTCCGCAACCTCGGCAGCAGATAAGAGAGGTTTAACTTCTTCGGCAAAAATAATGGGAGCTTTCACTTCAGCAGCTTTCTCTGCGAAGACATTACGGACGTCCTTATCCACGGCTTCTCCTATAACAACCGGTATACCTTTCTTAATAATTCCCGCCTTCTCGCGTGCTATCGCTGGCAGTGTGTCTCCAAGAAACTGAGTGTGGTCAAATGAGATATTGGTGATTAAGGAGGCAATAGGAGAAATGATATTTGTTGAGTCAAGACGTCCTCCCATTCCTACCTCTATCACAGCATAGTCCACTTCCATCTCCGCAAACCATTTGAAGGCCATTATCATTGTCAACTCGAAGAAAGAAGGATGTCCGTCATAATCACATTTTTTCCATTCCTCCACAAATTTTACTACGGCATCTTTCGGAATCATCTCGCCGTTTACTCTTATCCTTTCCCGGAAATCAACAAGATGTGGAGAGGTGTAAAGCGCGACTTTATACCCCTGGGATTGCAAAATAGCTGCAATAGTGTGGGAACAGCTTCCTTTCCCGTTCGTACCACCTACATGGATTGATTTGAATTTCTTATGTGGATTTCCAAAGTAATTGTCAAGAGCAACGGAAGTGTCCAATCCCGGTTTATAGGCGGCAGCCCCTATCCTGGAAAACATGGGTAGTTGGGAGA
>CAMWXI010000189.1 GCA_947178175.1 uncultured Porphyromonadaceae bacterium | reverse complement strand
CCTCGGAGGATTGATATATGATAAAATAGCTCTTTTCACAAAAGAATTGGAAAACATCCGTAAATGCATTCACTCCACGGAAAAAGCCTATGACAATTGTATTCGTCATCTATCCTCAGGGCCAACTTCAATACTTGCCAGAACTTTGCGAATGCAACAATTAGGAGCAAAAACAACCGGGAGCATAGCCCCCGGCATTGAAGAGTCATTTAAACTAAATGATAATAGTTCTGAAAGTGATTTATTATCTGGTGAATCTCGGAGCCTGGAAGAATAATCCGAAGCTGATTCCAAAATTCCAATTACGAGAAGGATAACTCAAATAGTTTCCATAGACAGAAAGACTCGCAAACGGGAAATTATAGACGGCTGCAACTTCCCCTATAAATTCTGCACGTCTGAACCATCCGTCATAATGACAACCTATCGCAGTCTCTTTAAGTTCTCTCACCGGTAGATATGCATAGAAATCTCCCCGAAGCTGCAATGCACCAACCGGATTCCATATCGGTATTATTCCCGCTGCAAGATAATTATTATTTCTAAATCCGATGTTGAAATAATTTTTTGTAGAGGGAGTGGGAGCAAACGCGGCGGAATGGACAAGAGTAGCAGTGTAATTCTGATTTAAACTCTTGATAGTCATTAAGCCTTCAGCAGCTCCTCCAATAATGAATCTCTGATGCACCGGGAAGAACTGTTTCCATTTGACTTCCGCAGAGAATGATGGACGTGCTTTACCCCATATCGTCCCCCTTTTATCACCTTGTGGGAGGAATCGGGCGCCCTCATAATCCAAGATAAGGTTTGAATCAAAAAACTTACCGCTCATAGGATACATCTGATTATCAAGAGTATTATACTCATATTTTGCTTCAATGGCAATGGAACGGTAATTAGTAACATCTTTATGTGCATTGGCAAAGTCCGCATAATTGTCGGGGAAATACTTGTCTGTAACCAATCCTCCTCCAAAAGTAGCTGAAAATTTACCCTTCCTTCCGACGGCCATCGTATAACCCGCTTTAAAGAACTCCTGTGAATCCGTGATAAATGTTGGCGTCTTATCTTGATAGAACAACAATTCATCACTAAAATATTTTTGGCGGCTGACCACAGCTTCAAAATTCACAAACGATGGTACAGAACCGGATAATGCCATTTTTGCAGAAAACATTGCTGCATAGTAAGATTGCCCGATCCATCCGCTTAAATCCAGATTAAGAGAATTAAAACTAAGGGTGTGATAACCGGCATGGACATATAACATACTATGAGTTGAAGAGGTTATCCAACCTCCTATTCCAAGATTCCAGGGATTCTTCACATTTGCCTTTAGCAATAACGTATTGTGATTGTCGGGTCCGGGAATATATTGCGGAAGCAAATCCTTGAGCTTGCCATCAGTAACGGCTCTGTAATATGAATTCTCCACTTCCTTCATATTGACCTCCTGCTGTTTTTCCGGACCATGAAAAAGTGACTCGAGATAACGGGCCTGTCCGGGTTTTGCTCCTTCAACTTCTATCTTACTGAATTCTACATTCGGTGTCTTGGAGGCAAACGCATGGCGTCGGGCTGTAACCTCACTAAGCGCCCTACGAGCCGGACATCGCTTCATTACTGAATCTACCATTGCCATCCCCGTTTCATACCCGATACGATATATCTCCTCTGCCTGATTGAAATCCAAGACTCCGAAATTCAAAACCGGAACCTGAATCTTTATTCCTTTATCAGCAGGAACAGAATAATTATTATTCTGGATAATCATATCCTCCAACTGACTATATACATTTCCCGGCTGTGGCTTCTTATCCGGAGAGGAGACTGAGACACCTATAATAAAATCAGGATTAAAATCCTGCTCCATAACATCTACCGGGAAATTATCATAAATTCCCCCGTCATAAACCAACACTCCATCCATCTCAATAGGCTTAAACACCAACGGGAAACTCATGGATGCTCTCACTGCATCGCCAAGAGAGCCTCTTGAACAAACAATCTTATGTTTGCTGTAGACATCACTGCATACAGTGCGTAAAGGCACCATCAGACGATTAAAATCCTCTCCACATTGTTGAGAATACGGAGCATAGAGATTGAGAAACTCTATGTTCATCGGCAATGTATTAATTAAGTGTGACGGTAGGATCTGACTCGTAAGACTCTGAGTGGAATCCTTAAAATTTAGATTAACAGAAACCCATTCCGGGGTTGGCTCCGGTGTGCTGTAATAATATTTATATTCAGGATTAATTTTTCCCGTGCTCCAATATCCAAAATCCTTGGATGTAAAGAATTTCATCATTTCTTCCGGTGACCAACCACAAGTATAGAGACTACCCACGATTGCTCCCATGGATGTGCCGGCTACATAATCAATAGGAATGTTGTGATCTTCAAGTGCTTTTATTACTCCTACATGAGCAATTCCTTTCGCACCTCCTCCACTCAATACCAATCCAACCTTAAAATCGTTACCGTTTTTCCCATTTTTGGTATCAGCAGAAGTATCCGCACCCTTTAAATTCATTGGAAAAAAATTTCCGAGAAGAATTAATGACAACGCCAATAATCCTTGTCTTCTCCATAAATATGTGAAAATATCTATCTTCATAACCATCACTTTTCAGTTATTTTTCCATATATGAATCTTTAAATCCCAAGAAGTAGAGTACACCGTCAATGCCTATTGTTGAAATACTCTGGCTCGCTTCCGCCTTCACTTTCGGCTTGGCGTGGAATGCTATGCCAAGTCCTGCTTCTGCGAGCATCGGCAAATCATTGGCCCCATCCCCGACTGCTATTGTCTGTGCGATATCAATCTTTTCCACCTGTGCCAATAATTTCAAAAGTTCCTTTTTCCTTCTTCCATCCACCACTTCCCCCACATAGTTTCCTGTAAGTTTCCCATCAGGTCCTACTTCCAACTCATTTGCATAGACATAGTCAA
>CAMWXI010000188.1 GCA_947178175.1 uncultured Porphyromonadaceae bacterium | reverse complement strand
GTTCAAGCATCCCGCCGTGGCAGCCGCCAACAAGTTCAGAAAGGCAATGTCGGGTCAGCCGGAATCGGTTGCATCTACTGAAAACTGTGATGTAGTGGCTGTGAGCCGTGGCAAAGCCGGAGCGGCTGTTGTCAACTTCTCAAATAACGCTGAGAATGTAACCATCCCCACCACACTGCCTGCCGGCGAATATACCGATGCTGTAACCGGCGCGGTGTTCACGGTTGCCGACGGTAAGATTTCCGGTGAAGTTGCTCCCGTCAGCTCATATATTCTGTATGCGAAATAAATTGTTCCGGATTTCCTGCTGATAATCAGCGGAACGGTAAAATATGCGGAAAATTTCATGTCTATGAGGTTTTCCGCAATTTTTTAACAAAAAAATCGAATAAAATTGAAAAAATATTTGAAAATTTTGTTGCACAATCGGGAACAAATACTTAATTTTGCAAAGTTGGCTGACCGAAGAGGTCGTCAGCAAAGATGAGAGAGATTAATAATGATATAAGGGGTATTAAACCCTGAAAGAAAAAATCCACTGACGTTAAGTACTATGTGTAAGAAGCAAAGGGTGACCGTGAGGCCACCCTTTGTTGCGTTCGGCATTGTTGGAATCGCTTCTAAATATCGCGAATGTTAAAAAATGTTTATAAATCATGCAAATCGAAAGTGTGACTTTTGATTTGCATGATTTTGCCGATAGGGATAGGGGATGGTTGAGTTAAAGTGAGGGTTTCGGTAATGCTTCATAATATTGTAGAATAAATTGCTATTAATAAGAGCGTCAATCTTAAATATTTTGCTTAACTTTGCATTATCCGATGGAGGAGAAATACCGTCGGAAAAGAAAAGTGTCAAGCTTTCTTTCTCAGTTGCATCGAATCGCCAGTTCACAAACACGCTGAGATTGAGGTGCGATGAATTCCCCGATTTTCTTGTACCTAAATCAAACTGCCGAATTAGGGAATCAGGAGGTAAATACGTAATAAACCATGGTTAAAGGGTTTTTCTTTAAGGTCCTTCTTGTTGCGATCTGCATTGGACATTCAATTACAACATTTGCTCAGCAAACCATAATTGAGAATGGGATTGAGTACATCCTATCCGAAGAAGACTATACGGCTACAATCTCAAAAGTTGACTATTACAGTTCGTTGAAGAATATAAATATTGAGATACCATCCCAAATTACTGATTATTATGGAATTAGTTATAATGTTACAACTTTTGGCAATGACTCTATTGTATTTGATTGTAATTGGCATGGTTTAAATCACGATGATCTTGCTGAGGGAGATAAGTGGTATCAAGATGAGTGGACTCTTGAAAGTTACCCGTCTTTATTAGAACGTATTACGTTACCCGAATCGCTCACAAAAATAGGTAAATTGGCTTTTGCGGGATGTAATAGTCTGACTTCAATATGTATACCGGAGAATGTTTCATTTGTTGATTCATGTGCCTTTATCGGATGCAGTAAGCTTAAAGAAGTGCATACACCCAATCTTATGAAATGGAAGGAAATAAACTTTGTGGGGACCGGATGGGATTGCACGGCCAATCCTCTGAATTATGCTCATCAACTCTTTGAAAATGGTGAAAAAGTAGATGAAATTGATCTTAACCTCCAAGTGTTTAATAATATAGGGGATTATGCTTTTTATGGTTGGGATGGCACCTCCGCACGGATTGTGACCGGAGTTGAGAAAATAGGCATAGGTGCTTTTGGTTCGTGTCAGAATTTGGTGTCCGTGAGTATTCAGAGCTATTGTGCCGACTCTATTGGTATGCTATGCTTTAATAACTGTCAGAATCTGAAACATATAGATTTACCTACTTCGTTAAAAAGAATCGGTTCTCATGCCTTTCAGGAATGTAGATCTCTTGCCAAAATAGATTTACCCGGTTCGATTAAAACAATCGAAAGGGGTGCTTTTAATAATTGCTACGCATTGGAAAGTATAGAGCTTCCAACTCAGATAACGGCTATCAAAGAAGTGACATTCGGAAGCTGCCGATCTTTAAATAATGTTTCTATTCCGGCTCTCGTTACAAAAATTGGAGAGGAGTCCTTTTATGGGTGTAACACTCTTACTGAAATGATAGTCCCTGACGATGTGTTGACCATCGAAAGAGCAGCGTTTAATAATTGTCAGAATCTGCGCATGATAACATTTATGGATTCGGATGCTGATTTGGTCTATGCTGATAGTGTCAGACGTTTCCCTTATTGTGATTTATCGTTATTTGGCGAGAGTCCCGTCGAGCGGATGTATATCGGACGGAATGTTAGTGAATCGTTCCGGAACTCGTTTTGCAATTTACAGACATTAAAGATATTACACTTTGGAGAGGGAGCTACTGAAGTCCTGCCGGAAATGTTCGGTAATTGCGAAGTTTTGGATAGTGTTTCATTTCCTTCGTCAATGAAATTAATTGGTTCAAAGGCTTTTGCAAATGCCGGTAAACTCCGAAAAATAACAGTTGATGCAATTACGCCTCCCGCTGTTTCAGATGACACTTTCTCACCGGAAATTTATGCTACGACAGAGCTGTCTGTTCCGGATGCAAGTCTGAATTTATATAAAGAGGCTCCGGTGTGGCAGAAGTTCTATAATATTACTACAAATCAAACGACACGGCTGACGAATAAGACTGAGGTCCCCGGCGCTGCTATTGAGGCGATAAAAGGGTCGGTAGTTGTGACTGGCGCGACGCATGTCAGGGCATATAATGTCATGGGAGAAGAGGTCTATTCAGGATCAGCCGGAGTTATCACATTGCCGACGGGTGTATATGTGGTTGTTGCTGATAATATATCCAAGAAAATACGTTTATAACCATCAGGCGAGATTAGTCGCAAATTTACTCTGTAATATAACAAAGCCACTCCGGGGAATCGGGGTGGCTTTGTTGTTGCAACGTAAATTTTATTTTACTAAAATTTTCTCCGACTTATTTCCTTGACGCTTAATATAAA
>CAMWXI010000187.1 GCA_947178175.1 uncultured Porphyromonadaceae bacterium | reverse complement strand
ATTATGACTTAATAATGATGTCGCCTGTACTTTATTTACGAACAGTAAATCTTATTATCGAAATGAGTTTAGGCAACATCAAATATTAACCTTAGAAGTAACCTTTGACTATTCGTATTGTCTAATTGAAAAGTGAAGATGGGAAACTGATTCAACTTTGTATCTCTTAAATTTGTTAATAAAGGTAAAAGGTGAAAGATTATGAAAAAAATTGCAAGAACAATATTGAGCTTAGGATTTTTGACACTGAGTTGTGGATTATTGATGGCCCAGAATAGTGCGCCGGCACCAGGAAGTGGAGGCAGTTTCAATCCTGCGCCTTCAAACGGTATTGGATGGAATCCGGGACCCGGAGGTCCGGGAGGTCCCGGTCCCGCCGTTCCCCCGTCAAATTGGGGAGGTCCTTGGGGGGCAGGCTGGAATTCCTCTCCTTCAATTGTTATTAATACCCCAATTGTAGTTAGTAATCCTAATAGCGGGGTGACAAAGGTAGTGGCTTGTGGATATGACGCACAAGGAAACTGGCGTACAATACCGTTGACAGTGCAATACCAATGGAACGGAGTTCAATATAATGTTACAGTTCTTAACGCATGGAACCCATGGACAGATATGTGGAACAGAGGAGTGGATTCTCCGGCTTTCAATACCTCATATTATCTGAATGGAACAACATTCAATTTCTATACGGTTCTTTCAACCGGCACATATTATTTTAATCTGTAAGGAGAACTGATTACATAAATATTAATGATAAAAATAAGAGGGTGAGACTCACCCTCTTATTTTTATCAGGATACCCCTAATTTATTCTCCCATATCGCCATAACCGCTGCCATCCATAGGTTCAGACATTTGATTTCTGTTCTGTTTTGCCCTCATGTTCCCAAAGGCATACTTGATGGAGAATTGAATTCTGCGTCCGGCATGGGTGTGTTCTGAATATTGAACGTAGTTGAGACCATTGACGGTATTCTTGAAGTTGCGGGAATCGAAAAGGTCACGACAGTTGATTGAGAAACTCCAGTCTCCCAAATTCTTACGAATCCCGGCGTCAACACTCCAACCGGGCTGACGGGAGCCTTGCGCGGAGAGAAGTTTGGAAGAGTAATTACCGCTCGCCTGTAGTGACAGACCCCATGGAAGTTTGGCTGAAGCCATCACACGAATATTCCATGCAAAAGAATCCTGTGCTTTACCGCTAAGAAGAAATGAATGATAGTCAGGATTAACAATAGCCGGTGGAATCACTTCTTTTTCCCATGCGGAAATATGATTGTTATAGAGATTTAAGGTGGTGGTGAAATCCAGTTTACCTCTGATGAATGAGTTTTTAACAACTATTTCACAACCGGAATTGGTCTCCTTGGTAACATTATAATTAGTGGTATACATCACGTTATCTTCAAGATAGGATATGCGATCCATGACGTCGGAAGATGTACGAAGATATGCAGAGAAGCTTATCATGTGCATTGTCCAGCTTTTAATGTAGTTTAATTCAAAAGCGTTGGAGTATTCCGGTTGTAATTCTGGGTTACCATAACGGATGTTGTTAGGATCAGATATGTCCAGGAAAGAATTAAGCTGTCCTCCCCAGGGCCTTCTGATTCTACGGGTATAATTAATCTGAAGTTCGTTATCATGTGGTAGCGAATAGCTGACGAATGCAGACGGGAAAAGTGCAAATTTGTTTATTTTATACCAATCAAAATCAGCTGCGTTATCTTTGTAGCCCAAGGATTTGGTTCTTACTTGCCAAGCTTCACCCCGAAGACCGGCAGAGAAACTGAGATTTCTCCATTTCCCGCCTAATGAGAAATAAAGAGCTGTAATGTTCTTGTGATACAAGAAGCGGTTGTACATCGACTCGTTTAATGGAATATTAGTGGGAGAATCTCCGGACCATACAGTCACCGGAGAGTTCTCATAGCTATAATTTTCGTTGATTCCTGTTTCAAGTTTTAACCAATTTGTCAGTTGATTTGTGTAATCAATCTTCGCTTCAACAGAATTTACGTTCATCGTCTGCTGTTGACGTTGGAACAAGTCTTCATTAGGGTCTCCGGGGAACTCACGGCTTTCATGAAAATTCCTTTCGTTCGGACCACCCCAAAAATTATAGCTGCCCATGACGTCAATATAATGATTTTCATTCCATGTGTGCTTATACCCCAATTCGGCGTGTGCTCCACGGTGATCACTGCGATTGGTAGAATGGTTTTGGTTTGATTTCCATTGTCCCGGAAGGTTGGATGAGTAGTTGGTGATGGAATTTCCCCACCTGTGGCCAAACATTCCGAATCCGTTTATGTAGAAATCGTTATTTCTGTCAAGGTGATATGTAGCCCCCGCACGTATAAATACGTTATTGCCATGATTCTTACTTGTTCCGTCAGAATTCAGGAAGTTGCCATTTAATTCTCCGGCTTCATCTTTAAATAAGCGATCTGACTTATTCGTACGGGAATTGTGGCGCATTCTGAACCCGATGCTTGCGTATGTGTCCCATTTCCCTTTGTTCAGATTAATATTGAATGACGCATTGCCTCCACCTAATGTGTTGGCCCCGATTTCAGCACTTCCGAAATATCCGGCACGTCTGTCGCGTTTTAAGACAATATTGATGATGCCGGAAGTGCCTTCGGGGCTATACTTGGAAGAGGGGTTTGTGATTACTTCTATCCGTTCAATAGTTTCACCCGGTATCTGTTCAAGAATCTGCGCTCTGTTGTCAGCGGTAAGTCCTGATTCCTTACCATTAATCCATACTGTGACAGATTGGCTTCCGCGCAAGGATACTTCACCATCCTGATCAACCTCCACAGACGGAATAGACTCAAGCAATTCGCTCGCAGACTGTCCTGAGGCTGCAATATTAGCATCAACCTGAAAGACTTTCTTGTCTAATTCAAATCGCATTTGTGAGCGCACACCTTCAACAACCACCTCTTGTAAAAGCTTCGTATCATCCGACAGTTTTACTATTCCGATGCTTGCATTTCCATTGGCAATCTTAACCGGTCGTTCCTGTTC
>CAMWXI010000186.1 GCA_947178175.1 uncultured Porphyromonadaceae bacterium | reverse complement strand
TCGATTTAGTTCCGTAAGATCAATTCTTCTCTCGTCTACATCTTTTCCCCGTTCCAGAACAATAGGTTTGAATCCGAGTTCAAGGGCTCTTAATGCAGCAAAAAGTCCGGCCGGACCAGCACCGACAATTATGACCTTCTGAGCATCTTCCGGCACGATTTTGAAATCAACATGTTTAATTTCCGCATGAACTTCCCTATCTTTGTCAGTGGCAATTTTTAATGATAGATTGACAACTACCCTTTTTTGGCGGGCATCAATCGAGCGTCTTACAATTCTATACCCATTGATCTTTTTTTCTGAAATTCCGAGTTTAGATGCTATAGCTGAGACAAGACGAGACGGTTCACCGGCGATTTCCGGAGTCACCCGCAAATTCAATTCATGTATCATATTGCAAATATAAGGATTTTTTGATGATTATTTTCATTAATAATCGTTATATTTGCGTATGCTCTCAGCATAATCTCAAAATTTAATTATGAAAAATTTGAAAGACATTAAGGCCTTCTTATTTGATTTGGATGGCGTTTTAATTGATAGTGAATCTGAATACACTAAAATTTGGAATGCTATAGAACAACAGTTCCCTACAGGAATCGATAATTTCCCGATTGTAATTAAAGGAACAACATTAGAAGATATTCTATCCACATATTTTATGGATAAGGAAACACGCAAAAAAGTTGAGAAAGAGCTTTATAGGCTGGAGAAAGCAATGAAGTATACTTATTCACCGGGAGCACGACAGTTACTGTTAAATTTAAAAGAGAAAAATATTCCGGTTGCATTAGTCACATCCAGCAATTCGGATAAGATGAAGCATCTTTATAACGACATTCCGGAATTTTCTTCTTTTTTTGATGCAATTATAGTCGGGGAAATGGTTGAACATTCCAAACCTAATCCTGAAGGATATCTTAAAGCTGCCGCTCTTTTAGGAATAAATCCTGAAGAATGTGTGGTAGTAGAGGATTCACTACAGGGAATAAAAGCCGGAAGAAATTCAGGTGCGACTGTAATTGGTATTGCCGGAACACTTCCGGAAGAAGTACTAAGGCCGGAAGCGGATGTTTTATTTAACAATATTCAAGAACTTGCAGATTATGCTGCAGCATCCCTTTGAGAAATGAAGAATAATATTCCATTAGCAGAGAGGATGCGACCCGATTCTCTTGATAATTATATCGGACAAAAACATCTTGTAGGTCCTGAAGGAGTTATACGCAAAATGATTGAATCCGGAAGAGTAAATTCTTTCATTCTTTGGGGTCCTCCGGGTGTGGGGAAAACAACGTTGGCACGAATTGTTGCAAATTCTGTTGAAGCTTCGTTCTACACATTAAGTGCTGTCACTTCCGGTGTTAAAGACGTAAGAGAGGTCTTGGACAAGTGTAAGGCGGAAGCGGAAAGTATGTTTTCCAAATCTCGGCCGATACTCTTTATTGATGAAATCCATAGGTTCACAAAGTCACAACAGGATTCCTTATTGGGAGCAGTGGAAAAAGGAATTGTTACCCTTATCGGGGCCACTACAGAAAATCCATCATTTGAGGTGATTCGTCCTCTTTTATCCCGTTCTCAGGTCTATACGCTAAATCCATTGGACAAGTCAGACTTGGAGCATTTGTTATATCATGCTATAGAAAATGACCCGATTCTTTCCGAACGACACTTTATAATAGAGCAGACCGATGCTTTATACAGGTTTGCAGGAGGGGATGCAAGAAAGTTGTTGAATATAATAGACCTTCTTACTAATTCCGCAACGGATGGGGATGATATAATAATTAACGATAAAGAGGTGACTAATGCACTTCAAGAGAATCCGGCTGCTTACGACCTAAATGGAGAGATGCATTATGATATTATCTCGGCTTTTATTAAATCAGTTAGAGGTTCTGATCCGGACGCGGCTGTCTATTGGCTGGCAAGAATGGTAGCGGGAGGAGAAGACCCCGCATTTATAGCGCGGAGATTAGTAATTCTTGCAGCTGAGGATATAGGTCTTGCTAATCCGAATGCCCTTTTATTAGCGAATGCAACTTTTGATGCACTTAATAAAATAGGCTGGCCGGAAGGAAGGATAATATTGGCGGAATGTACAGTTTACCTGGCTTCGTCTCCCAAAAGTAATTCGGCATATCTTTCAGTTGATGCAGCTATGGAGGAAGTGAGACGCTCGGGAAACCTTCCGGTGCCTCTTCATCTTCGTAATGCTCCAACAAAATTGATGAAGGAACTTGGTTATCATGAAGGATATATGTATGCTCACGATTTTAAGAATCATTATGTTGAGCAACAATATCTTCCCACAGAACTTAAGGATAGAAGGTTCTGGAATCCCGCGAATAATCCTGCAGAGAACAGGCTTGTGGCTAATCTTAGGGAAATGCGGGCGGATAAATGATTCTTAGGAGAGGTGCATTAAAGATATGTGATTTAAAAGAGGAATTAAAGTAAATCAAAAAACTCCCGTCGTAATGAAGCATCATCCGCGAATCTTCCGGAATAATCCATTGTAATGGTTGAAGAATCCTGTTTTTCCACACCTCTCATCTTCATGCAGAGGTGTTCTGCCTCACAGACCACAATTATCCCATCGTTAGGGAGTGCTTCACCTAACAGTTCGCATATTTCCGCAGTCAGACGTTCCTGCACTTGAAGTCGTCGTGCAAAGCAGTCAGTGATGCGAGCTAATTTGGAAAGGCCAATCATCTTCCCTTTCGGGATGTATCCAATTGAAACTTTTCCGAAGAACGGGAGTATGTGATGCTCACACATACTGTAGAATTCGATATCTTTTACGATAACAATGTTCGAACCGTTATGTTCGAAAATTGCTTTTTGCGCTACTTTCAAAGGGTCGGAATTATACCCTGCAGTAATATCTATAATAGCTTTCGCTGCCCGGATAGGGGTTTTCTTCAGACCTTCTCTTTCGGGATCCTCTCCAATGAGTTTAAGAATCTCCTTGTAATGATATGCTATCTTGTCCGTTAAATCAGGATCATGTAATTCTTTGCGAGACATAAATAAAATTTCTTTTATTC
>CAMWXI010000185.1 GCA_947178175.1 uncultured Porphyromonadaceae bacterium | reverse complement strand
TGACGATGGAGTGCATGGCATCGGCCATAGCGTCAATGTCCCAATAATCTGTTTTGATTACATTATCAAGAATCTCCGTACATCCACTCTGTTTGGAAATGATGGAGGGAACTCCCATTTCCATGGCTTCGAGTGGAGATATGCCGAAAGGCTCTGAGACAGATGGCATAACATAAACATCGCTGTTACGGAGCATTTCATAAACTTCTTTTCCTTTGAGGAAACCGGTGAAGTGAAATTTATCTGCAATCCCTCGTTTAGCTACCAGCTTTATCATATCCTCCATCATGTCACCGCTTCCGGCCATGACGAAGCGTACATTCTTTGTTTTTTGGAGCACTTTTGCAGCAGCCTCCACGAAATATTCAGGACCTTTCTGCATTGTAATTCTTCCGAGAAAAGTGATAACCTTGTCTTTTGTTTCCTGACGAGGAATATTCAGCAAATCGTCGCTAAGAGGTATAACAGCATTGTGTACGGTTGTTACTTTGTCAGGATTTATGCCATATTTTTCAATGACAGTCCTACGCGTAAGGTTTGAAACTGTGATGATATGGTCAGCATTTTCCATACCATCCTTTTCTATAGCGAATACGGTTGGATTCACATTTCCACGGGAGCGGTCAAAGTCGGTGGCGTGCACATGAATCACAAGTGGCTTCCCTGTTATATTTTTGGCATGGATTCCGGCAGGATAAGTCAGCCAGTCATGTGAGTGGATGATGTCACATGGGATTGTTCTGGCAATCACTCCGGCCACTATGGAATAATTATTGATTTCTTCCAGAAGATTGTCGGGGTATTTACCGGAAAACTCAATGCAGCCGAGGTCGTTTAGTTTCATATAATTGAAGTCGGCATATATATGGTCCCGGAGGTCAAAATAGAGTTGGGGATCCATATATTTACCGATTCTGGATTCAACATATTCACGGCTGACGTCTCTCCAGGCCACCGGAGTGTTGCAAGCTCCGATGATTCGGGCAAACCCTTTTTCCTCATCGCCCCACGGCTTGGGAATCACAAAAGAGATCTCCATATTTCCATTGGCGTGCATCCCTTTCGTCAGTCCGTAGGAGGCTGTGCCGAGACCACCAAGAATATGAGGGGGAAATTCCCATCCGAACATTAATGCTTTCATTTGATTTCGCTTTGTGAGGTTTGCAGTTTATTCAATTCTTTTACATTTCTAAGAGTACGTAGAATTTCCCCGACGTTTTTCGCTGTTGAGACAGCACCGCGTCCGGTGTAAGGTGGATTACCATCATACATTTCTGAAAGGGAGCCTATGCACCCTTCGGTCATTTCATCTTCATATCCGATGAGCATACGTTCAATGAATCCCAGACCACTGATTCCGAAAATCTTGAAATAGGCATCGGCATAGAATCCAAACAACCATGGTCGGGCCGGCCCGTTATGAACAGTGCGCTCACGTTCTTCCGGACTTCCTACGTAATTGGGCCGATATGCCCAACTCTTGGGACTCAGCGAGCGAAGCCCTTTCGGTGTCAGAAGTTCGCGTGTCGAGAGGTCAAGAATTTTCTTCCGTTGATGGCGGTTAAGGGGTGAATACTCAAGTCCGATTGCTATCACCATGTTCGGGCGTACTTCCAAATCAGTATATGAACCGTTGACATAGTCATATAGATAGCCGTAATCATTGAGGAAGGTCCCGACAAATGAACTCTTTAACTTTTCTGCCAATTCGGAGATAGAATTGAGTTCTTCGTCCATCTCGTCTTCATAGAGGGAGAGAAGGAAACATAAGGCATTATACCATAGAGCATTGAATTCAACAATATACCCTGTGCGCGGAATCAATGGGACTCCGTTGAGGGAAGCGGATAGCCATGTGACGGGCGAATGTGTCCCCATAGACGAAACGAGTCCGTTTGTATTCACTTTCAGGTTATGAACCTCAGAATTAAGGATTGCTCTGACAATGCGCTTCACATCTTCTCCATATTTTTTGCGACAGGCAGCTGACGTGTGGTAACGACGATATTGCTGTATAGCCCATATCGTCCATAATGGAATATCCGGGAGGTCTATTTCTGTGATTGTAGAGTCTTTTTGTCCTGTCTTCAGGAATGTGAACAGCGCTTTGAGGAAGGTGCTGAGTATTTCCTCGAATGCTTTAGGATTGTCTATGGCCAATGTACAACCGGGCAATGCCATGAGTTCGTCGCGTGCACGAACAGTATACCACGGGTAACCTGCCTGTATGTAAAGTCCTGAATCTTTTTTCAGATAAAATTGTCGCGCAGAATTTTTAAGGCAGTTGTAGAAGCTGGTGCGATATGTCCGCGTCTTCAGTTCCTCTTCATATATTTTTTCAAAATCTTCAGGGTCAGACTCAAAAGTAGAAGCAGAAAATATTACTGATTCTCCTTTTCTGATGTCTATCTCAAAATATCCGGGCACCCATAAATCCTCCTTATATGGGACTCCACGGTTACGGTCCTTATAGTATTCGATACCTTTGTACCAGTGGCCGTCGTTGACCCATCTCACTTCCTTGTTAAACTGCATGAATAAATCGGGATATCCATGATAAAGGCAGGTGGCAATTCCACCGGGTACTTCCCTTATATTCTTATTGATAGCATTGTTTTCTATGCACAAATCGTTGGCATTGCGAAATGCAAGAAATGGCCTGAACTGGAGCTTTGTAGGAGAGTGGGCATCCTTGAGGGTATATTTAATCAAGATTCTATTTTCGTGAGAGATAAAGACTTTCTCTTTACTCAGTATAACTCCTCCTACTCTGTAGGTCACTGTCGGAACAGCTTCACAGTTAAACTCACGGATATATTTATGACCATTGGGGCTAAACACATTTTCGCCATATTGATGAAGCCCTAAATTAAAGGGAGCTCCGTGTTGAATGACCGTTTCGTCCAAAGAGGAGAGCAGTATGTGGGCTTTATTGTCCATTTCCGGAATGGGAATTACCAGCAATCCGTGTTGTTTGCGGGTGTTGCAACCTACAATCGTGGTGTTGTGGTAAGCACCGGACTTGTTGGTTCGGAGCATCTCTTTGGGAAGACTCTGCTCAAGATTAATCATCAGACTTTTGTCAAAATTCAGATAGCTCATGTCTTTTTAAAAGTCGTTTATGTAATTATTGGGTAAATCTCAGTCTATTGATT
>CAMWXI010000184.1 GCA_947178175.1 uncultured Porphyromonadaceae bacterium | reverse complement strand
ATCTATAGATTTCCATCTGGTAAATTATTTTTCAAGGTATTCAAGTAGAGAGGAGAACAGGGAGTTTCTTGTTTCCTCATTAGGTATACTTTCCAGGGGAATGGATAGCACGACGCCGCGTGTCTTGTCACGTTTTGTCAGAATTCCCGCAGCTCCCCCGGTGTCGCTGAAGGTCATCATCACCACGGCGTCGGTTCCCTCGGAGGGAGTGAGGACATCCGGATTCTCCACGTGATATCTCTTTTCATTTATATCCTTGGAGTATTCAAAATTCATCATCGGAATAGAGGAACCTCCGGCACCGCCGACGGTTGTTAATTTTCCTGATTCCGGGCGCTGAGCGTCAGAAGCCGGAGAAATACCAAGTATATCTTCAGCGAAAATTTGTCCTTCTTCCCCCGCACGCGGATCAAAAAGGTCAGAAACAACGTAGGCACCGCTCACCAGAAGACGTCCGCCGTTATCAGTGAACTGTGTCAGCAGATTTTGCATTTTTGGGGAGAATGTCGGGAATCTGACGCCACTTTTCCCGTTTCCGATAACGGTCATCTTCTGTTTTCCGAGAATATAGTCTATAATCTTGTAATTGTCAAGTTTGACATCACCGGCTTCCACAGCCGTGGCGCTGCAGCTCACGAATCCTCTGCCGGAAGCCATAATGGACAAGCCGTGTAAATAAGGGAAATCAAATGTATTGCCGGGAATAATTTTCCCTACATAGTTAGAGGCGCTGCGTCCGAATCCATCACCGGCACCACGACGGTATTCCGTCTGAAATCCTGTGAATGAAGCGTCATAGATATAGGGGACGCCAAAATCGTTTTTGCTGTCGAAGCCGGCTCTACCATCCTCGCTGAAAAAAGCCGGTGCGCTTATTCTGTCAAAACCGTTGATGATGAGCACAGGCTTGGAATCATTAGTAGATTCGCGCATTGCAAGTGTCTCTGAGGGGAATGATAATCCGCCCGAATTTTTAGCGATAATACGGAAAGAGTGGATGAGATTGTCGTCTGTGCGGAAGTCAAAATGAGAATTATGGGTTTCTCCGATTTTGTGGAATCCGAGTTCGTCACCGGTACGTTCCAGAATAATGTAGGCGGCAGGGATGGCGGTGGATTCAAGAGGGTCGGGAGTTGGAGCCCAGGAGAGTCTGTAATGTCCCTTCTTCTGACGGCGGATTGCAAAATCCTTCACCGGGAGTGGTTGCACCACAAATTTCCTGTCTTTTCTTTCAGAGATGAAACGCCCAATCGCTTTATAAATTGCGCGTCCGACGGTGAACTTGAAATTAGGGTCCAGGCCATACTTCATGTCGCCGAAATTCTGATGGCTGAGAAGTTCTATCAGTGCTGTAGGCACTTCCGCCACACGCGCCTCCAGATAGGATTTGTCCCACATGGAACGTCTTGTCCAATTTGGCTCGTATGTCTGGCGTATGTCGCCGGTAATCTGGCGCATTATAAGGTCTGTCAACATTCGGGAGTTCATTCTTGGAGTGCCATCAACGTAAGAGGCACCGCCATTGGTGTAGTAAATGCCGAGAGTCCCCACATAAGAATCATCAGAACGTTTTCCGGCGTCAGAGTGGAGGGCTACAGAGACATCAACCGGAATATTCAGTCCCTCACGGTCCGGAAGTACCCGGGAACCTCCTGCGAGATAGTTCACCCACATTCCACGGTCAGTATAATCATCCTTATAGTCGTCCGAACCATGATAGGGGGAATATATGGATTCAGGGATTCCTGCCCATTGCAGCCAATATCTCGCACCCTCGAGATAGCGTGGCAGACCGGATGTGCGGAACACCGGTGCCGGACCTTTCCTGACCGTCGGTGCTGTCTGTATAGTGGCCTGCTCCTGACCTTGCTCGTCGCCATCGGGAGATTCATCATCGTTAGATTCATCGGAGGATTCGTCGTCACCCGATTCATCGGTGTCTCCGTCGTCACTTTCGGTGGAATCAGCCGGGGAGTCTTGGGCAACTTCGGGAGTGGAGGGGTCATAGTATATGTCGGCTCGCTTGTTGGAACGCGCGATATTTCCCATTCCGCCGCCAATCTTCACCGCGTCTGCAGTCAGAATTTTTCCCGCTTCCTTCTCAGAGAGATTTGAGAGAGTAATTGTTGGTTCCGAGTCGCTGTAGCCTGCTTTGAAAGGGAAAGAGCCTAAATAGACCCATGTGCTTCCGCCCATTGTCTGGTTAACCCTGAATTCCCGGGAACCACCTGAATAATTGACGGTATAATGAGCGTCGGTTGTAGAATTAGGGAGAGTCTTATAGCTTACATATACGGCATATTCTCCATCTTCCGGAATGTCGGCATACCATGCAGCCACACTTGGACGTCCCCCTTTGACGGTAGTGGTCTGGCGATAGGTTCCATTCTCGAAGGGATTCTCAGTATCCCTGAAGTCAGGCAGATCATATATGAAACCTTCACCATCGCCGGTGGTCCATCCGGCGATGCCGGTCATTTCTTTATAATATGGTTGAGAATAAATGACACCCCCTTCGTATGTGTCATTGTCAACGATAACTTCATTCCTGTTCAGGCAGCGTTCTCTGGGGAGCATAACGTAGGCACCGGCGTTTTCCAACATTGGGACAACGTAGGGGAGGATAAAACTCATGGTAAAGGTGTCCTCCAGACTCTGAAAGAGGAAACCGCGTTGCCATGACCATGCTCCTGATCCCGGGCGGAAATATCGTCCGTGGCTATGCCAAAGGGCCACTATGTCACCTTCCATGCCATCCTTGGGATTGCATAAAGGGGATGCTGCCACAACAAACGGAGTGTTGGTGCGGTGAGCTTCCGGGAGCTTGTCTATCTTGGATATGTAGTAGGCAAGATTCCGGTTTCCGACATTCAGGGATACTGTATAATCGCGTATAGAGTCGGGGAGAGCCTTGGAGGCGGAATTTGAGATGTGACGAATCAGATCCTGTGTCACCGGAAGATATGTAAAGTTTTCGTTGAGACTGAGACGTGCAATTCTGGAGTTTCTGTCAGTCTTCACAGAGTTGACCCTGAGTCCTCCGGGATTCTGATTTGCAGGGATGTCCGCAATGACCGCTTCGTTGACAGCGAGTGTCAGCGAGTCGTTTGAAGGAGTCTCCCTGGGGGCTGAGTAGGAGTTTCCGGAAGCACCTCTGTTTTTAG
>CAMWXI010000183.1 GCA_947178175.1 uncultured Porphyromonadaceae bacterium | reverse complement strand
GATGGCTCTGCAGTAGAAGTTGCGCGTGATCAGCGCATGAAATTGGCGTTAATGTAATTTCTTTACAAGGGTTCTGAGGGTCAGAGCCTTGTCGGTTTCGGAATTCTTAATCCTAACAAGAGTTGGGACAATACTGAGGATGAATATATCTTCTCGATTGAAATTCCATACGGACTCTCAATTTTAGGTCGTCATGATGCAAATGCTTTCATCCCCGGAATTAACGACATCATCGATGGTGTCGACATGACTGCTGACGGCGACACTATCAACACAGTCAGCTATGCTGAGCGTATAGAACGAGGCAAACAGGCACAGGTTGCATTAGGACAATTTGACGATGCATTCAAATCGGGTGACAACAAAGGGAAAGAAGAAGCTCTTCAGAACCTAAAAAAAGATTACGAATTTTTCGGATATGGATATTTTGACAGCGTTGACGAAGCAATCCCCCCTGTAGGAGTCACTTTCTACACGTTCCGCATCATGGTGATTTTAGGTTCATATTTCCTGCTTTATCTCATCATAGCGTTGTTTATGGTATATCGTAAACAAGAAGCATTGGTAAAGGCAAAATGGCTACAATGGATCGCGCTGTTGTCTGTGCCGTTCATGTGGATATGCTCACAGGCAGGATGGGCAGTTGCAGAAGTAGGACGTCAACCCTGGACAATCCAGAATCTCTTACCCACAAAGGCTGCAATTTCAAACATCCCTGTATCTTCTGTAATGACTACTTTCTGGCTTTTCGCCATCATCTTTACAGTTCTACTTGCTGCCGAAATCAGTATAATGCTACGTTTCATAAGCAATAAGTCAAAACAAAATCTTGAATTAGACAATCACTCAAAATGACACTCGAATATCTTCAGAATTATTGGTGGTTCCTTATCTCAGTATTAGGAGCCGTCCTGGTATTCCTTCTTTTTGTGCAGGGAGGACAATCCATGCTCTTGAGCGCAGGAAGCGATGAGAAACGCTCTGTAATCGTTAACTGCATGGGGAGAAAATGGGAACTGACATTTACCACCCTCGTAACCTTCGGAGGAGCTTTCTTTGCTTCCTTCCCTCTCTTCTATTCAACAAGTTTCGGTGGTGCCTACTGGCTTTGGATTCTCATTTTGTTCAGCTTCATATTTCAAGCTGTCAGCTACGAATATAGATCCAAAAGAGGAAATCTTTATGGCACACGAACCTACGACATCTTTCTTTTCATAAACGGTTGTATAGGATGTATTCTTCTTGGAACTGCAGTCTCAATGTTCTTCTTTGGTGCGGAGTTCAATGTTGTCAGAAGCAATCTTCTTAATCCCGGTTCTCCGGTTATTTCAACATGGGGACCCACCCACGGATTGGAGGCTATCTTCAATTGGAAAAATCTCATTCTCGGATTTGCAGTTCTTTTCCTTGCAAGAACCCAGGCAATTCTCTATATGATGAATTGCGTTGACAACAGTTTCTCCGACTACAAACATCTTAAGAAATTACTCCTTGTCAACGCAATTATATTTCTTATTTTCTTCCTGTGGTTCCTGGCAATGCTTCTGACAAGCGACGGATATACAATAGTCGGATACCGTGGAAATATGGCTGTGGTCGAAAATACTCCTTATAAGTATTTCTACAATTATATTGACCTCTGGTGGGCCGGAGTCTCACTGCTTCTGGGTGTTGTGTGTGTGTTGTATGCTATCGGACGCTCTCTATTTGCTCAGCAATGGACTAAAGGAATATGGTTCAGTGGCATAGGAACCGTCCTGGTTGTATTATCACTTTTCTGGGTTGCCGGATATAACAACACCCCATATTATCCATCACTGATGAATCCGGAGGCTTCGCTGTCAATACGCAATTCATCATCTTCAGAGTTTACCCTGACGGTCATGAGTTTTGTCTCAATAATCATACCGTTTGTCGTTGCCTATATCGCCTACGTATGGTATAAGATGAATAGCAAGAATATCTCAATCAAAGAATTAGAAGAAACAGATCATAAATATTAATGATACAATCTAATCTTAAAAATCAGGCGTCTCTCCCTCAGGGTGAGGCGCCTGAATCCACAAATAACAATTCGCTCCTTCAATTATTCACATCCTTCTTTAAAATCGGTTGTTTCACTTTCGGGGGCGGTTGGGCTATGATTTCCATTATCGAACGGGAAATAGTGGATAAATATCACTGGATTGAGCGCAAGGATTTTCTGGATCTTCTTGCTGTAGCTCAGTCTTTACCCGGAATTTTAGCAGTCAATATTGCCACTGCCGTCGGAGACAAGATTGCTTCAAAAAAAGGGAGTCTTGCTGCCGCTGCAGGCACTATCCTTCCCTCCTTTATTATTATTCTAATGATTGCCATCTTCCTCACTCCGGACATGATTAAGAACAATAAAGTCATTTCATCGATATTTATGGGTATACGCCCGGCAGTTGTCGCTCTCATAATTGCTCCGGTGATTACATCTGCCAAAGCGGCGAAGCTGACATGGAAAACGATTTGGATTCCTCTACTTGTTGCTTTAATGATTTATCTTGATTTCGGATTCATATCCAACCCGATACTCTATATCATTCTCGGCGGACTTTTCGGTTTCGCTATATGGAAATATTCAATTGCCAAACTGAAGAATAACGAAAAAAAAGACTGAATTATGAATATCTACTGGCAACTAATCTGGGCTTATATAAAAATCGGAATATTTGGATTCGGAGGGGGATACGCCATGCTGTCGCTGGTGGAAAAATCTGTGGTTGACCCCGGCTGGATAAGCGAACAAATGTTCACCGACATAGTGGCGATTTCTCAAATGACTCCGGGACCAATCGGCATTAATTCTGCAACCTACATCGGATATGTCGCTCCGGGGAGTGTTTCTCCCGAATTCCAAGGAATTTTTTGGGGAATTTTAGGTTCCATTCTATGCACACTTGCTGTAGTGATACCCTCATTCTTCCTTGTACTATATTCATCACACTACATTCGCCGTCATCAGGAAAGCGGAGCAATTAAAGCGATCTTCAGCGGATTGCGTCCGGTTGTAGTAGGTCTCATAGCTTCAGCAGCGATTATGTTGATGAATTCTGCTAACTTCTCTCCCGACCACACCTCGAAACAACTCGTCACCAGCATTATTATCTGCATAGCTGCGTTCTGCCTTGTATTCTTCCCCATCCCCTTCAAAGGGAAAAGGATTAATCTTCATCCTATAT
>CAMWXI010000182.1 GCA_947178175.1 uncultured Porphyromonadaceae bacterium | reverse complement strand
TCTTTATAGATTCCATTATGACTATGAAGTATAAAGATTACTGTGGTAGAAATTATTGTCTTTGACCGGTGAAATTAAGAGCGTATCCACTTTCTCCTCCCACAGAAACGTACGGATAGTAGTAAGACAAGGAGAACGATTTGCTAATTGTCACACGGCAATTGGGTGTGCTTGTGCTTGTAAGCAAAAAGTCACCACCAGCTGTCTGAGTGATTTGGAAAACGTCTCCACTTCCACTTGAGAAGAAAGGGTTGTCATCAGCAGTGTAAGGAGTAAGAATTACGAATTCATTTGAACTCCTTGTAATTCTAATCTTCATACCCTGATATTCTTCAAGGGGCAGTCCGCTGAGACCAACCATTTCAAGTTTTCCATAACCAACATAGGTGCCTGCAACCAAAGAAGCGGGATCTACGATGGGTCCGGGTTCATCATCTTTTCCGCAAGAAGACATCATGCTGAGAACAGAGATACACACGAAAAGCATCAAGAAATGTTTGAATTTTTTCATAAAAAATTGAGAGCTGTGTTGTTATGGCATATATCTTCATATCAGCTCTATAAATATGAAGACATATGTCATTCTGCTCCCAAGAATGATGACTGGTGGTAAGTTAGTTAGGATTTCAATAGAATAATAAAAAAGCGTGAGAGCTATACCGATTGCTCGTTCCACAATTGGAGGCCTTCGCATTGCCCATCTCAGTTGAACGAGCAACGTGCAGAAGCCTCACGCAGAATATATATTGAAGACCGATGAATGAAATAAATTACATTCTTCTAAGACGCGAAAATCACGTAACTATCGGTCAACGATATACATTTCCACAAGGCATCTACCATTGCTACATTCCTCAACTGAGATAAGAAATTTGCGAAGTTTCCAATTGTTGGGGAAGAGCGTTAGTAAACGCTAATTATTTATGTCTGCTGACCCTCCCGCTTTACCCGTAATGGGCTTCTGCGCTCTAATCAGCAATGCAAATTTATAATATTTATTTAGATTATTCAAATTTATGACCCATATTTTCGGGTAGTTTAATATAAGGATACTATTCTAAACAAGAGAAGCTGCTCATACTTTATTGATGAACAGCTCCTCTTGTTTAATAAATATTTCTTGACGGCTTATTTCAACATAAGCTTAAGATTGAATTTCTGGTTGTTCTGATTAATGCTGCAGAGAGCAATTCCGGGGGTGAGAGTATTAACCGGGATGATAACTTCATTTCCTTCACCTGATTCTGAATATATCTTTTCTCCTAATGTTGTGAAGAAATTGATAGTATATTTGCCATCTTTAGGAAGGCTGATTACGAGATTATCACCTTCGATACGGTATTCGATGGTGCCATAACGTGCGGAGATAGCATCAACACCAACAGAAGTCTGAACTAAATCCTGTTTGTCAATATTAAGAGACGGGAAAGGTACACCTCCTTTGTTTTCCTTATGATAATTAAAGTTAGCAACCATCATAAGGTTTTCGGGATCTGCATTCTTTGGAATCTCAAATTCGAAAGGAACGATGTATTCTTTTCCAGCTTCAATTGTTTCGGGAAGAGTATTGTCTGCTCCACGGAATCCGTCTTCAGGACCTATTACAACATTTGTGTATGAAGTATATTCTTTAGGAAGATTTGCTGGAAGGAAGTTATATTCTCCACGGGTCTGAATCGTAGATCCGGTGCAATTGTTGGTCTGAGGAAGGTTATTTTCCGGAAGAGGAACGTGCTTTTGAGCAACTGAGAATGCAACACGATAATTGCCGTCGCTATTGTCTAATGTCTCATGGGACTTAACCACTGCGTGCGCTTTAACAGTTTCGTAGTCGTATGATTCGATAACAAGTTTAACATCTGCAGTACATGGAGATTTAACAGCTTTAGTGTATGCAGAAATGTCGCGGACGTTAGTGTCATTCTGTTTTGCTTCACGATTGATCCATACAGCCGGGAAGTTTCCTCCTAACGAATATTGGTAAGGTGCGACGTATTCGTCAATAGCCATTTTATCAGCTCCAATGGCATTTTGAACATGAGCTTCAAGATAGACTGCGTCCTTTCCAAGGCGATTAAGATAGGAATGAGTAACGTAATAAACTCCCGGGCATGCGTTACACCAGGTAGCAGTATATTTTTCGATAAATACTTTTCGCTTACTTTCTGATACATTGACAAAGTCTGAATAGAGATCATCTGTAGAGCCATCTGCATAGACAGCTTGCAGAATATAATCCTTATAAGTGTTTACGTCAAGATTGAGCGGAAACGAGATTGTAAATGTATTAGCAATATCACCGATGTTGTTCGGCTCTGCAGTAGCAAGAACATCACCGGAATCCTCAGCATTTACGAGTTGAAATTGTTCAATTGTCGTGTTTGCTTTTCCACCAAAGTTTGTTATCTCAAAATCAATGAATTGTTCTTCATTTCTTCCGAAGAAATGGTAACCGATATTTTGAGCCTTGAAACCACGGTTCGTATATCCTGCATGAATCTCTTCAATAGCAAGCATATATCCGTCTCCGTCATTATGAACGAAAGCTATTGTAACGTTTTGTCCCTGATATTCCTTCAGAGAAATTATATGTCTGTTAAAGAAATATGATTCTTTTTCAACCCTTGTAAGGAGTTTGAAATCCTCTTTAGCGGTTCCGGAAGTAGAAATCATAACATCGTAAGAGTCGTGGAGACCATCATGGATTGATTTCGCACTCCATTCGAGAGTAGCATTAGGTGCTACAGTGAAAGCAGGGAGGATAAGCCAGTTATCCGGGGTAACATCATTGGTCAGGCGGGAGCAACTGATAAGGGCGTTTACCCCATAAGCATCTTCACGTTTTTCGTCAGTTATCTTTTTCAAAGACCAACCGTTAGTCAATCCATACTTGCTGATGTTATAAAATTGAGACTGCAAAGAACCCTGATTGTAGGCCTTTAATGTAAGGTTTGCAGTATTACCTTCCTTAAAGATATAGGAAAGGGTAGAGACTGCTGCAGCGTTGGGAGCCATCATGCACATTGACATGGCAAGAACCGAGGCAGCTGTAAAAAATTTTTTCATGATGTATGTTGTTGAAAGTTATAATTTCAATAAGAATGGAGATAAAATTTCACGTTGATTATGATTTGATTACCTCCAAAAGCAAAATTAGTAAAAAATTATCGGTAATACAAATATTTAAATTTAGTAGATATAATTAAATCTTGATATTTAAATATTTT
>CAMWXI010000181.1 GCA_947178175.1 uncultured Porphyromonadaceae bacterium | reverse complement strand
AAATAATATACTTCCTTGTAAAAATTAAAGGTATGAAACTGGATTCTGCCAAAGCTCATATAGCTGCAAATCGCAAAAATATCTCTACCCGTCTCTCTATTTTGGAAAATCTTGTAAGCGTGCGTGATGAATTGCAGACAATGCTCGACTCCTTATCAAAAATTTATAGAAAATAAATATGGGACTTGAGATAGAACATAAGTATCTTGTAAAAGAGGAATCATACAAGGAGATGGCGATAAAAAGGATTCAAATCACTCAGGGATACCTTAATCGTGATCCTCATAGAGTGGTAAGAATACGCATTGCTGATGACGACGCATTTCTTACAATTAAAGGGAAAAACCGCGGTGATACCCGCTTGGAGATGGAATATAAAATTCCTAAAGAAGATGCTCTCAAACTTCTTGAAATCTGTGATGGAGGGATACTTAGAAAGGTAAGACATATAATAAAATTTGAAGGAGAAACATGGGAAGTAGATGAATTTCTGTCACTCTCTTCTCCACTTACCATTGCTGAAATTGAGATTCCTGATTCAAATCACAAATATAAACTTCCCCCTTTTGCAGGTAAGAATGTAACCGGGCAACCGCAATATTATAATTCTAATTTAGAGTCCGTCTGAACATAACAGGCATTGTTCTTTGCACACCAATAGTTTGAAATATTACCTCAGTCTGTTACTACTCTGTCTCATCTTGTCTGTACCATCAAAAGGTGCAAACAACCCTAATGTCATTTTCGGAGTAACTGTAGACGATTTCACCTCTGAACCGGTGTCGCTGGTAACTATACGCACCATACCGGGAATGAATGGAATTTTAAGCAATCTGGAAGGGGAGTTCTCAGTAGATATTCGCGGAGTCGACTCTTTAAGTTTTGCAATCAGTGGGTATAAACCCGCCACATACTCTATCGAGTATATTCTGAATAATCGTAATCAGATTCGTCTTCTTCCTACTTCCCGGCAATTGGAAGAAGTGACAGTAAAAGCCAAACGTCCCAAATATTCAAAGAAAAATAATCCGGCTTACGAATTGATGAAAAAAGTCAGAAATCATAGTAAGCTTATCAACCCCCAAAATAAAGAATATTACAGTTATAAATTCTATAATAAGCTGTCTTTGGGTCTGAACAATATTCAAATTTCAAAAAAAGGGAAAGGGGCGTTCCTGACACAATATATAGATACAACAGTAAATACCGGGGAACCATTCATTCTTTTAAGTGTAAAAGAGCGAGCCGGCAAATATATTAAAGATTCCAACTCTTCAAAAATCTTCGTGGATGGTGAATCATCAGAAGGGATAGACAAATCGTTTAATGCCGAGAATATACGGACAATGCTCAATGACGCTCTCCGCGACATTAACATTTTCCAGAATGACATAACTCTCATGCAAAATCGTTTCGTGTCACCACTAAGCACTATTGCCGACAATTTCTATCACTATTATATATCAGACACACAGACAAACACGAGAGGGGAGAAGCGTATTGAACTTGCATTCACCCCCTCCAATTACGAATCTTTCGGGTTTAATGGTAAGATGTGGATTTCTAAGAAAGATTCTATCTGCTATGTTGACAGTCTGGTGATGAGAATCCCGAGAGCAACCAATATAAACTATGTAAAAAACCTCTTGGTAAGACAATCCTTTAAACTCTCGGAATTTAATTTACTAAATAAGGAAACCGACGACTTAAGCCTCGAAGTGCAGTTAATTCCCGGCACTCCCTCGTTTTATGGAAGGAAACTTAGCAAATTCTCCGAATTCAATAATTTGCCGACCGATAATAACCTCTACTCTCTGAAAAATCAATACGACATAACTCCCGAAGGAGATTTTATGTTGAGTAAAGCGTCAAATCAGCCGTCTGATTATTGGTCGGGAGTAAGACTGATACCCTTATCCGAAGCAGAGCAAAAGATGGGGTCGTTATTAGGACGACTCAGACGATTCCCAGTATTCTATTGGGGAGAGAAAATATTGTCGATATTGGTTCAAGGTTATTGGGAACCGAGAGCTGATTTTCCCGTTGCGTTCGGACCGGCCAACACCTTAGTCAGCTATAATGATATTGAAGGATTAAGACTCAGAGCAGGAGGACTAACCACTACAAGTCTCTCTCGCCATATCTTTGCACGCGGATATGTGGCCTATGGTTTTCACGACCGAAAATGGAAATATAATGCAGAACTGGAATACTCTTTCTTCCGTAAAAATAAAATTGCAAAGGAGTTCCCGGTGAATTCAATCAGACTTTCTCACAAATATGATGTTGATTTCATTGGTCAGCATTACCCATTCACCAACCCAGACAACGTATTCCTTTCACTTAAGAGAAGCGGAAATTATCCGGGAGTTTACCTGCGGCACTCTATCCTGGAATACAAAAGGGAGTTTCAAAACAACTTCTCATTCTCAGCCGGAGTACAAAACAAAATAATGTATCCTTCTCGCCAAGTGGATTTCGTTAATGCAACCGGTAAACAGTTCGGCAATATAAAAGAAAGCAGCGCCTATATAACTCTACGTTGGGCTCCGGGCGAAAGATTTGTCCAAGGGAAGACCACCCGAATACCTGTTAATATGGATGCGCCGGTGTTTCAACTCAGCCATATATATGGTTCTAAGCAATTTCCCGGTTCTGACTATACCCTGAATCAGACCGAATTTTATGTATTCAAAAGGTTCTGGCTATCGGCATTCGGCTATATTGATGCAAATCTTTCCGGAGGGTGGATATGGAGCAAAGTTCCTTACACAGCTCTTCTATGGCCCAATGCCAACCTATCTTACACGATTCAGCCTGAGAGCTTCTCACTTATGAATCCTATGGAATTTGCTCTTGACAAATATGCATCATTTCATATTACCTACTGGGCAAACGGAGCATTGTTCAATCTCATACCAGGCTTCAAGAAACTAAAACTAAGAGAAGTTGTAACGTTCAAGGGTGTATATGGAGGTTTATCATCAAAGAATAACCCATTGATGAATCCAGACATGCCTCAATATCCAAAAGGTATTGCGCCAGATACAATGGGGCATCTTCCATATATGGAAGGTGGAGTGGGGATAGACAATATCCTTACAATTCTCAGAATTGATTATATCTGGCGACTGACATATCGCAATCATCCGGGTGTAGACAAATCCGGCTTGCGTATTTCGCTCCATTTCTCATTCTGATTAATTTTTTAGTCTCAAAAAGTACTGGAAAATT
>CAMWXI010000180.1 GCA_947178175.1 uncultured Porphyromonadaceae bacterium | reverse complement strand
CAAATGAGGAATAGCGAAAGCTTTTCAAAGAGGAGTTGAAGAAGCAAGAAAACCGAAGCAAAAGCGAGGCAATGGATAAGGTGTGGCAATCCGGAGCGAGTCGTTTTTACGTCAGTGAGACGCGTGTAAAGGCAGTGATGCGTTATCGGAAGAAACATGGTAATTTCCCGGTAATGGGGGCGAGTCGTCTGCGGATGTTCAGGGAATTGTGGAAGAGATATACTGAAAAGTCACGTCTGTTTCCTAAAAGGGAAGAGGAGGATGTGATATATGAGATAGTCAATAGTCCGGCGCCGTCCTTCTATCTTACACGCCGCTCTTTGAGAACATTATTATATAACATATTATAGGGAGAAATAGAATTTCCGGAAAGAGTAAACAAAAGGATAAAAATATAATGGAAAACAGAATATTAACGGGAGAAGGGATAGAGATAGGAGGGAACGGATGTATTCATGGAGATCTGCTGGTTGAGGGATGGCTTGATACAAGGAATATCAGGGGATTTCTCCGAGGGTTGTATCCTACTGTGGAATCTTTGATGAAGAGTTGTCCTCAGCCGTTGGCAGGTTGGGCTGCATTGGTGGGGAAGAGTCTGCCGGCGGAAGTTTATGTGTCGGCAGATGGCCGGTGGGAATCAACGTGAGAGTTGGGCGGTTCTCCGATAGTCCGTGACACATTCGGCTCTGCCATATACCCGGCATTAAGCGAAGAGAGAGGGTTGCGTGAGTTGGCCGACGAGGAGTTGTGGATAGCATTCTCAGAGAGTGGGGGATTCCGGCGTCCGGAGATGTGCTGGGAGTTCGGTGAATATCTGTCGCAGAGCAACCGACTGATAAAGAAAGAGGGATATCGCAGGAGTGAGCTGTTTCAGCTTTTTCCCGGCGAGGAAATAGTGATAGAATGTGAGACGGGGGGAGAGGTTATGCCCATCGGGGTAGAGGCAAAGGATCAAGCCTCGGGATGGTATGATTTTCCGGCCATTGGAGATGTAAGAAACAGAGGCATGCGGACCTACCGCTATTTCAGCGATGATGGGGATAATATAATGGTTTCGTGTGTCGGGGAGCCGGAGAGGGTGTTGATATATCGTCCTAAGGATTCGTTGCGGTTAAACAAGTTGTATACAGCGATGGGAGGGGTGGCAAGCGGCACGCGCCGTCAGAACGGCGGGAAATTATTGCCTGATGGGAGTGTGAGTAATGTTGCGGGATTCGGCACTACGCACAGGATTCGTCGTGGGATGCTCCGGATGGTTCATTACCAGGGATATATGAGTCAGGGCGAGGGAGAGCAAAGAGTGATGATATTGTTTCTGGGTGCGTCGGGGGAAATATTGTCAGGACATGGTGTCGGAGTGTCGACGGGTGGAAACGATAGTATCGTGGAGCATGAAGCCGGAAGCCAGGATATATGGTGTGCGGTTCCGGAGCAATGCGAAAGGATGCTGTTCTGTCATGAGTTTGTGGCCGGGGCTCCGAGATTTCTGGTAACCGGTTTTTAACAGATTTGAAGAGTAATATTTTTACATAGAGCCTAAAGAATGAAGCTACAGGGGAAACTGTATCTTTATTTAGAAGTTGTATTGTCACAAAACTCAGTTTAACAGAAATATAAACAAAATACTCAATGGAATTCAGGAATATTTTAAAACAATGCAGAAATTAAAAAATGCAATAACTTTATTTTTTTGCACAAAATTGGTAAATTTAAAAATAATTATATATATTTGTAACCACTATATCATAACAATGTTTCTTTTTTTATCAGCAAATATAAATTTTTTTACAATAACTTATTAAAAAACTGCGATTATGAAAAAACATCTTACATTTTTAGTAGCTCTTTGTTTGTCGGGCATTGCGTCGTTGAGCGCCCGAACATTGGAGTATGAGAATATGAAATTCTCGATTATCGATAATGAAAAAGGCTTTGTTGCACTTACCGGGTTCACTGAGGCAGGAGAGAGTAGTAAGGAACTTATTGTGCCGGGAGTTTTTTATATTGAAGGTATCACTTATAATGTCACAGAGATAGCCCCGGAATCATTCAGGGATAATAAGAATTTAGAGAAGATTGAGATAAATGGCTTTATTTCCTGTATTGGAGAGAGGGCTTTTCAGAATTGTGAAAATGTTAAGATTCTTAACCTCACAAGCTCGTGTAAATCGCCCGTCATTGAAGCTCGCGCATTTGAAAATGTCGGGAAAGACATAATGGAGTTTGGAGATCTTAAATGCGAAGACGCGATACTTGGAGAACGAGCTTTTGCCGCTTCCGGTGTCAGTGGATTAGACTTATCCGGAAAAGTGATAAGTGTCGGTAAAGAATGTTTTGCTGAATCATCCTTGAAAATAATTATTCTTGATAATGATGCTGATTATGGAGAGGGATGTTTCAGAAACTGTAAGAATCTCAGGGGTGTTTCCTATAGTTGGGAAATTTATCCGCGAAGATCATTAGAGGAATTTCCCGACTATTTCTTCGCCGGATGTGACGTGTTGGAAACCCTTAACTTGGGGAATAACTTCGTAAAGTCCGGTAAATGCGCGCTGCCTCCCAATCTGAGGGTTTTGTGTGTGGCAGAGAATGCTGACAATAATTTCTTTGTTCCCGAATTGGATTTCACACTTCCTGACGGAGGGTCAATAAATTTTTCAGAACTTACGTTGTCTTATCCCCGTTCATGGGATAGTATTAACGTTTTGAGATGGTTCGCGAATGTTTTGAAAGACAAAAAAAGGATTAAATTTGAAGACGATAAGGCGCTTTGCTATTTCTCAACTATATCACGTGCAGATGTTGTGGAGGAAGATCCCGTTGTTCCCATTCGATTCTATTCCGGGTTTGCTGTGGCGGAGATCTGCAATCTTGCCGTACCGTCAGGGAAAACATTGTGGTTAGATCCTTTCGTTGTTTGGGATGGTGATTGTTATACGGAGTATGACAGATTTATTATAGAGACAACAACGGGACGCTGGGAGGTTGCTCCGGAAGGAAAGATTCTCGCAACTGTGGTTAATTCGGATATGACAATCAGGTTTGTTGAGACTTCCGGTGTTGAAGATGTATTTGCAGAAGGGAAGGGTGCTGATGTCTATAACCTCCAGGGTATCCGGGTGCTCCGCAATGCGGACTCATTGGAATGTTTACACGAACTCACTCCCGGAATCTACATTGTAGGTAATAAGAAAGTTCAGGTGGCTCATTAATTGATCCGCTCTGCGTGAAGGTTTTGAAATCCGGATTCTCTCATAATGCATAAATATATTATGCATAAATATATTATAGGTAAAAG
>CAMWXI010000179.1 GCA_947178175.1 uncultured Porphyromonadaceae bacterium | reverse complement strand
CTCTTGATAAATAAAATAATTTTAAAATCCTGAGTAGGAAGAATTGTGATTTTAGTTCCTACATTTCAGTCTTAAAAAAGTAAAATCTAACCATGTTTCCTATTACACACGATATTCTTTCCAAAGTTCTTGGAAAACTTGAAATTCCTGATGTAGCCTCCGCTACCATACGTCAGATTGTGGCTGTATCCAATGAACTCGAGAAGGAAGCAGATGAAAAGTTTATACATCTTGAGCTTGGAAATCCGGGCTTACCTCCCGAAACTATTGGAATTGAAGCAGAATGTGAAGCACTCCGCAAGGGGGTTGCCAAAAACTATCCCGATATATCAGGTATTCCTCAGGTTAAGGAAGCCGGCTCAAGATTTATCAAAGCGTTCCTTGATGTTGATGTTCCGGCATCCTGCGTAGTACCGACCACAGGTTCAATGCAGGGAAGTTTCAGCCTAATGCTTCTGCTGAAAAGGAGATTGCCCGGGAAAGACACTCTTCTCATGCTTTATCCCGGTTTTTCCGCTCAGCGTCATCAGGCTAAACTCCTGGATATGAATATTGACAGCTTTGACATCTACGAATATCGTGGCAAAAAAATGGAGGAGAAGCTGGAGGAGAAATTTAAATCCGGCAAAATCACCGCCATGATTTATTCAAATCCGAACAATCCGGCATGGACGAATCTGACAGATGAAGAATTGGAAATCATAGGACGTCTCGCAACTAAATATGATGTTATAGTGCTGGAAGATTTGGCATATCTCGGCATGGACTTCAGAAAGAACTATGGTATCCCATACGAAGCTCCTTACGTTCCTACGGTGGCGAAATACACAGATAATTATATCCTGCTTCTTTCTGCCTCCAAAATTTTCAGCTATGCAGGCCAACGCATAGCGATGGTGGCAATGAGTGATAAGGTTTACCACCGTCATTATCAATCATACGCAGACTTCTTTGAAATGCCGGCTCTTGGAGACGCCTTCATATATGGAGTACTCTATTGCTGTTCTTCAGGCACAACCCACTCGGCTCAATATGGCTTTGCCGCAATGCTAAACGCGGCCGTTGATGGAAAACTCAACTTTGTTGACCACTGCAGTGAATATGGCCGTCGGGCCGGGGCGGTGAAGAAGATTTTCCTCGACAACGGATTTAACATCGTATATTCTATGGATGGCGACCGTGAAATCGGTGACGGTTTCTTCTTCACTGTAGGATATAAGAATATGCCGAGTGACAAACTTCAGTCAGAATTAATGAGATATGGTGTATCATCTGTTTCTCTACCGTCAACAGGCTCTGAACAGAACGGTATCAGAGTGACTGTCTCTACAATTTCTGACGCCGAATCCTTTAAAATTCTAAACGAACGCCTGCAAAAATTTAATGCTGATTTCAGCAAATGATATGCCCATGAAAGCAAATTATATGACTGCTGAGGAAGCAGTTAAACTCATTGAGAGTGGTGATCATGTCTATATTCAGGGAAGCACGTCGGTACCGGAAGTCCTCGTAGCCGCTCTTGCAGACCGTGGGAACGAACTTAGAGACGTGACTCTTTATTCCGCATTTGCCGTCACAAAAGGACCGGCTCCCTATTGCAAACCGGAATACAAAGAATCCTTTCTCGTTGATTCTTTCTTTGTCAGCAACTCAGTAAGACAATGGATCGCCGAGGGTTATGGCACTATGACACCACGCTTTCTCGGAGAAGTTCCGGCTCTGTTCCGCGATGGCACATGTAGGGTAGATGTGGCGCTTATTAATTGCTCAATGCCTGATGAAAACGGGTATGTCAGCTTTGGAGTATCCGCTGACCTTGCAACAGCCGCTGTTGAATGTGCTGACAGGGTTATCGCCCAGATTAACCCACACATGCCGTTCTCATACGGTGATCCTGTAATCCATATTTCCAAACTCTCGGCAGCTGTTGAAGTGGACGAACCGTTGGTGGAAGTGCCCACAGCTGTTCCGACTGAAAAGGAAATTAAAATCGGTAACTTCATTGCTGAAAAAATCCCTGACGGTGCTACTCTCCAGATTGGCGTTGGAGGTATTCCTAATGCCGTTATCCGTGCGTTGGAAAATCATAAGCACCTCGGACTGCACACGGAGGCAATGACTGACGGTGTGCTTCCTCTTCTTGAAAAAGGTATAATTGACAATTCACAGAAGAAGGTGATGCCCGGAAAGTCTATCGCTTCACTCGCATTAGGGTCTCGAAGACTCTATGACTACATGGATTATAATAAAGACATTATATTTAAGGATGTTGCATGGACCAATAATCCTTTCATTATTGCTCAGAATCCTAAAGTAATGTCTATTAATTCATGCCTTGAAATCGACCTCACAGGTCAGGTTTGCGCTGATTCAATCGGCACAAAAATCTTCTCAAGCGTGGGTGGTCAACATGACTTCGTGTATGGCTCTTCACAGAGTGAAGGGGGATTGTCATTCCTTGCTATGCTCTCAACAACCAACAAGGGTCAAAATAAAATCAAACCCGTACTGACTCAAGGTGCAGGCGTCGTCACTACCCGTTTTCAGACCAATTATGTTGTAACAGAAAACGGCATTGTGGATTTGAGAGGGAAGAACCTTGCGGAACGCGCAAAACTCATGATTTCAGTTGCGGCTCCCGAATTTAGAGAAGAACTTGAAAGAGCGGCAGCCGAACGCTTCGGCTATTCATTCCTCCGTCTGAAATAAAAACGGAATATACGGAAGTATACAGATGGTGTTTCAAACTTAAATTTTGAAACACCATCTGTATACTTTAAGCCACCTGAAATTCGAATACTCTGATTCTTCATGTTTCTTCCCGGTGACAACTTAAAGCAATTAGATCACGACAAGAAGATTTTTCTGAATTTTTATATTTCATTATTCCGTCTTAATTCATTATTTTTTTGTACTTTTGTAGATAGAAGTCTTCCCCTACAACACACTAAGGAAATGGAGAAATTTAGAGACGAATATATAATAGAAGAGGATATAGAAACCGGGCCAGAAGATGTAAAACATCCTCTTTCGACTACCGCTGAAATTTCCGACCTTCTCATAGACTACAAAAAAGTCGAGATAAGACGGGATGATAAAATTGTACTCAAAAATGTTGAATTCCAACTTAAGAAAGGGGAGTTCTGTTATCTT
Organism: uncultured Porphyromonadaceae bacterium; assembly: GCA_947178175.1. Classification (GTDB taxonomy): domain Bacteria; phylum Bacteroidota; class Bacteroidia; order Bacteroidales; family Muribaculaceae; genus Lepagella. The sequence goes on along the minus strand of CAMWXI010000179.1, from coordinate 194 downwards.
GTGGGAAAAGTGGGGAGCGGTAAGAGCTCTCTTATGAAGACCATGTATGCCGACGTTCCCATAGACTCAGGTGACAAAGCAATGGTGCTGGATTATGATTTACTTAAAATCAAAAGAAGCAAAATTCCTTTCCTCCGCAGAAAAATTGGAATCGTATTCCAGGATTTTCAACTCCTCACCGATCGCTCCGTAAG
>CAMWXI010000178.1 GCA_947178175.1 uncultured Porphyromonadaceae bacterium | reverse complement strand
ATGGATGATTGGACGGACATTCGGTTTCAAGAAGGCATTTTGCAAGTATTGCTCTAACGAAGGGGAGTTTGCCTCCTATAAATTCCGGAGAAACAAGGGAATAAATAGTTGAATCTGAGGTAATTTTAAAAAAATTATTAGTTTCTAAAGCACTCTGAATCATCATTTCTTTAGGGAGTCTTATTCTTTTGGGCTTTCCTGTGCTCCCTGACGTATTTACTTCAATGAATGAAGAATCGTTATTCCATTCATCTAAAAAGTATATTTTATTTAACTCCGTATTCAGACACATGGCAATATTATTCTCTCCAATCAAGATTATTCAATTCTGGTCTATTTCGGATGAATGAGGGATTAAATTTCATATTTTCTCCGGAGAGAGATAAAGGAGAAGAGAAATTATTGGTGTATAATCCTCCGGTACCAAGACCTTGAGGCCCTTCAGCTTTGATAGAAGCAGTGAATTGAGCAATTGCATTGAGACCGATGTTTGATTCAAGTGCGGATGTAATCCACCACCCGATATTCCTCTGATCAGCCAAATGTATCCATTCAGAGGTTCCGGAGAACGCTCCGCATAGGGATGGTTTCAGAATGATATATTGTGGATTGATTATATCTAAAAGGGATTGGCGTTCCTCTGTTGTGCATATGCCTATAAGCTCTTCATCAAGAGCTATCGGTATTGGGGAGACCTTGCAGATTTCAGCTGTTTCATTAAGAAGACCTTTTTTGAGTGGTTGTTCAATTGAATGGACATCAAGATTAGCAAGAAAATCAAGACGTGACATTACATTTTCCGGGCTGAATCCTCCATTAGCATCAACACGAATCATAAGTTCATTTTTTGAAAATCTGAGGCGCAGTCCTTCTATCAGGGCTTTCTCTTTCTCCCAATCAATCGCTCCAATTTTCAGTTTAATACAATGAAACCCTTCCAGTACTTTCTCTTCAACTCTATCAAGCATCTCTTCGAAGCTTCCCATCCATACGAGACCATTGATCGTGATTTCCTTTTCGCCTTCAGTAAAGGATGAGGGGAAATAAATCCCTTTGCCACCACCAACATAATCTCTTATGGCTTGTTCCAGTCCGAGTTGAAGAGAAGAATAATGAGCAAGGTCGGTAGGGCGACCTAAAGCAATGTTGGATAGTAGTTCTACAATTTTATATTCATAACGGCCATTAGCTTCCGGAGAAAGACCGGGGAAGACAGAAGCTTCGCCCAGACCGAATATTTCAGGATTATTCTCGTCCCATATTTTTAGTATATATGTTGGTTTATTAAGAAGTACCCCACGGGATGTTCCCGCAGGGTTTTTAAATTTCAAAATATAAGGAGCGTAAGAAAGGCGCATTATAATCAGGGGAATTTAGGGAATTGTTCAAAGTCGGGGTCTCTCTTTTCAAGGAATGCGTTTTTCCCTTCTTGAGCTTCATCCATAATATAATACATTAAAGTAGCATCTCCGGCAAATTCCATGAGTCCGGCTTGTCCGTCGAGTTCAGCATTGAGGGCTCGTTTAATCATTCGGATGGCCATAGGAGAGCGTTTCAGTATTGTTCTACACCAATCAACAGTTGTTTCCTCAAGTATCTCAAATGGAACAACCATGTTGACCATTCCCATTTCAAGAGCTTCCTGAGCCGAGTATTGCCTACAGAGAAACCATATTTCACGTGCTTTTTTCTGTCCGACACATCGTGCGAGGTAAGAGCTTCCAAAACCGGCGTCAAAGCTTCCAACTTTAGGACCCGTCTGTCCAAAACGAGCATTGTCAGATGCAATAGAAAGGTCGCAGATGACATTCAGTACATTCCCCCCTCCGATAGCATAACCATTCACCATGGCAATAACCGGTTTCGGAATCGAACGTATGGCCTTGTGGAGGTCAAGCACGTTAAGACGTGGTGTCCCGTCGGCATCAATATATCCTCCACGACCTTTATAATTTTGGTCCCCACCACTGCAGAATGCTTTGTCTCCAATACCGGTAAGGATAATCACTCCGATATCGCTCCTTTCTCTACATATTCGCATAGCGTCAAGCATCTCCTGATTTGTGAGCGGTCGAAAAGCATTGTAAACCTCAGGACGATTTATGGTTATTTTGGCAATTGATTCAAATTGCTCAAAGAGAATATCTGAATATTCTTTTATAGGTTTCCAGTTAAACATAATAATGTTTGAATATTGATGTTGGGTTTATTCTTTGGTTTCTAAAAAATTGTCTGAGAATCTCTGCACTTTCCTCCTGTGGTGTAAAAACTTCGAGAAGTATGGGAGATTCACAATTCCTGAGGAATAATTTCAAGGCTTCAGAAAGTGAAGCTTCAGAATCGGCAGAAAGATATTTCCATCCATATGCATTGGCTAATCCCTGACATGGAGGATTCGGATCTGCGCAGAAACATTGTTCTCTCATAGGAAGCGATGATGTAGAGGAAATAAACCGAAATATTCCACCTCCTCCGTTTCTTATAACGATTAATCTGAAATTCTTATCTGCAAGTCTGCAACCTAATCCGCCCAGATCATATGCGAAAGATGTGTCTCCGGTGATAAGCAGTGTCATCCCTTTATAAGCAGTGGATCCTCCTACTGCTGTAGAAGTTGAGCCGTCTATTCCTGAGACGCCACGGTTACAGAATGTTGAGTGAGGAGGGGCATGGCTTATTATTTGATCATACCTAATGGAAGTACCATTTGAGATAAATAGATTCCAGGAAGTGGGGATTGCAGGAATAATTTTGCTAAATGCTTTAAGATCAGACCATCCGCAGTTATTGATAAAATCCCTGTTCAGTTCACTGCATAACCTTCTTATTTCTTGCCATATTTTTGAATATGACGGAGAGTTTTTGTCTTGTTTAGATTGGAGTCGTTTGATACTACCTGCAAGTTGTCTGATAAATGCGAAGGGTTCGGTTTTTATTACTTTTGTGATAGACTGGAAACAGTCAGATAATACTTCACCTTGGGTAATAACCCAATGTTCATCAGGAGGGCAGCTTCTCAGCCATTCTTTAAGTCGGCGACTGACTAAGGCACCACCAAGAGAAATAACTATATCAGGTCTTAATGATTCCAATGTTGTTTTATCAAGATGACAAAGCGTTGAATCAATGCTGTAATTATCTCCGGAAAGATGGAGATTTGAGATAGTCTCAGCCATAACAGCAACATTTTCAAGCTTCATAATAGAGGAGATGCTTTTCTGTAGATTGCTGCTTGGCGGCAGGAACCCGGCAACTATTAAAATTCGTTTGTCATAGGCTGAGGAAGATAGCCTGTATATAGCTTCCTTAGTCATGAATGGTGCAGTAGTTTCTTCCTCAATGATTCTGACAGATTCCGGGTAGGTTTTCACAATACCACCTAAAGGAGTTGAAAATCTGAAATTGAAATGAACCGGACCGGGTTTGTCGGATTTTGCACACAACATCCCTTCGTTCGCGG
>CAMWXI010000177.1 GCA_947178175.1 uncultured Porphyromonadaceae bacterium | reverse complement strand
TGTCGACACTTGCCAGCGTGCTATTCGCGCCATAGAGATTGAGAGCTATTATGCTATGCATCCTGAAGAAGCGGCTCTTGCCGATCGTTCCAAAGCTCGTCCTGTCCCGGCACTGATTATTGGTGTTGATATCCCGAGGGATGATCGCAGGAGAAAAATCTCCGAACGTCTTGACTCACGTATTAAAGGAGGAATGCTTGATGAAGTTAAGACGCTTCTTAATCAAGGAATATCTCCCGAAAATCTTATCTATTATGGATTAGAGTATAAATTCCTTACCCTTCATGCTATTGGTAAGATTACATGGCAGGAAATGAGAGACGGCCTTGAGATTGCAATTCATCAATTCGCCAAACGACAGATGACATGGTTTCGGGGTATGGAGCGACGCGGATTTAGAATCCATTGGCTTCCATACGATTTGCTTGCTGATGAGTTTACTGATACGGTATTTTCTCTCTATTCTTCTCACGTTGAGGCTTGATACTATTCTCTTCCCGAGTCTTTGCAATTCATTTGCATAGACAGTTGTGTAACTTTGTACATTCAAAAATTTACACAATTGTTTTTTAATAAATGAATCTTAGACTATCTTTGGCTTTTTTTACAATAGCACCCGCTTTTTTAATAGCGGGATGTTCTCATCATGACCACGATCATGAACATGGACATGATGAAAAGGAAGAAGAACACGAGCATCATCATGAAGGTGCCATATCTTTTGATTCTCATAGGGCTGATTCCTTTGGAGTGGAAGTTGCTCCGGTCGTTCCCGGAGAATTTTCTGAGGTGATAAGGGTGAGTGGACAGATTGAACCGTCAGCCACAGATGTGGCTACTGTTACAGCTACCCGTAGCGGAATATTCACACTCTCTTCCAATATCAGTCAAGGATCCCGTCTGAATGTCGGTGCTCCTATCGGTCATATTTCTTCTAAAGGCCTTCAAGGTAATGACCAATCACCGATAGCCAATGCCGCTGTGGAAAGTGCTCATCGTGAGCTAAAACGCCTTGAACCTCTCTATAAGGATGGCCTTGTCAGTGCCGCTGTATATAATGATGCATTGCGTGCTTATAATGAGGCTGTGGCGTCAAAAGGTGTCGTCTCTGCCGGCTCGTCCTCTGTTTCAGCACCTATTGCAGGTGTCCTCACTGATATCTATGTCTCTTCCGGCCAATTTGTAGAGGTAGGTGCTCCTGTCGCACGTATAGTGCGTAATTCGCGCCTTACACTTAGAGCGGATGTCCCGCAGAGATATATCTCATCCATACCCTCCTTTACTTCTGCAAATTTCCGTCCTGACTGTTCCGAATCTGTTTTTACCATGTCGGAACTTGATGGACATGCGGTTGCTCCCGGAGCTGTAAATCCTGCAGACAACGGATATATTCCTGTCTATTTCAGTTTCCAAAACAATGGCCGGATTGCCCCCGGTGCTTTTGCAGAGATATACCTTATAGGTCAGAAGCGTGATAACGTCATTTCCGTTCCCAGAGAAGCATTAGTTGAGATGCAGGGTAATAAATATATCTACGTGCGACTGCACGATCATGACGATATGTATGAGAAACGCCTTGTTCGTACAGGAGCTTCAGACGGTATCCGGGTTGAGATACTTTCCGGTTTAAATGAAGGGGAAAACGTTGTGCTGAAAGGTGCTCCTGTGATTCGAATGGCGGAGACATCAGCCATTGCGCCTCCGGGACACACACATAATCATTGATAAATACTGTCAAATCCCTTTCTGTATCTATACTATGCTTGATAAAATAATCAGGATGTCACTCTCCAATAGAGTGATAGTCCTTATAATATGTGCTTTCCTCCTTCTTTTTGGCATGATAAGGATCTTTCAGACGGAAGTTGACATATTTCCGGATTTGAATGCTCCTACAGTTGTTGTAATGACTGAAGCGCCGGGTATGGCTCCCGAAGAGGTGGAACAGCTTGTCTCATTCCCGGTAGAGACTAATATGAATGGAGCTTCGGGCGTAAGGCGTGTAAGAAGTTCCTCTGCCACCGGTTTCTCGGTTGTTTGGGTTGAATTCGATTGGTCTACGGATATTACGACAGCTCGTCAGACTGTCACGGAACGCCTGTCGGGAATCCAATCTCAACTTCCGGCCGGCGTAGGTACTCCTGTGCTTGGGCCTCCCTCTTCTATTCTTGGGGAAATCTTTATTATAGGCCTTACCTCCGATTCCATATCTCAAGGTGAACTCCGATCGGTTGCCGATCGACGTCTGCGTCCCGGTTTGCTTTCAGAATCGGGGGTTTCATCGGTGTCGGTAATCGGCGGGGATGTCCTTGAGTATAGAATTTCCCTTAATCCTGAAAGAATGCGCAATCTCGGCGTAACTCTTTCGCAAACGCTTGATGCCCTTGAGAATTTTAATACCAACTCTTCCGGTGGTATAAAATATGATTATGGCAATGAGTATCTGATTAAAACGTCGGTGGCTACACATGACATTGATGAGCTTGGACGTACTCCTATCGGGGGAGAAAATTCCACTCCTGTTACTCTCTCCGATATTGCTGATATTTCTGTCTCACCCGCACTCCCCGAAATTGGCAAGGCTTCTCTTGATTCAAAACCGGCTGTACTCATTACGGTCACCAAGCAGCCCCATGTAGGCTCTATAGAACTCACCGAACGTCTTGAGTCCCGTCTGAATTCTTTGAAAAGCACTCTTCCTCACGGAATAGATATAAATACTCAGATTTTCCGTCAGGCTGATTTTATTTCCTCTTCTGTTTCAAGTCTGCAGGTTTCTCTCTTTGAAGGTGCTATTTTTGTGGTTATCGTTCTTTTTATCTTCTTGATGAATTGGCGCACTACAATTATTTCCACTATTGCTATTCCGATGTCGGTGATAGTGACTCTACTTATACTTGATCTTTGCGGATTCACTATCAATACCATGACTTTGGGTGGTATTGCAATTGCTATCGGTTCGCTTGTTGACGATGCTATTGTAGATGTTGAGAATGTCTACCGTCGGCTACGCCTGAATCGTCATCTTCCGGCAGGGGAGAGGGAGTCTTTGTCTCAGGTGGTGTTCCATGGTTCGCGTGAAGTCCGTCTGCCGATCTTAAACTCATCCCTTATAATCATGGCAAGCTTCTTGCCGCTCTTTTTCCTTACAGGTATTGAAGGAAGAATGCTTGTCCCGTTAGGTCTCTCTTTTATCATAGCCCTTACAGCATCCACCATTGTGGCTCTTACTCTTACTCCCGTGCTTTGTTATTTCCTTCTGGGAAATGATGACAAGAGTAGCGATAAGGAGTCACCTGTAATTCGTATACTCTCTAATTTCTACTCCCGGTGTCTTGCAAAAGTCCTTTCACGCCCGACACCGTTCTATATCGCTACGGGTATGCTTTTTATAGCCGCTCTTATTGTGTTTCCATTTCTCGGAAGAAGTTTCTTACCGGCTTTCAACGAAGGTTCGTTTACTGTAAATGTA
>CAMWXI010000176.1 GCA_947178175.1 uncultured Porphyromonadaceae bacterium | reverse complement strand
GTATTTTAGACAAACTATATCTACTACAGTTTAAGAGCTCTTCTCATAAGATTTGTTAAAACTGATAAAAATTAATTGCTTATGCTTCCTGAAGAATTAGTTAAAGGTGCGATAGAGAATGTGCCACATGTTCAATTCAGTCACGAGACTGAGCAGAACTATTATGCGATTGCACGTCTTATCATGAAATGGGTTAACTGGCTTCTTGGTATTATCGGAGAGCAAGGTAATCAGAATCTGTTTACTATCCTTTATGCCGCTATAATTTTCGGATTGGCTTTAGGAATCGGAATTATAGTAAGCTGGATTGTTATCGGCATAACCAGATTACTTGCAAGGAAAATAGAGACCGATATTTACACAAAATTACGACAGAGACATTTCTTTTCAAAGACAACCCGCATTGTTACCCCACTTGTATTTTTGATATTGTTACAGTTTACTATGACGGGAAGACAGAGTCTTTCAGCCTGGCTAACACGAATTTCATGGATATATATTGTATGGGTCGTTCTCACGTCTATAAGTATACTTATAACGGTTATCTGGGAGCATGTCGATGAACGGGAGAATAAGAAGAAACTGCCGTTGAAAGGTCTTGTTCAGCTAATAAAGGGTATTTTATGGATATTGGGTGCAATTGTAGTTATCGGTATTCTGGTTAATAAATCGCCCGGTTCATTGTTGGCAGGACTTGGAGCATTTGCCGCTGTTTTAATGTTAGTGTTTAAAGATAGTATTCTTGGGGTTGTTGCCGGAGTTCAGCTTTCTGAAAACGATTCGCTTCATGTCGGCGACTGGGTTAAGATTCCGGGAAGCGGAGCAAACGGCACTGTTACGGAAGTGACTCTTACATCGGTCAAGGTCCTTAACTGGGATAAGACCACAACATCTGTTCCTCCATATAGTCTGGTAAGTGGAAGTTTCACTAACTACAGAAGTATGCAGGAGAGCAATTCACGGCAAATTCAAAGAAGTTATATGATAGACGCAGACAGTGTCGTGCCTGCCACTCCGGAAATGCTTGCAGCTTATGCAAAGATTCCGTTACTGAAAGACTGGATAGAAAAGAAGATTGCCCAGAAAGAGAAGGGAAAGGTTGAGGATGTCGGTAATAGCGAGGGACTTGTTGATGGTTCTATTGAGACAAATTTAGGAATTTTCAGGGCGTATGTGAAGCTTTATCTTGATGCCCATCCGAGAATTGATCATAGTGGAGGACTGAGTTTCTGCTTTGTTACTACTCTGGCTCAGACTTCAACAGGTATTCCTCTGCAGATTTATTGTTTCACAAACACATCTGCTTGGCTTGAATATGAAGCGATTCAAGCATCAATTTTCGAGCATCTGGCAGTGATGTTGTATAGATTTAATCTATATACCTTTGAGGAGGAATCCGGACGTGACACTATTATGGAAGGATATCTCAGTCCCGGAAAGAATCCGGATGATCTTTACGGACTCCCTTATCCATTCCTTAACGGGTCTGCTCCACATAATCCTGATGTTTCCGCTCCGTTGGTGGCACAGGGGGCAGCGCCGTCAGATACGAACATACCGGCTGCAAATAATCCGAAGTAAAAAAGGAAGCCCATTCCCTCAGAATGTTTTCAGAGGGGATGGGCTTGTTATTGTTCCAATATTAATAATACGGTGAGCCTAAATTTAGACCCACCGTATATTATTTGTTCTGTATCTCTTAATGATGAATAAGAGCTTACGGAAGTAGTTTCAATTATTTTCCGAGAGGACGGAGCTTAACAGTGAAGTGACGCATAAGGGGAGCTTCCCAAACAATTTCTACACCGCGAGTGATTTCGTGGCGACGATCGTATACATTCTTGAGAGCTGCTGCGATAACGTCCATGTGATTGTTGGTGTAAGTACGACGAGCGATGCAGAGACGGAGGAAGTCGTTGCCACCGAAACGGTTTTCGCGAGTATCCGGGTCACGGTCTGCAAGAATGTAGCCGATTTCACAACCGCGGATACCGGCTTCGCGATAGAGCTCGATAGTGAGAGTCTGAGCGGGGAATTCCTCTTTGGGGATACGGTCAAGCACCTTGTCAGCATCGATGAAGATAGCGTGACCACCAACGGGACGCTGGTAGGGGATGCCATATTCATCAAGTTTAGATGCAAGATATTCCACCTGCTTGATACGTGTCTGAAGCATATCAAACTCAGTATTTTCGTCAAGACCTACAGCAAGAGCAGCCATATCACGACCGTTCATACCACCATAAGTAAGGAAGCCTTCGAAGGGGATAAGGAACATCTTTGCACCTTCGTAGACGTCTTCGTGACGAGTTGCGATGAAACCACCCATATTAACGAGACCGTCTTTCTTGGAAGACATGGTCATACCGTCGGCGTATGAGAACATTTCACGGCAGATTTCCTTGATTGTTTTATCTGCATATCCTTCTTCACGAGTCTTGATGAAGTATGCATTTTCAGCAAAACGGGCAGAGTCAAAGAATACACGTTTTCCGTATTTGTCGGCAAGGCGACGAACACCACGGAGGTTTTCCATAGAAACGGGCTGACCACCGGCAGTGTTGTTAGTAATAGTTACAATAATGAAGGGGATTTTATCCTTGTTTTCCTCAAGGCATTTTTCAAGCTTGTTGAGGTCAACGTTACCCTTGAAGGGCACTTCAAGCTGAGTATTTTTAGCTTCGTCTACTGTGCAGTCAACGGCGTAAGCCTTACGTGATTCGATGTGACCCTTAGTAGTGTCGAAGTGAGAGTTTCCGGGGACGATGTCACCAGCCTTTACAAGGTGAGAGAAAAGTACATTTTCAGCTGCACGTCCCTGGTGAGTAGGAAGAACATACTCAAAACCGGTGATGCGGTTGATTGTTTCTTTGAGTTCGTAGAAAGAGCGAGCACCTGCGTAAGCTTCGTCACCGGTCATCATTGCAGCCCACTGACGGTCACTCATTGCACCTGTACCTGAGTCTGTGATACAGTCAATGTAAACCATGTCAGAGCGAAGCATAAACACATTGTAGTCTGCTTCCTTGAGCCACTTTTCACGTTCTTCACGGGTGGATTTGCGGATGGGTTCTACCATCTTGATTTTCCACGATTCTGCAAATGGGATTTCCATGATGTTTTGATTTTTTTAGTTCAAAGAGCCTTGGAGATTTACACCAAGGCCTTGTTCTTTGAGGTTGCTTGTGAAAAATTGTTTTTATTTTATTGCAAAGTTAAGCTAATTTAACGTCATATACAAAAAATATAAGAAAAATATTTGCATGAATTCTTAATATTAGAGAATAATTCTCCAAGTATTAATTTTGTAAGAATCGCTTGCTGAATCCTTTTTTATTTTAGAAAAATCTCCTATTTACAATCATAGAAAACCGAAAACTAAGCAACGATGGTATGTAGGATGTCTTCCGAAATATATATAATGTGCCAAACTCTTAAACACATCTTACTCTACCGACGAATATACAGCATAAGCTCG
>CAMWXI010000175.1 GCA_947178175.1 uncultured Porphyromonadaceae bacterium | reverse complement strand
CCCCCCTATGTGCTCAATGAGGTGGCATTCCTGAAAGAAGAGACGTCCTCCATGATAAGTATCCATGTGGAAATCGACGGATTCTTTCTCGCCGACTTTCTCGCCGACGGGTTGATAGTAGCCACTCCCACCGGCTCCACCGCCTATAATCTCAGCATCGGCGGCCCTATCCTCCAGCCCGGCCTTAACTGTATGGTGCTGTCGCCCGTGGCGCCCCACTCCCTCACGATGCGACCGATAGTGGTCGACGGCAACAGCCGCCTGCGGCTCACCGCCACTTCGAGGGTCCGCGATTTCCGCGTGAGTATTGACGGCACATCCTTCACCCTCCCCTGCGGAGTGGAACTGGGGATAGAGCCCGCTGATTTCTTTGTCAACGTGTTGCGTCGTCCCGGCGAAAACTTCGCCGCAACCCTGCGCGAGAAACTCCTCTGGAGCCGGTCGAAGACACCCCTGTGAGCCGGTAGCCGCGGAGACCCGTCAGGAAAGCACCTTTGCCGTCATATCCGTTTGAAAAAACTGATAATTAAAAATTTTTTGTTAATTTTGCTTTCGTGCACACACCGTGCACGATTGATTTATGTTTGACCCTACTGTTTATTATTATGTAGCCGGGGGGATGATATTCCTCGCCGTCATTGTGTTTATAGCCCTACATCGTATCACAGCACCCTACGGCATGGCGTTCAGCGCTGGCTGGGGACCGTCGCTCCCCAACCGTCCGGCATGGGTGCTCATGGAGTCGCCCGTGGTGGTGGCCATGCTGCTGCTCTGGCTCCTCTCGCCGCGGCGCGGAGAGCCGACGCTCATCGTCATGACCTCGCTGTTCCTCCTCCATTATTTCCAGCGGTCGTTTATCTTCCCCCTCCTTATCAAGGGGAAAAGCAGGATGCCCCTCGCCATAGTGCTTATGGGTGTCACCTTCAATCTCATCAACGCCTATCTTATAGGAGGATGGTTCTTCTATGTGGCGCCCGCCGGCAGCTATCCCGTCAGCTGGCTCTCTTCTCCCCTCTTCATCCTCGGAACGGTCATCTTCTTTGTCGGGATGTGGATTAATCTCCGGTCAGACTATATCATACGCCATCTGCGCAAGCCCGGCGACACACGCCATTACATCCCCAAAGGGGGGATGTTCCGCTATGTCACCTCCGCCAACTATCTCGGTGAGCTCACCGAATGGTTAGGGTTTGCCATTCTCAGCTGGTCGCTCGGCGGATTGGTGTTCTTCATCTGGACGTTTGCTAATCTGGCGCCCCGTTCGCGGTCGCTGCATCAGCGCTATCTCAGCGAGTTCGGCGATGAATATGCGCGCCTGAACAGGAGATTTATCATCCCTTTTATTTACTGACCTTTTATCTGCAGACTGGAGCAACTTCATCATAAGACTTCTAAAATCTATAAGACTTATAGGCAATGAATACGAATTATGGGAAATGAATTGTTTTCTGAGGGGAATATAGGGCCGGTCAGGCTCCGCAACCGCACGATACGTTCTGCGGCTTTCGAGGGTATGGGTAAGGATTACGGTCCCACGCCTATGCTGCGCGATTATCATCTGAGTGTGGCGCAGGGAGGTGTGGGGATGACCACTCTTGCCTACGCCGGTGTGTGTCGTTCGGCACTCTCCTTCACCACTCAGCTGTGGCTTCGTCCGGAGATTGTCAGCGACCTTCGTGAAATCACCGACGGCATCCATGCCGCCGGTGCCAAGGCCTCTATACAGATAGGCCATTGTGGCAACATGACGCATATCGCCACTGCCGGCGGCATTCCCGTCGGCGCTTCCACCGGATTCAATCTCTATTCGCCTACCATAGTCCGCGGACTCCGCGAAGAGGAGATGCGCGACATAGCGCGAGCCTTCGGCAACGCCGTGCGCACGGCGCGCGATGCCGGGTTTGATGCCGTGGAGGTCCATGCCGGACACGGCTATCTTATTTCGCAGTTTCTTACTCCCTACACCAACCGTCGCCGCGACCGCTTCGGCGGTTCCCTGCAGAATCGCATGACGTTCATGCAATGGTGTATGGAGGAGGTGATGGACGCCGCCGGCTCCGACATGGGTGTGCTGGTGAAGACCAATATGCGCGACGGCTTCAAGGGAGGACTTGAAATCGATGACTGTCTCACCGTAGCCCGAGAGCTCGAAAATCTCGGAGCCCACGCCCTGGTGCTCAGCGGAGGATTTGTCAGCAAGGCTCCCATGTATGTGATGCGCGGAGAGATGCCTATCTATTCCATGACCTATTATATGCGTCAGTGGTGGCTGAAATATGGTGTGCGGATGTTCGGAAAAATGATGATTAAGGATGAACCCTTCACACCTTTGTATTTCCTTGAAGATGCCAAGCGTTTCCGCAGCGAGCTTAAGGGGAAGCTGGTCTATGTCGGAGGGGTGACATCCCGCGAACATGCCGAGACAGCCCTCGGCGAAGGGTTTGACTTCATTCAGATGGGAAGGGCGCTCATCAACGAGCCGGACTTTGTCAACCGTATGCTGGCCGATGAGCGGCATGTCGGCGGTTGCGACCATCTCAACTATTGCATAGCGCGGATGTATTCGCGCGAGATGGCGTGTCATAAACATCTCCGCGACCTCCCCGAAGGGATATGCAGAGAGCTTGAAAGAATCAGAAAATCGCGATAGACAGAGAGAAAGTATGCAATGGGCAATAGTCACAGGTGCCGACGGCGGCATAGGTATGGAGTTCTGTCGCGAGCTTGCGCGGAGGGATTTCTCGCTGTTGATGGTCAGCAATCGTCAGCAGGAGCTGACGCTCGCCGCCGCGAGGATAGAGGAGGAGTTTCCTGGGGTTAAGACCCTTGTGCTCTCCCTGGACCTCACTGCTTTCGATGCGCCGCAGAAGATACTGAGCTTCGTGAAATTTCAGAACATCCGGCCGTCACTCCTTATTAATAATGCGGGGATATTCAGTTTTGCGCCGGTGGTGGAGACCTCCGACAGGAAGATCGGTTGCTTCATCAGTCTGCATATCGGCGCAACGGTGGCGCTGAGCAAGGAGTTTGCCCGGTATTTCGCCACACAAGGGGGAGGGAGAATACTCAATATGAGTTCGATGTCCTGCTGGATGCCGATGCCGGGGATAGCGATGTATTCCGCAACTAAATCATTTATCCGGGTCTTTTCTCGTGCGCTTCATTACGAGATGCGTGATTCGGGAGTGACGGTGACGGTAGCGTGTCCCGGGGGGATAGCCACCGGTTTGTTCGGGTTGCCCCCGAAATTATTGCGGTTGGCGGTGAGAATCGGGGCGATAGAGCGTCCGGAGAAATTCGCAGCCAAGGCGATAAAAAAGACGCTGAAAGGGAAAAAACAATATATCAACGGGATAACCAACCGCCTTGCCATACTGCTGATAGCACTGACGCCCACGGCAGTGAGAATGCAGATAAAACGGCGTATGCTTGACAAAGGGGTCAGGGTCTAAGCCGGAGAAATCCGGATGCGGCAGGAAGTCGGAATATAGCGGGCAGTCGGAGC
>CAMWXI010000174.1 GCA_947178175.1 uncultured Porphyromonadaceae bacterium | reverse complement strand
GAATAATTGAAGAGGAGTTAAAGACGGATAAGGTCGAGAATAATATATTTTGAAATCTTAAGATAAAACATAAAATGAAACTGAGAAATTTTCTTTCAATCTGCCTTCTTGGAGCTTCACTTTCAATGTTTGCTCAGACTCACGCCGAAGGTGTGGAGTATTTTAAGGCCGACCAGATTGAGAATGCCAAAACGCTTCTCAACCGTAATCTTAATAATGCCGGAACTGATAAAGCAGTATCCTATTATTATTTAGGTAGAATTGCAGCCCTTGAAGGTAATCAGTCGGAAGCAGCCAGGAATTATGAACTTGGAGCTCAGGCCAACCCCGAATATCCCTATAATTATATAGGACTCGGAGAAATTGAACTTCTGAACGGCAACAGACAGGTGGCTGAGAAAAATTTCAAGGAAGCTGAAAATCGCGGAAAGAAAGATCCGGGTATTCACGTTGAAATAGCACGTGCATATTATAATCAAGACCCTGTCAACAATCAGCAAATCATTGAAAAGCGTCTTCAGAAAGCCCGTAAAATAAACCCTGAAAGTGTTGAAGTCTACATGTTTGAGGGAGACGTTCTCGCTAATGAGAAAAACTGGGGTTCAGCTGGCACAAAATATGAAATGGCTGCCAACACTGATCCTAATGCCACCGGTGCATACGTGAAATATGCCAACCTCTTCAAGAGAGTAAACCCGAAGTATTCCATCAATATGCTTCAGAAACTTCTTGAAGCAAATCCCGCTTCTGCATTAGGTCAGCGCGAACTCGCCAATGCGTATTACACTAATAATAACTATGCCAAGGCAGCTGAAGAGTATGGGAAATATGTTAAGAATCCCAATCACTTCAAGGAAGATGAAGACCGCTATGCATTCCTCCTCTTCTACGACCAGGCTTATCAGAAAGGATATGATTATGCAACATCGTTGCTTAATTCAAATCCCAATAACTTCACGGCACGTCGTTTCCAGTTTATGAATGCCGCACAGATTCCCGCTCTTAGCGATAAGCTCCTGCCCATGGCTGAAAACCTTTACAATGCTCATAAGGCAAACCCGTCGGCTAATCGCTTCGCACCTATCGACTATATTCTCGTAGCTGAGGAAATGAAAAATGCGAAGAGAATTGATGAAGCTGTGGAGGTAATGACCGAAGCAATAAAGGAATTACCTGATAATGCTTCTTTCAACAAGACATTAAGCGGTATTTATCTCGAATCCGGAGATTATGATAAAGCGGCTGACGCCTATACCGGATATATTGAAAAAACTGCAGATCCCAGTTATGCTGATATCCTCACCCACGCGCTCTATGCATATTACGGAGGCGCCAAGCAGTTTAACGACAATCCTGAAGTGGCAAACAAATACTTTGAACTCGCTAAAAAACAAGCTGCCAAAGCTTCAGAGATGGATAAGAGCCAGTATCGTCCCTACAAAGTTCTGGGTGATATAGCCATTGCACAGGCTCCCAAAGCAGAGGCTTCTTCTGCAGCGGAACCTATGTATATGCAGGCTGTAGAACTTATCGAGGCATTGCCCGACAAGTCAAAAGTAGCAAATGACGCTAAAGTCATCTATAATTATCTCGGCAACTACAACCTGGACAAAAAAGATAAGGAGAAAGCAAAAGCCTTCTTTAACAAATATCTTGAACTTGACCCTGATAATGCCGACTATCGCAAATTCGTAAACAGTCTCTGATTCTGATTAACAGACCCCTTTATTCCATCATTTTCAGAAAGGGTGCTGCCGAAAATATAAAATGAGTATGGTTTAAAATCATACTCATTTTTTATTTACAGAAAAATTTCCATAATAAGACCTTCTCTTTTTGGAATATTTGACAAAAGTTTCTAATTTTGTTCATTAATTCACCAAGAAATGTCAAATTATATAAAAATTAAAAAAGGACTGGACATACCCCTGAAAGGGACTGCTGAAAGCACCACAGATGCAGACAACTCCACAATCCTTTTTGGAATTTGTCCGGAAGATTTCCCCGGCCATATTTGGAAAGCTCGCGTCAAACCCGGCGACAAAGTCAAAATAGGCACCAGACTACTATCTGACAAATCAACAGACACTATCGCATTGGTTTCACCGGTTGCCGGCTTCGTTAAAGAAATTATCCGCGGCGAGCGAAGAAGAATTCTGGCTGTAACCATCGAGAAAAAAGATGAACAGACTTCTGATACTTTTGACATCCGCCACAATCCGGAAGAAATACGCAAAACGCTTAAGGATTCCGGACTTTGGTCACTCCTGAGACAAAGACCATTTGACATTGTGCCGGAAACAGACAGCACCCCCCGAGATATCTTCATCACCGGTTTTGATTCCGCTCCACTCGCACCCGAACTTATATCTACAGAAGATATCCCATACGTTGAGATGGGTATAAAGATTCTCTTCATGCTGACCTCCGGGAAAGTATATCTCGGAGTGCGTCCTGACAAAAATCCAAACATAGGAATTGCAGAGACCATCCAGTTTGAAGGGCCCCACCCTGCCGGCAACGTTGGTGTTCAGATTGCTGCAGTAAAGCCGGTAAATAAAGGTGAAGTTGTATGGACTACTGATATCCGGACAGTAGCACGAATAGGGAAATTATATAAAGATAACATCCTGGATTATTCCACCACGGTTGCAGTAACAGGTCCTGAAGTAGAGAATCCTCATTTTGTCAAGACCTGTGCAGGTGCATCTCTTTCAACCATTCTGGAAGGCTTTAAACTCCATGAGGATAAAAATTTACGAATTATTTCCGGCAATGTTCTAACCGGAATAAAGGTTGAGAAGGAATCCGGATTTCTC
This sequence comes from uncultured Porphyromonadaceae bacterium, assembly GCA_947178175.1. Taxonomy (GTDB): domain Bacteria; phylum Bacteroidota; class Bacteroidia; order Bacteroidales; family Muribaculaceae; genus Lepagella. The sequence continues at coordinate 693 of CAMWXI010000174.1, read as the reverse complement.
CGTTTCCCCTACCGTCAGATATCCGTAATTGAGGAGGGAGACTCCCGTGGTGAATTTATGGGATGGGCATCTATGAATCCTGAAAAATATAGTGTCAAACGTTCATTCCCCGCCTTCCTGAAAGGTTTGAGCAGACCCTTCAATTTTGATGCCCGGATTAAGGGAGGCCATCGTGCCATGATTCTAAGCGAAGAGTATGATAAAGTATTCCCCTTTGACATTTATCCGGAATATCTTATAAAAGCAATCGGTAACTTCGATATTGACAGAATGGAAAAACTGGGAATCTATGAAGTCGCTCCTGAAGATTTCGCATTGCCGGAATTTGTGGACACTTCTAAAATTGAACTCCAGAAAATAGTAAGAGAAGGACTTGATAAACTTCGAGAAGAAATCTGATTATGAAAGGATTAAAACAACGTATTGATAAAATAAAACCTCATTTTGAGAAGGGAGGCAAGTTTAGTTCCCTCCATTCTGTGTTTGACGGGTTTTACACCTTCCTCTTCACTCCGGATGAAACCTCCCGCTCCGGTGTACACATTCATGACGCCAATGATTCAAAACGCACCATGATAATGGTTGTGCTGGCCCTTCTTCCATGCTGCATTTTTGGTATGTGGAACGTAGGATATCAGCACGCTTTGGCTGTTGGAGACGCCGACCACTCTCTGTTTCATCTGTTCTTCTATG
>CAMWXI010000173.1 GCA_947178175.1 uncultured Porphyromonadaceae bacterium | reverse complement strand
GTCTATGACTTTCTGTTTCTTTGGACTCTTCTGCTTTATCTTGGAGTTATATGGCGTCCCCAACTCATCAGAAAGACACTTATGAAAATTTTCAAATTCAAGTTGTTAAGAAGATGGGAAGGTGGAATTGACAGTTTGACACAGAACATGATTTCTACTTCAGCAGAACTGAAAAGCAAACCTTTCAAATTCTGGATGGAAGTTTTTGGAGCGACTGCACTCTCCTGGACATCCCGATATCTTGTTGTCAATGCATTATTCCTCGGATTCCTGTCTTCAGCCGACCCTTGGCAATGGGTAATTCTGGCACGGCAGTTCGTAATATGGGTTGTCCTGATGGTCAGTCCGACCCCAGGAGGATCCGGACTCAGCGAATGGCTTTTTTCAGAATATTATGGTGATATTGTCACATCCGCCGGTTTGGCGTTGGTAATGGCTGTACTGTGGCGTATTATCTCCTATTATGTCTATCTGATAATCGGTGCTGTCATAGTGCCGGGATGGGTAAAAAACTCCGTTAAAAATATCTCTGTCAAAGATAAAAAAACTGTTTCATGAATATTGTAGCAATTATCCCTGCACGTTATAGCTCGACTCGCTTCCCGGGCAAACCCCTTGCTCTGTTAAGAGGGAAGGAAATTATTCTCCATGTCTGCGAAAAAGTAGCGATGGCTTCTATCACTCCTATCGTTGCCACTGACAACTATAAAATTTATGAGAGGGTTGAAAAAGCCGGATATAAAGCAGTCATGACTTCTCCTGACCATCGCAGCGGAACTGATAGAATTAAGGAAGCTCTTGATAAAATAAATTCTGAAGAGATTGATGTAGTTATAAATGTGCAGGGAGATGAACCGTTCATTCGTCCTCAACAACTTATGGCACTTTCTGAATTATTCAAGGATAAGCATGTGAATATAGCCACTTTAATCAAGAAATTCAACCCGAAAGATGGAATTGATGCTCTCTTCAATCCCAATCTCGTAAAGGTTGTCATTGATAAAGATGGGAAAGCATTGTATTTCTCACGCTTCCCTATTCCCTATCAGCGAGGTGTTGAAAAAGCCGATTGGCTCTATAATCACGATTTTCATTCCCACATCGGTGTTTATGCCTATCGGCCGGAAACACTTCGTAAAATAACTGAACTTCCACAAAGTCAGCTTGAAAAAAGTGAGTCGCTCGAACAATTACGTTGGTTGGAAAACGGTTATACCATATACACAATGATGACTGAGGGGATTGGAGTCGGGATTGATACTCCTGAGGACCTTGTTGAGGCTGAACGGTTGTCAGATTTGCTATAATCTCTATATTTTTGTAATTTTGCAACCGGTAAAAAATTCTACAGGTAATATATATGAAAAAAAGTGCGCTTCAAAGAGTAAGAGCTGAATATCAGCCCAAACTCCCATTGGCTTTACAAGGTCATGTAAAGATTAAAAAAGGACAACCCACAGAATCAGTGGCTGATCAGGAACAGATTAAAAATTTATTCCCCAATACATACGGAATGCCGGTAGTTGAGTTCGTGAATGACGAATCGCCGGAACGTGTTGAAGAACCCTTCAATGTCGGAATCATTCTTTCCGGCGGACAGGCTCCCGGTGGACATAATGTAGTCAGCGGCATTTTCGATGGCATCAAACACCTTAATAAAGAATGTAGACTCTATGGCTTCCTAATGGGTCCTGCCGGATTTATCAATCATCAGTACATGGAGCTCACTGCGGGATATATCAAAGAATATCGCAACACCGGCGGTTTTGACATAATAGGCTCCGGACGCACTAAGCTGGAAACTCCAGAACAGTTTGACTCAGGTCTGAAGATCCTTAAGGAACTCAACATTAAAGCGCTTGTTATCATAGGTGGAGATGACTCTAATACTAATGCTGCCGTCCTCGCTGAATACTACAAAGCTAAAGGAGAAAGTATTCAGGTTATAGGCGTGCCTAAAACAATTGACGGTGACCTTAAGAATGAATGGATTGAAACTTCTTTCGGATTCGACACTGCATGCAAAGTATATAGCGAAGTTATCGGTAATATTCAGCGAGACTGCAATTCCGCAAAGAAATATTACCACTTTATAAAATTAATGGGCCGTTCCGCTTCCCATATCGCACTTGAATGTGCTCTTGAAACTCAGCCAAACGTTTGCATTATTTCTGAGGAAATTCAGGCAAAACGTATGACCCTTGACAATATCGTCAGCTATCTTTGCTATGTGATTGCAGAGCGCGCTAAACTTGGTTGGAACTTCGGAACAATCCTTGTGCCGGAAGGTCTCATCGAGTTTATCCCCTCAGTCAAGAGCCTTATTCAGGAACTTAACGATGTGCTTGTAGACCACGCAGCGGAAATTGAAGGTCTTGAAGAACTTGACAAACTGCGTGCCATCCATCAGTACCTCACTCCCAAGAATGCCGACCTCTACAAAAGTTTCCCCAAACATATTGCTCTTCAGCTGAGTCTTGATCGTGACAGTCATGGAAACGTTCAGGTTTCACTGATTGAGACAGAAAGTCTTCTCAGCGAAATGGTTGCAAAGCGCCTTGACGAAATGGAGAAAGAGGGTGAATATAGCGGTACGTTTAATGCCCAACATCACTTCTTCGGATATGAAGGCAGATGTGCCGACCCTACAAACTTTGATGCAGACTATACCTACGCACTCGGATACAATGCCGCAATGCTCATTAACTCGGGCGTAACAGGCTATATGTCAAGTGTAAGGAATCTCACTGACCACACTGAAAACTGGATTCCGGGCGGTATCCCCATCACAATGATGATGAACATGGAACGTCGTAATGGAGAAATGAAGCCTGTGATTCAAAAAGCATTGGTAAACCTCAACGGACGTCCCTATCTCAAGTTTGCTTCAATGCGCGAAACACTTGCACTCAACACTCTCTATCAGTATCCGGGTCCTATTCAATATTTTGGCCCTGCTGAAGTGTGCGACCGTCCTTCAATGACTCTTCTCCTTGAGCATAATAAGGAAATCTAAACTAATTTTCTACTCTATCATGAGGATTAAGAATCTATTATATGCGGCAGTGAGCATGATGCTCACTGTCGTTTTGTTATCCTGCAACAGCAATAAAAAATCTGATAATTCTCAAGCAACTTCCGAAACACAAAAGGATTATCAAAACTACCAGTCTCCCCATGAATATTCCGATGAAGAAAGTCTGATTCTTTCCGGAGAGGGGTACATAACCAAAGGGAAGGAAATTCTGCCGACAACAGAACTACCGACTATAATCGACTTTTACGCAGATTGGTGTCCGCCATGCAGAATGTTGCATCCAATCCTTGAAAAAATTGCACTTCAATATAAAGGAAAAATCTCAATTGTCAGAATTAATATTGACGAAAATCCCGAAATTGCCTCAACCTATGTCGGTTCCGGCATCCCTACCCTCGTATATATGAATAAGGACGGGGAAGTTCTGGCCACAACAGAAGGATATATGGATCTTGATAAGCTTACAGAATACATAAACGGCATTTATAA
>CAMWXI010000172.1 GCA_947178175.1 uncultured Porphyromonadaceae bacterium | reverse complement strand
CCATATAAGAGATACGGATAAACCTATGGGCGAATTGGTGCCATAACCCGGAATATACCAGGGGTCGGAGCCTGCTCCGGCCCCTTCCTTGTTTCCTCCGGAAGTGTGCATCCTGAAATGATATTTCAAAGCCCAACCCATAGAGAAAGCCTTCCATATCTTAACCTGTAAACCCGCGACTGCCTCACCATAGATTGCAAATTTCTTCTGGTTGAGCAACTCGCCTCTACATTCCTCGTCCCAATATCCCGACGTCATCTTGATGTCAGTGATGTCATAACTGAATGGAGTAAAGCCGACTCTAACTCCCAGATAAGCCTGATAGTCAGGATTGCTCTTATATAAAAAATTATAATTCAGACCAATCTTGAAATAGGGCGACAGTTTGCCGTGATATCTATAGTTTCCTCCTTCTGGCGCTGACCGGGCAAAACCCGCTCCGGCTTCCACAACCGGGAAAAACCAATTGTGGAGCGACACACCGGCATGAACGTCAAATCCCGCATATTTCTGACCTGTCAGCATCAGGATAGCATCCGCAAAGTTCACACCGATGCTGACGCCTGAAAACAGTGGATAGGGAGACCGCGGATTTACATTTGCCACAGTATCAGTCTCTAAAAAAAATCTTACCGGCTCCGCTAAAGGATTTCCATGCTTGTCATAATGATGAAGAACCGGTTCTCTTGGCTTTCCGGGGTCAACGTCTACCGGAGTAATACTCTGCCCCACAAATATTCCCCGCTGAGTTGCTGTCAGAGAATCAGTTTTCTCCGACAATGTCTCATCCGCAAACGCAGGGATGAAAACGGAGGAAAACAGGAGAAATATGATTAAGAACTTCTTCACTCTGCAATTCCTCCTTTCGCTGCTTTGGAATAACTGTCATTGAAGAATATCTTTATATTCTCCCGATTCTCGTTGGTGATTAATCCCCCCGGACAAGCTATTGAGTCAATCATACCCCTTGTATGAGATATATCTGTCACCTTAAAATTATACATTGCACCGCAAGCGGCCGACACAAACCATAGCTGTCTCTCATATTTAAAGGTGACTTTCTCAGACCATTCGTCTGCAGTCCCGTCGGCAGACGTCCCTCGACGGAAAGTGAAGATGAAGGACGTCTCATCCGCATCTACCCGGAAGGGAAGAACGACATTCCCGGAGTTTCCGCCATTCGCCGTCAGAAGACTGTCGCCCGGAGCATCCTCCCCCACAACACTCAGCCCCGAGATATTGACTTTCTCTTCATCCCCAGTCCGATAGAATCCGGCGTATGGTATGGCATTCTGATTCCCGATACACTCGGATGAAGCGCATCCGCCCAAACCCATAAAGACTATCATTCCGGCTAAGAGACTTAAACAGCAGACTCTTTGTTTCACTTTTTTAATCTTCATGGATACAGTAATTTTTCAGAATGTTTCAGCTATCAGATAGTTGTTTCTTTCAGGAGAATTGCGGGTTATCAGCTCACCGGTGAAGCCGGCAAGGAAAAACTGAAGCCCCATTATCATGGCTGCCAATGAAAGATAGAAATAAACTGAATTGGTGACATAGAAATGATAGCCGGTGGAGCAGATACTCACAATCTTCAACGTCAGAACCACGCAGACTGCCAAAAAGCCGATAATAAACATCAGAGAACCTAACAATCCGAAAAGATGCATCGGCTTAACGCCAAAACGTGATTGAAACCAGAGGGTCCCCAAATCAAGGTAGCCATTTACGAAACGGTCAAGGCCAAACTTGGTGTGTCCATATTTTCGCGCCTGATGGTGAACTACCTTCTCCCCTATCTTCTTGTATCCGGCATTTTTCGCAAGATAGGGAATATATCTATGCATGTCGCCATAAACCTCTATATGCTTCACTACCTCGTTTCTGTAGGCCTTAAGCCCACAATTAAAATCATGAAGATTCTTTATTCCCGACACCTTACGGGCGGTTGCATTAAACAGCTTTGTAGGAATAGTCTTTGACAGGGGGTCGTAACGCTTCTTCTTCCAGCCTGACACAAGGTCATAACCGTCGGCGGTAATCATCCTGAATAGTTCGGGGATTTCATCAGGGGAATCCTGCAAGTCGGCATCCATGGTGATGACCACATCACCTTTGGCTCTTCTGAATCCTACATTTAACGCCGGTGACTTCCCATAATTGCGTGAGAATGCTATGCAATGCACATTCGGATTGCGGGCCGACAACTCGCGTATTACTTTCTGTGAATCGTCGGTTGAACCGTCATTAACAAATATTATCTCATACGAAAAGGAATTCTCCTTCATTACCTTCTCGATCCAGGAAGTAAGTTCCGGAAGAGATTCCGCTTCATTATACAGGGGGATTACAACTGAAATATCCATTTCTTTTTTACCGGAAATATTTGAGAACAGAGATTATTGATAATTAATTTCCTTTTGCTTTGGAATCGACTGTCGACCCACAAGGATTTGCATGCCGCTAAAACTTCAACGAGGCTTCTGCGAAGAGTCGGCGGTCATCTGCTATAGTATTGCTGACAGTGGTGAGCATATCTCCCATGAGGACTCCACTCATTCCTCCGCGCATCACTCTGAGCATGGACTCCTTGCTGAGTCTCATTCGTCCGCCTGCAAACCTTATAGCCTTACCGGGAAGAATAAACCGCCACACGGCAACAGTGCGGATTATATCTTCCTCGCTGATGAGAGGTGTATCCTCCATCGGAGTGCCGGGAATCGGATTCAAAATATTGACCGGGACCGAATCAACATCAAGCGATGCTAATTCAAATGCAAAATCCAGCCTCTCCGCTGCCGTTTCTCCCATCCCGATTATTCCTCCGGAACATACATCAAGACCCGCCTTACGGGCTGCAGCTATCGTCTGTTTCTTATCCTCCGGAGTATGTGTGGAACAAAGAGTGGCGAAATGCTTCTCGCTCGTCTCCATGTTGCAGTGATACCGTTCTATTCCTGCCTCCTTCAGTTTCAACATCTGCGCATAGTCCAACAGTCCCATGGAGGCACATAAATACAAACCTGTTTCTCTACGCAAACGCCTTATTATCCTGCAGAATTCCTCCAAATCCTTGTCATTGACCCTGCGTCCGCTCGTAACCAGGGAGAATCGTCGTATTCCCTCCCGCTCGTTGGCACGTGCAGCATCCATCACACTCTCCTCCTCAAGGAAGTTATAGGTCTGACATCCCGTATGATGTCGCGATGCCTGGGCACACCATTTGCAATCCTCGCCACATCTTCCGCTACGGGCATTAACTATCGAACAGGAATCAACCTCGTCTCCCATAAATGCTTCTCGGATATTGTCCGCAGCATCGCAAAGTGCATCTATATCGGGATAAGCGTAGAGAAATTCAGCCTCTTCACGATTGATTTCTCCGCCGTTCAACACCCGTTGCTTTATTTCTTCCAATCTATCCATAAAAAAGGTTGACAGCACTTGGCTATCAACCTACAAATTTAATTCTTTTTATCTTCTTTCGCAATATTTTTCCGATATGCTGAAATGGAAGGCTTCCGAACTCCCCATTAAGGGAAGCAACCTTATCAATACATCGGGG
>CAMWXI010000171.1 GCA_947178175.1 uncultured Porphyromonadaceae bacterium | reverse complement strand
TCTTAAAGGTGCTCACAGGCAGAAGATCGCCATCCTGAGCATTTATAGGACGAACCACCTCTTCTATAAATTCCGGTGCGGCACTCTCTTTCACTGCCTCAACTTTCAGATCTTTCCATGCCGGATCAATCTCAAGCTTATGATATTCATTTCCGCGATCTACCGCGGCATAGTTCATTTTAACGATATTTTCACCCTTCTTGCTGTAAGACTTAACGATGAACTTCTTCATCTCTTCAACCGCGAGATCTACAGGAATCACCTCTGTGATACGGAAAAATGCACTCTGAAGAATTGTATTTGTTCGGTTTCCAAGTCCTATTTCCTGAGCTATCTTGGATGCATTGATATAATAAAGTGTAATATCGTTTTCCGCAAGATATTTCTTAACCCTGTCAGGGAGATTTTTCGATAACTCCTCACCCTCCCATATTGTATTGAGGAGGAATGTTCCTTTTGGTTGTAAACCGCGGGTAACATCATACATGTGGAGATATGCCTGTACGTGACACGCTACGAAGTTCGGCGTGTTTACGAGATAAGTTGAACGGATGGGCTCGTCACCGAATCTGAGGTGAGAACATGTGAAACCACCTGATTTCTTAGAGTCGTAGGAGAAGTATGCCTGGCAATATTTATCGGTGTTTTCTCCGATAATTTTAACTGAATTCTTGTTGGCACCTACTGTTCCATCGGCACCGAGACCATAGAACTTGGCGGCAAATATGCTTTTACCACTGAGATTTACCTCCGGAAGAACGGGTAGTGAGGTAAATGTCACATCATCTACAATCCCGACAGTAAATCCATTTTTGGGTTCGGGAAGCGCCAGATTTTCATAGACCGAAAGAATTTGAGCCGGCGTTGTATCTTTGGAGCTCAGGCCATAACGACCTCCTACGATAAGCGGAGCATTCTCTTTGCCATAAAAACAATCCTTCACGTCCAGATAGAGGGGTTCTCCATTTGCTCCCGGCTCTTTAGTTCTGTCAAGAACAGCTATTCGCTTTACACTCTTGGGGATTGCTGCGAGGAAATGACGGGCTGAGAAGGGACGATACAGATGAACACTAACAAGTCCTACCTTCTGACCGTTTTCACGGAGATGGTCAATTGTCTCTTTTATGGCCTCGGTGACAGAACCCATTGCTATAATGATATGTTCAGCCTCCGGGTCACCATAGTAATCAAACAAGCCATATTTACGTCCTGTAATCCTGTTGATTTCGTTTATATATTCCTCAACGATTTCAGGTATAGCTTCGTATGCAAGATTACTTGCCTCGCGATGCTGGAAGAAAACATCAGGATTTTCCGCCATACCCTTGGCTACGGGTGCTTCCGGATTGAGGGCACGCTGACGGAATCTGTCAAGTGCCTCTCTGTCAAGAAGAGGTTCAAGATCTTCCTGATGCATCATCTCTACTTTCTGAATCTCATGAGATGTGCGGAAACCGTCGAAGAAGTTGATAAACGGCATTGAAGCCTTGATTGAAGCCAGGTGAGCGACTCCCGCCAGGTCCATAACTTCCTGTACGGAGCCTTCGCAAAGCATTGCAAAACCTGTAGGACGTGTTGACATAACATCCTGATGGTCGCCGAATATTGAAAGCGCATGAGAAGCAATAGTACGCGCCGATACGTGGAAAACACACGGCAACTGCTCTCCTGCAATCTTATACATATTAGGAATCATCAGCAGAAGTCCCTGTGACGCTGTGTAGGTGGTGGTCAACGAACCGGCTTGAAGCGAACCGTGCAGTGCGCCGGCTGCCCCGGCCTCACTCTGCATTTCCTGAACCAATACAGTCTCTCCAAAAATGTTCTTTCTTCCTGCTGCACTCCAGTCATCAACATATTCTGCCATTGTTGACGATGGTGTAATCGGATAAATAGCTGCTACTTCACTAAACATATAGCTTACGTGTGCCGCAGCCTGATTACCATCACACGTCAGAAATTCCTTTTCTTTACTCATAAGTATTTGTTTGTTTGATTTTTTACCTTAGGAGCCTTTCAGGAAGCTCCTCTATTTATTTGTTCCTATAACTATAGGATACCCCGAAGGGTGTCAACCTAATTTACCGGATATGGCAAATTTAACACTTTTTTTACAATTTTCCCACTCTAATACCGCTATTTTCATCCCCTTTTAATATCTACCTTACGCCTTGCACCTTTAATCTTTGAAGCAGTCGACTTTCTTACAACCTCCACAGCCCTTCCGGCTACAACAGCCACAAGACTATAATGGTCATAAACATCTATTTTCCCTATTTCTTGCCCGGACAATCCACACTCTTTTGTAAGGTATCCGAGTATATCTCCTTTTGACAATTTCTCCTTCTTGCCGGCTGAAATATATAAGGTCTCAAGACCACTCCTGATTTTACCTCTCCTATTTCCTTCATCTATCTCATATTCATCGTCTGGCTCTACAAACTCCTTTAATCTCTCATCAGGACCCACAAGAAGATATATATCACCTGTTGAACTGACACGTGCTGTTCGGCCATTGCGGTGTGTGTAGATTTCTGAAGTCAATGGCTGATGATAATGAATCACATTCTCAACCCCTTCTATATCCAGACCTCTCGCCGCCAAATCAGTGGCAACCAATATAGGTCGGCTTCCATTATTGAACATTGCTATCGCAGATTCTCTATCCATCTGGTCAAGTTGTCCGTGATATAACACGCAATCTACCTTTTGCTTTCTCAGGTAGTCATAAACTCTCTCAGCACTTTCCCTATGATTGACAAACACTATTGTACGCCGGGTCTTCCCTTCAGCCGTAATTGAACATAACAAATCATGCAATGCCTCAAGTTTGTCTGCCTTGGAAGATTTGACGCTTCTTACCCTCATACGCTCTCTGACTGATTCTGTTCCTTCGAGAAAGTTAATCTCCAACGGGTTGTCAAGTTTCAGAAAATCAGGTAATGTGTCTGCTTGCGTGGCTGACGTGAGAAAATATCGGCTGACATTTTTCATCTTTGCAAGTACTTTTGACATGTCGTCTTCAAATCCAAGTTCCAATGATTTGTCAAACTCATCCAGAACAACAATTCTCACCGGCAATACGTCAATGTTGCGACGTCTTATATGATCAAGTAATCTTCCCGGAGTAGCCACGATTATATCCGGACTTACCTTTAATGTATTAACTTCATCCTCTACATTATGACCTCCATAGAGAGCAGAGACCTTATATCCCCGGGCAAGGGTCCTCATCACTCCCGCTATCTGCAAAACAAGCTCACGCGAGGGCGCAATAACAACACATTGCACTCTTCCGGAAGATGGCTTAAGTTGTTTAAGAACAGGCAATGCAAATGCGATTGTCTTTCCTGAACCAGTTGGTGACAGCAATATTATATCTCGTTTTTCGGAACTCGCTTCCAGCATCCTGCGTTGCATGGGATTCAACCCGGTAATTCCGAATTTCTCTTCCAGAACCGGTAATATCTCTTTCTCTCTCATGATTTTTCCTTATCAAACTTATTTCTCTTCCGTCTAAACAACTTTGATTTACAGAATGTTTTAAATTTCAAGAAATACGCGACCAATCTTCCTTCTTTGAAAATAAACGGTTCATTTCTTTCCCAAGAATCTCCACACTCTTCTGACTTAAAATTGGCGGCGGGGTATCATCCTTCCTTTCC
>CAMWXI010000170.1 GCA_947178175.1 uncultured Porphyromonadaceae bacterium | reverse complement strand
AAATTTAAAGCCAATTATTTATAATTTATTTTTCATCAAAACTCCCAAACTCCCGAAGTTAATTTTTTTCACTTCCATAAACAATGGTTATTTATAACCAAAATCATTATGAGCAAGAAAGAAATTGAATATCTTATGTCAGTTCAGTCAGCCGGGCTTGATTCAAAGACTGACACAGATATTATAAATTACTGTAGGACTATGGCACTGATTGAGAATGCCCTTGTGGTAGTCAGCGATATGGTTGGGAAGACCTCCAGGATTTTTCCCGGAGGATTTGCCGATAGGCTGGGTCTCGAAGCCTGTCAGCATGAAAATTCGATATGGGAAACCACAATACTTAGTCATTTGCCGGAATCTGAACTTGATGTCAAAATAATCTCTGAACTAAAGTTTTATCACTACATAAAGAATCGTCCTAAATCAAAACGCGATTATTATCTTTTAACGAAACTGAGGTTTACAGGTTGCAACGGGGAGATTATCAAGACGGCTCACCGGATGTTTTATGTTTACGAAAGGGACAGTCAACGAATTCGTTATGCTGTGTGTATATATGCCCCTCTAACATTTGACTTCAAGGGCCGGAGTGTAATCGTCAATTCCATTACCGGAGTCCATGAGGAACTCACATCTACCTATGTACCCAATATTTTGAGCAATCGTGAGAGACAAGTGCTTTCTATGATTGCTGAAGGCAGGAAAAGTGCTGAAATAGCAGAACTACTCAATCTTAGTATCCATACGGTGAGCCGTCATCGTCAGGAAATTTTATCGAAACTTCAAGTTAAAAATTCCATTGACGCGTGTTGTATGGGCAGGTCTTTGGAGTTGATATAATACTCATCGATATTAGATCAGATATAACCGTAGTGGAACAATTGCTCCCGATATAATCCCGTTCTTTACGAGACAGGCCCCGGACGGAAATATAGAAGTCAGGATACATGTCGTGTAATTTGTCTTGCATAAAGGGAGATGATCTATGCTCGCTATAATAAAGCGAATCTCACTTATGTAACACGTTGACTTTTACAGTCTATTCAACGCCCCGTTAATCATTCTTTTTGAAGAGAGGAACAACCTCATCCATCCCTTTTTGACAGAGGGAACTTGTAAAATGAAAAGTATGGCTCGAACACACTATTATCAGCGTTCGAGCCATAATTCATGTCTTATATTAGCGGAACAATATTGCAATATTATAAGTCACCATTGCCAATATCCATGCCAAAGCGGTATTATAAACCATTGAGAAAAGGGCGTATTTCCAAGAACCGGTCTCTCTGACAATTGCCGATATTGTTGCAATACATGGGAAGTACAATAACACAAAGACCATAAATGCCATTGCTGAAGCGGAAGTAAATGGAGTGGTGCCGGTCAGTGGTGATGGCGTTTTAAGACGTTGCGAAAGTGCGGCCTCGTTATCATCGCCAACATATAGGACACCCAGGGTAGAAACCACAACCTCCTTAGCGGCTGCTCCTGCTATTAGTGAAACAGTTGTTTTCCATCCCATATTCATCGGTCGGACTATTGGCTCGACTGCTTTTCCTATATACCCTAAAATAGAATGTTCCTGTTGGTATTGATTCAACACCATTTCGTCTATCCCCTCTCCCGAAGTATTCTCAAGAGTAGATGGTGGCATATTGGATATTATCTCCGATTTGTATGATTCTGGGACATTCTGAAGGGTATATCTCGGGAAATAGGAGAGAGCCCAAATAATAATGGATGCAACCAGAATCAAACCTCCCATTTTCTGTAGATACTGCTGTGCTTTGGACCACATATTGCGTACAGTAGCTTTTGCCGTCGGAATTCTATAGGGCGGGAGTTCCATGACAAAAGGCGTTTCATCTTCTTTAAACCAGAATTTTCTCAACAATTTGGCAGTAACAACTGCTGCTATTATTCCTAAGAGATAGAGACCGACAAATACCCACGCTCCTTGTGTCGGAAAGAAAGCACCGACAAGCAAAACGTAAATAGGTATGCGTGCAGAACAGCTGAAAAATGGATTTATCAATATTGTAATGATACGACTTGATTGGCTCTCAATAATTCGTGTAGACATTATGGCAGGCACGTTACAACCGAATCCCATAACTAACGGAATAAAGGACTTCCCATGCAATCCCATTCTATGCATAAGTTTGTCCATAATGAACGCGACACGGGCCATATATCCCGAATCTTCCATAAAGGAAATGAATGCATAAAGTATCAAGATATTGGGCAGAAAGACAATTACACCTCCAACACCTCCGATTATACCATCCAAAATCAAATCTTTCAGGGGTCCATCGGACATATATTTTCCTATAACATCAGAAACGAAGCTAACAAGACTCTCTATCCACTCCATCGGATATGAGCCAATCTGAAAAGTAGCCCAGAACATGAGCCACATAACCAACAGAAAAATAGGGAATCCAAAAAGTTTGTTCGTAACAAAAGCATCTATGATTTTAGTTGACTTCTCTTCGTGCGCCTCGTTATTCTCAAGAGTCTCTGCCAATGCTCCTGCTATAAAACCATACTTTTCTGCAGAGATCACTTCCTCAACATCCTGGTTTAAGGCATTTTGTATTTTTTTAGCCTCCAAATCGCGAAGATCAGCAATTTTGTCATAATGAGGACGACTTTTTAATATATTATGTGCTTCCGGGTCATTCTCAAGCATTTTAATTGCCAGATAACGGGGGGAGAATTTCTGAGAAAGATCACTGTCTTTCTTTATCTCATCCTTTATAACGGATACACTCTGCTCCACCTCCGGACGCATCTTGACATGAATGTGTCTGACATCCGGATTCTTTAATTCGTAAACATCAATTACCGTGTCCAAAAGATTGTTCACTCCCCAGCCGGTACTTGCCTTTGTCGGAACAACCGGAACCCCCAATAAAGCTCCTAAGGTTTTATAATCAAGTTTTGCGTGGCTTCTCTCAAGCTCATCATACATGTTCAGAGCAATAACCATGCTTCTGTTCATATCTATTAACTCTGTTGTAAGATACAGATTACGCTCCAGATTAGAAGCTACCACAACATTGACAATCACGTCAGGCACTTCTTCACGAAGGTATCTCATCACATAGAGTTCTTCAGGGGAATAGGCTGAGAGTGAGTATGTGCCAGGGAGGTCTACAATGTTTAATTGATAACCTTTATAATATAATTGACCTTCCTTGGCACCAACTGTCACACCAGCGTAGTTCCCAACATGTTCATGAGCACCGGAAACCATATTGAATAAAGAAGTTTTCCCACAATTTGGATTTCCGACAAGTGCAACATTTATCACCTTATCACTCCTTACCGGCACACCTTCACCTTCTTCATGAACACCCATTTCTCTTTCATGAGTATTGTGGTCTTTCCATTCCTCTATTGGTAATACCTCTATCAGTTCTGCCTCTGAGCGGCGCAGACTCACTTCGTAATCCATGAGCCTGTATTTAATAGGATCTGACAGGGGAGCGTTAAGGACCATTGTAACCTCACGGCCCTTTACAAAACCCATTTCCATCACACGTTTACGAAACGCGCCATGTCCTTTAATTTTTATTATAATTGCGGTTTCTCCGCTTCTCAAGTCTGATAATTTCATCTAAGTTATTCCTGAAGTGTCAGTGTGACTTCTCCCGTTATATTTATTAAGTATGAGA
>CAMWXI010000169.1 GCA_947178175.1 uncultured Porphyromonadaceae bacterium | reverse complement strand
TTATACGAGTTCTCCATATTCTAATCTTTTAATAAGATGGGGGGTATATGAAACTCGCAAAAAATATAAAAATTAATGAATATACTTTTTACATGTGCGGGACGTCGCACTTATTTGCTAAAATATTTTAAGGAGCAACTCGGCGATGAGGGGAAGATTGTAGCTACAGACATGCAACTCTCCGCTCCGGCTCTTACAGCAGCTGATGTTAAGATTCAAGTGCCGGCTGTGTATGCAGATAACTATATCGATATTACGCTTCAGATTTGCAAGGATAACAATATTGATGCGGTTATTTGTCTTAACGACCTTGAATTGCCTGTTTTGGCTGCTAATCGTGATAAATTTGAAGTACTGGGTGTGAAGGTGATTGTTTCGGCTCAGGAAGTTATAGATGTTTGTTTTGATAAGTATCTTACAGCACAATATGTGACCGGTTTGGGCTTGAAGACTCCGGCTACTTTTGTAAACTATAATGAAGCAGTAAAGGCGATTGAATCGGGAAAACTTACTTTTCCTCTTGTCCTTAAACCACGATGGGGCTCTGGCTCTATTGGTATTGAATTTGTAGGTAATTTTCAGGAGTTGGAGGAAGTCTATGGGATGTTGATAAAGAAGGTGAGAAAGTCGATTCTCGCTACAGCTTCCCTTGGAGAAGAATATATTCTGATTCAGCAAAAGATAGAGGGTCAGGAGTATGGACTTGATGTTATGAATGATCTGGAGGGTAGAAACCGTGCGGTGTCTGTAAAAAAGAAACTTGCCATGCGAGCCGGAGAGACAGATAAGGCGTGCACGGTTGACAATCCCCAAATTAAGGAAATTGGAAAAATTCTTGGTGAAAAACTTAAACACGTTGGAAATCTTGATGTGGATGTGTTTGAGGAAAATGGCGAATATTATGTTTTGGAGCTGAACCCCAGATTCGGTGGTGGTTTCCCATTCAGTTATGAAGCCGGTGTCAATTTTCCCAAAGCGATAATAGAATGGTTGAAGGGAAATGAGATTGACAGCAGGATACTTCAGCCAAGAATCGGAGAGACGTTTGCCAAGTGTGACTATCTGGTAAGAACGGATAGTTAAACTCTGGTAGATGACTGAGGAGTTTAGAATTATCAAATATAATTCTACGCAGACTAAATTCAAAGTGAATTGAAGTCGTAAACCACGGATTCTAACGGAATCTGATTAAAATATTATTATGAAAGAAAGAATTTTGCTTTGTCTGGCGCACATGAGCGGCAGGGAGATGGAATTTATAAAGTCGGCGTTTGATGACAATTGGGTGGTGCCTCTCGGACCTAATGTTAACGGTTTTGAAGAGGACCTCAAAAGGTTCGTAAATCACAGATTGCCGTCAACCCCGGCTGATTCCTCTAATCCTTCTGCTTCGGGAAATTCTACTCCTGCTCCTCTGCATAAGGAGGTGGTGTGTCTTTCTGCCGGTACGGCCGCCGTTCATCTGGCTCTGATTGCATGTGATGTGAATCCGAGAGATGAAGTGATTGTGCAGACTTTTACTTTCTGTGCGTCTTCTCATCCGGTGACGTATTTGGGAGCTACTCCTGTGTTTGTAGATTCTGAACGCGAAACCTGGAATATGGATCCGGTGCTTCTGGAGAGTGCAATTATTGATCGTATTGAGAAGACCGGAAGGAAGCCTAAAGCTATTATCCCCGTTGCCTTGTATGGTATGCCTTATCGGATTGACAGGATAACAGCTATAGCTGAAAAGTATCAGATTCCAGTGATTGAGGATGCTGCGGAAGGTATGGGTTCTCGCTTTAATGGTCAGGTTCTCGGAACATTCGGCAAATTTGGGGTGCTGAGCTTTAATGGTAATAAGATGATTACAACTTCCGGAGGCGGTGCTCTTATCTGTGGGAGTGAGGAGGGAAAAAAGGAGATTCTTTTTTATGCCACACAGGCGCGTGAGAATTATCCGTATTATCAGCATGAACGGATTGGATTTAACTATCGCATGTCAAATATATGTGCCGGAATAGGTCGCGGACAGATGACTATTTTGGATGAGCATATTGCCCATCATAAGCATGTGCAGAAACTATATTGCGAGTTGCTTGCGGATGTTGACGGTATTGAGATGCATTGCAATCCTTCTCCGGAGTTTGATTCTAATTTCTGGCTGTGTACGGCGTTGCTTTCTCCATCTCTCAGGATTAAGGGTGAGGAAAATGTGTATAAGGAAGCTGTGAAAGGTGCGGTCGGTGGTGCGGCCGGAGTGACTCATGAAGGTGGTTCCGTCACTACTGAATGTCAGCCTGAACGTAATGTAGAGGCTCTGCGCGTGGCTCTGGATAAATGTAATATTGAAAGCAGACCACTATGGAAACCGATGCATTGTCAGCCGGTGTATGCTAATAATCCGGCATACGTGAACGGTGTTAGCGAAGAGCTTTTCCGTCATGGTATTTGTCTTCCTTCAGGTCCCTGGGTAAGCGATGAACATGTACATTATATAGTGGATTGTATTAAACAGTCTATCGTTAAGAATTAACCGGAATTTCCACACAAAATACTATCAAGATTCCAATCCTCCAGGTTTATTCGAATTAATTCTGATTCGTTCGTATAAAAGCAAGGGGGGAGTTTCAAAAATGACTTTGAAACTCCCCCTTAATCTATTAATTGTAAACTGAATATAGATTGTCTATATTCGGCTTGTCAGGTATTCGGGTTAGAGGCTAAGCGGAGTATAGGGGAGGTTGAATGCTTCGGCTACAGCCTTGAAGGTAACTTTCCCATCAACTACGTTGACGCCGTCTGCAAGACCTGCATCTTTCTTACATGCTTCTACCCAACCCATGTCTGCAAGACGAAGTGCGTAGGGGAGAGTAGCATTTGTGAGTGCCAATGTTGAAGTGTAGGGTACTGCTCCGGGAATGTTGGCAACTGCGTATTGGATTACGCCGTCAACCTCAAATGTGGGTTCGGAGTGAGTGGTGGGATGTGAAGTTTCAAAGCATCCGCCCTGGTCAATTGCTACGTCTACCATTACAGAACCTTTACGCAAGAGCTTGATCATATCGCGGGTAACGAGATGTGGAGCTTTTGCACCCGGAATGAGAACTGACCCAATCACGAGGTCAGTTGTGGGGAGTTCCTGTTCGATATTGTGGGTTGAAGAGTAGAGAGTCTTAACGTTCTTGGGCATTACTTCTGCACAGTGGCGGAGTGTGGGGAGGGAGATGTCGGTGATTGTGACATCAGCGCCAAGGCCGGCTGCCATGAGAGCTGCGTTGCGACCTACAACGCCGGCTCCGAGTACGAGGACTTTTGCAGGCTTAACACCCGGAACACCACCGAGGAGCACACCGCGTCCACCCTGAGGTTTCTCAAGGAAACGAGCTCCTTCCTGAACTGACATACGTCCGGCTACTTCGCTCATAGGTATGAGAAGGGGAAGGCTGCCGTCGCGTCCGCGAACTGTTTCGTAGGCGATACATGTTGCTCCGGATTTGATCATTGCTTCTGTGAGAGGAAGGTCTGATGCAAAGTGGAAGTAGGTGAAAAGAAGCTGACCTTTGCGAACGAGTTTGTATTCAGGTTCGATCGGCTCTTTTACCTTGATAATCATTTCAGCTTTTGCATAAACTTCTTCGATAGTGGGAAGGATTGTAGCTCCGGCTGCAATATATTCTTCGTCGGGGAATCCGCTGCCTTCTCCGGCTGTGTGCTGAACGT
>CAMWXI010000168.1 GCA_947178175.1 uncultured Porphyromonadaceae bacterium | reverse complement strand
CTGATACTGTCACTAATGGCATATTTTGAGAATAGGGATAAGCTGCGCCAAGCTGACAATTTGATAACCCGCTTCAAGCATGGCAAAGACAGTCAAATTTTCCACTATGCATTTTTGCAGCCAAACGGGGAGCGAATGCCTATTTTTAAGCGACTTGTCCCAATCATTTACCACAAACTGAAAACACTGAAATGGGAGGGAGGACATTATCTTGAAAAGCTTTATCTCATTGACCCGGAGGAAGCCTTGCGAATCCGCGATGAAGCGCGCGCCGCGACCCTCGAACTGCTCAAGAAAATGGTAGCGGGAGGAGAAGCCATCGAAGCAATCATTAATTTCATGAGGTTCTGTATCACCTCACGTAGCCTTACCGCAGCCATTTTCAGTTATCGTGATGGTATAAACGGTGGAGAGAGTATAGAGGAATATGTCAAGAACCTGGAAGGGATTCCGAGTGCTGAAATTCCTGCATTTGTGGAGAGAATCGAGGCCGGAGAGAGGCCGGAAATACCTCTCAGGACGTACACCTTAGACCTAACCAACGTGAAGGTCCGCCATAAATATGTGAAAGCTGTTTTGAGTCCGACCACCATAACCGTAGACGGGATTACCGTGCCCTTGGCTAATTTTATTCCGGCCGCAGACGAGTCAGGAATGGATGAATCCTCCCTTTACCTCAGCCCTGACAGAATTATCTATTGCGTGCACACTGATGCAGTTCAGAAATTCATCAAGAAACTTATTCTGGCTCTTAAGGAAAGAGTTCCGGCATCTCAGCAGAAGGCTGCACCTGAGGTGCTTCAAGCCGCAAACCGCACCCATACATCTCACGTGCAGCAATGGGCAGAACTGGGCGAAGCCCAGCAAACTCTTGAGGAAAATGAAGAGCGAACCGAAGGAGAAGTAGAAGAGACCCGGGACTCGGACGTGCTCTGATATTTACTCGTGTACAAAATTAGAAATTATCGGGAAGTGTTGATTTTAACTCGGTCGACATAGATACTGGCCTTGATAGAGCTTTTAAATGTGCACTATCAAATACACATACGGGCCTAATTGAAAGTAGATTCGACTTAGAAAGTACTGCCGGTGCTGTCGTTATAGAATCAAAGTAAATTAACACACCCAAATCACCTGAAGCTCTAAAATCCGAGGTCCAATAATTACCTGAAATTTTTGTTTTGTTGTATTCTTCAACGCTAATCGGACTGCTTTGACGTCCGAAAGCGGGGAGGAAAATTGAATTCCCATTACTACCTGTAACCAAGTATCCTGCAATACGTGTGGTGTCACCATCTTCGAAGTCAACCCATTCCCATTTGCAATTCTCCATCAACTCAGCAAACATTTTTTTCGATGGAATACTCAGGCCTTCAAAATCATTTCTCATAGCAATGCTATCAGGAACCATATTCTCATCAAGACGAGTTCTCCAGGGATATCTTTGACCAAATATAGAGTCAGCGTTAGTCCCTAAATTATGCGAAGCCCAATAAACGCTTATTTCCGGACCTAAGTTAACATATAAATTCCGTGTGCTATATAATATTTCCTTAGCACGGCTCTCTGCTTCTGTTAAAATAGGTTCTACATTCTGTTCATCGTCAGTATAAGTATAATGATGTGTTGTTCCAATAAAGCACGCCAACAATATAATACTGGTCATAACCACCATTACCAGGCCTAAACCTTTTTCCTTAAAAAAATTGTAAAATTTTCGCTTGGGTTCTGATTTATCGCTTGACCCGGCCTCTACCCTGATGTTAGATGTATTATCTTTTGTGCTTTCTGAATCTATTTCGGCTCCTTTCTGAGGGCGTACAACCTTTGCATCCTTTTCCTCATTTTTATCGCGTAGATGGTCATTAACAGAGACCGGTTCAGGCAGACCCAATATAGATACTATCTGCTCCATACTGCGTTTTTCATATTTGGCCCAGTGCACTGTCCTTAAATAAAAACTGAATTCTTCCGGCAGCTCTAAATTATTAAAAAACAGAGGAATCAGTTTCTTCTTATATCTTGCGGCCTGTTCAATCTCGTTTAAGACCATATCAGATTTAGTTGAGTTCTCCGTTATGGCCACCAAAAAGATTGGACACGTCTTAATACCTCTAACTATTGCACGGGCATAGACCTCACCAGGCATAATATCGCGTGGAGCATACCAACATTTATATCCCAAGTCCTCCAGCTTCGCAATCACCGGATATATTTTCTCAAAATCTTGCGAAGAGTAACTTATAAAAATATCTGCCATTTTGAAATAACGATTCTTTCAAAGAGAATGCAAAAAGGTATCATATTCACTGCCGAATCCGTTAAATACGGCAGTGAATATGAAATGTATTAGAAGAAGATTTTGGAAGTTTCGGTTCCTACGCGACGAATCAGAAGCTGCCCGGGTATTGGTGATTGAACACGGCGTCCATTCAGGTCATAGTATTCAACGGGCTGGTTAGGGCTTTCTGTTTGAATTGCGTCGATTGACGAGAAATCATACTCAACAATGTTACTGAAGTATTTCCATGGAATGGTTTGAGCCATAGCTGAAGATGCTCCTGCCTGTACATAAAGTGTAGCAGAGGAATAAATCGAATTGTCGAAATTATTCTTTGAAGCCGAAACCGGACTATCCGTAGGATAATATACGGATGTCAATTCTTTGCATGAATAGAACATCATTGAGCCGGCAAACAGTAGTTTAGCGGGTAAATATAAAGTTTTCAGCGACGTACATCCCAGAAAACAAGCATCTCCCATAAGAAAGACGTTCTCAGGAATACGTACTTCAGTCAGATTCATGCATGACATAAATGCATACTCGTATATTGCCATGAGGTTTTCAGGTAAATTTATGCTTTTTAATGCACAACCGGCAAACGAACCTGTCTTTATCATAAGGAGTCCGGCTGGTAGTTCAATATCCATCAAAGAAATGCAGGCGAAGAATGCATAATTACCAATACTTTTCAAACCCTCAGGAAAGTTGATTTTGATTAAATAGTTGCACCCATAGAAAGCATTGTCTTCAATCTCTTTTACAGACTCGGGGAGCGAAACGGATAGAAGAGTTGAATTTTCGCAGAAGGAATCTTTGCCAATGGTGGTAAGAGTATATTCATTGCCATTCTCATCAGTTACCTTTTCCGGCAATTGAATTAATATAGATACCGTGTTCCCGGGGATGTGAATTTCTTTACTTTCATCATTGGGGTCAGTTTCAACTGAACCGGCCTTTGTCTGAACTGTTTTCTCGTTTTCATCCAGGACTGTATATGCTATCCCCTCATAGATGAAGTCTCTGGCGCTAAGGCATAAAGAGCTTAGCAGCATTAGGATAATAAGATTGATTCTCATTAAAATGGTTTTCTAAGATGCCTTAGACCTTGTAAACAGGCTATTAAAAAAAGAAAGCGCAAGGTCTTTTACGCGTTGCCTATTCCACTTGCTGAGGCCCTGGAATTGCCCATCTTCATAGAATAGACAACAGCAGAGGCCCCGCGCATTATGTATCCCGGCTACGATCAATACTCTCGTACACTGGTAGATAGATACATATCCACAAAGGCGTCTACCGATGTCTCATTCCTGACGAAGATGATGAAATTTTCCAGGTTTCAGCAAGTCAAGAAAGAGCGTCGAGTAACGCTTCCAAAAATATTTATGCCCACCCTCAAACCCAAACTGGGCCTCTATGGTGGTT
>CAMWXI010000167.1 GCA_947178175.1 uncultured Porphyromonadaceae bacterium | reverse complement strand
GGTTGTAGAGTTAGACAATAAGTTGGCTTCACGTTCAGTCAACGAAGGATTCTCCGGAGGAGAGAAGAAGCGCAATGAGATCTTTCAGATGGCAGTGTTGGAACCCCGGCTTTCAATACTTGACGAAACGGATTCCGGGCTTGACATAGATGCCCTAAGAATCGTAGCAGAGGGAGTCAACAAGCTTAAGACAAAGGATAACGCCACAATAGTGATCACTCACTATCAGCGTCTCTTGGATTACATAAAGCCGGATATAGTTCATATCCTCTATAAGGGAAGGATTGTACGCACCGGAGGTCCGGAGCTTGCCCTTGAACTTGAAGAGCGTGGATATGACTGGATAAAAGCTGAAATAGATGCTGCGGATGCGGCCGGCGTTTCGAGAGAGGAGGCTCGCTGAACATGGAGAATAATGCTCTAAAGCAGTATACGGATTTATATACCGCACATCGCGAACTCATAGATTCTCATTCTGCAGCTCCGTTGAATGTCCTGCGTCCGGAGGCGCTTGACAGTCTGTTAAGCCATCCTCTTCCCAAAAAAGGGAGTGAAAACTATGAGCATACAGACCTTGAGTCTGTTTTAGCTCCTGACTATGGTCTGAATCTTGCCCGCATACCATTGGATGTAGACCCTTCCAGGAGTTTCCAATGCGGAGTGCCTACCCTCTCTTCTGCAATCTTCATGCTCATTAACGACAGCTGGGGAGAAACAGAGAAGAGTCGCAAACTCCTTCCTGAGGGGGTTGAAGTCTGCAGTCTATGCAGAAAAGCCAAAGAAGACCCTGAGGAAGTAGCCCGTTATTATGGTAAGCTTGCGGACATCAGTAATCCGATAGTAGCTCTCTCCACACTTCTGGCACAAGACGGTCTATGGCTAAAAATCGGAAAAGGAGTAAAGCTGGATCGCCCCCTTCAGCTGGTCAACATACTTCAGAATCTTTCTCCATTGATGGCTATACGCAGATTGGTGATAGTAGTGGAGGAAGATGCCGAGGCACGTCTTCTTATATGTGACCATACTCAGAATCATGAGATTGATATGCTGGGAGTGCAGACAGTAGAAATCTTTGCCGGCAGAAATTCTCATTTTGATTATTATGATCTTGAAGAGTCGGGGGAAAAGACACACCGTCTCAACTCTCTGTATCTCAGACAAGAAGAGGGAAGTAACGTGATGATAGATGGAATCACGCTCTTTAATGGCATTACGAGAAATGAATATTTCTGTCGTTTTGTCGGAGAGCATAGTGAATTGCATCTATATGGCATGGGAATCGAAGACTCAGAGCGTAAATTGGATACATATTCCGTTATTACTCACGAAGTTGGTAACTGCCATAGTGATGAGCTGTTCAAATATGTTGTGGATGATGACGCGGAGGGAGCTTTTGCCGGCCTGATATATGTCTCTCCGGGAGCTCAAAAGACCGAAGCATATCAGAGCAACCGGAACCTGATAGGACATCCGAAAGCGAGAATGTTTTCCAAGCCCCAGCTTGAGATATACAATGATGATGTCAAGTGCAGTCACGGCACAGCCATTGGTCAGCTCGATGAGTTGCAGATGTTCTATATGCGCACAAGGGGCATAGATGAGTCTACAGCCCGTCTGTTGCTGAAGCAGGCCTTCATGGCGGATGTAATTAACGGAGTGCGTTTGTCAATTCTCCGCGACCGTCTGCAGATGCTTGTGGAGCGTAGATTTGCAGGAGAACTGCATAGTTGTGCGGATTGCGGAGGTTGTTGATATTCGCCGGATATCAACCGTAAAGAGAATCGAGAAAATGGATATAGAGAAAGTAAGATCATATTTCCCTTCGTTAACCACCAGAATTCAAGGACATCCCCTCGTCTATCTTGATAATACCGCCACTTCCCAAACTCCTTCCCGGGTTGTTGATGACATGGTAGACAGTTATTATCATCGCAAGGCGAATGTTCATCGCGGTGTCCACACCCTGTCGCAGCTTGCAACTGACCGTCAGGAGCAAACGCGCAGACATGTAAGGGATTATATTAATGCCCGGTCGGAAACTGAAGTGATATTCACGCGAGGGACAACAGAGGGGATAAATCTTGTTGCCGCTTCCTACGGAACGCGTTTTAAAGAGGGAGATGAGATAATATTGACCGTGATGGAGCATCACTCCAATATTGTTCCGTGGCAACTGTTGGCAAAACGTGTCGGTGCTAAAATCAAAGTGGTGGACATTGACGAACGAGGCGTTTTAGATATAGAGCAATATAAGAAACTGTTCACATCCCGCACTGTCTTTGCCTCTTTTTGTCATGTCAGCAATGTCCTGGGGACAATCAATCCCGTGAAAGAGATGGCGGATATAGCTCATTCATATGGAGTCCCTGTGTTGGTGGATGGTGCCCAGGCTTCGCCGCATTTAAAGATAGATGTACAGGAGACTGGTGCGGATTTCTATGTTTTTTCTTCACATAAGATGTATGGTCCCACGGGTATCGGTATACTTTACGGCAGAGAAAAACTATTGCGAGATATGCCGCCATATCAGGGAGGTGGAGAGATGATAGAGCATGTTAGTTTTCAGGGCACAACCTTTGCTTCTTTGCCCTTCAAGTTTGAAGCCGGGACACCTGATTTTGTCGGGATAGCGGCATTTGACAAGGCATTGTTTTTTATAGAAGAGTTAGGTCTTGAAAACATTGAAAGACATGAAATGGAGCTCCTGGAATATGCTGCAAATGAGATAAAGCGCACAATGCCCTCTATCAGGATAATAGGGGAGGCTCCGCATAAGAGTTCGGTATTATCCTTTTTAGCAGGGAAGTCTCATCCCTACGACGTGGGAATGTTACTCGACGGACTTGGCATAGCTGTTCGTACGGGTCATCATTGCGCCATGCCGTTGATGGAACGACTTGGTATCCCCGGTACTGTAAGAGCTTCCTTTGCAATCTATAATACCAGGGAGGAGGTTGATATCTTCCTTAACGGATTGCGCCGGATTCTCCCGATGTTGGAATAAGGGGGGTCTTCCGTGAAAAAACGGAACATCCCCCAATGTTTATTTTATATTCTTATTTGAGGGTTCGTCAGCAAATTTGTTTGGGAATGTCCAGTGCTGGCGCGGATGAGACATGGCTAAGATGACCAGGATTATCCCCAGGAAAATGAAGGGGATACTTAATACTTGACCCATATTCATGCCGTAGCGTGCAATCATATCGTACTCTCCGGACACCTGAACATTTTTCACATACTCAATAATAAAGCGGGGTAGAAAGATGCCTATGAAGAATACGCCGGTTATGAGCCATGGACGCTCTTCAGCATTCTTCTTCCAATACATCCACATGAGAATTCCAAAGAGTATGAGATAGCATATGGCCTCGTATAGTTGAGTGGGATGCATCGGAATTGTCTCTCCGTTTCTAACGAATATGAAACCCCAGGGAAGGTCAGTTGCACATCCGTAGATTTCAGAATTCATAAGATTTCCCAGACGGATAAGGGCACCCACTAACGCCACCGGCACCACAAACTTGTCAAAAGTCCAGGACGCCGGTTTTTTTGTGACAAACCATGAGAAGAGGAAAAGTGCGATGATGTTGGCAATAGTTCCTCCGTGAGATGCGAGGCCACCGTTCCAAATCTTAAATATTTCTTCCGGATGTCGGGAATAGAAATCCCATTCGTAGAAGAATACATGACCAAGACGGGAGCCTATGATTGTGGCTATGACTACATACGTC
>CAMWXI010000166.1 GCA_947178175.1 uncultured Porphyromonadaceae bacterium | reverse complement strand
GGTGGGGAGTGTCGTTACCGTCGCGTTTCTTGCGGAATTCCTCATAGTCGGAATTAGAGCCTTCATAGAATGTCACCTTGCTGTCTCCTTCAAAGGCAAGGATGTGGGTGGCAATGCGGTCAAGGAACCAACGGTCGTGGCTCACAACGACGGCACATCCGGCAAAGTTGTCGAGGCCTTCTTCCAGGGCGCGGAGAGTGTTGACGTCAATATCATTAGTAGGTTCGTCAAGGAGCAACACGTTCCCTTCCTCCTTTAAAGCCATTGCAAGGTGCAGACGATTTCGTTCACCACCGGAAAGCACTCCTATCTTCTTTTCCTGGTCAGCTCCGGTGAAGTTGAATTTTGAAAGGTATGCGCGGGCATTCATGTCCCTTCCCCCCATTCGGAAACTTTCGACTCCTTGCGAAATAACTTCATAAACGGTTTTCTCCGGTGACAGGTCTTTGTGGGTCTGGTCAACGTATGCAACTTTAACCGTTTCTCCAACTTCAAAATTTCCATTGTCTTGTTTTTCAAGCCCCATGATAAGTTTGAAGAGAGTGGTTTTACCGGCTCCATTAGGGCCGATGACACCTACAATACCGTTAGGCGGGAGCATGAAGTTAAGGTCGTCAAAGAGGACTTTGTCACCATAAGCTTTTGAGAGATTGATGGCCTCAATCACTTTATTTCCAAGTCGCGGGCCGTTAGGAATAAAGATTTCAAGCTTCTCTTCTCTCTCTTTCTGGTCGGCATTAAGAAGTCTGTCATAGCTTGAGAGTCGCGCCTTTCCTTTAGCCTGACGGGCTTTGGGAGCCATGCGTACCCATTCGAGCTCGCGTTCAAGTGTTTTACGGCGTTTGCTTGCCTGCTTCTCTTCCTGAGCCATACGCTTGGTTTTCTGGTCGAGCCATGAAGTATAGTTTCCCTTCCAGGGTATACCTTCGCCGCGGTCAAGCTCAAGAATCCAGCCTGCCACATGGTCAAGGAAGTAGCGGTCGTGGGTCACGGCGATGACAGTGCCGGGATATTGCTGGAGGTGCTGTTCAAGCCAGTCGATAGATTCAGCGTCAAGGTGGTTGGTAGGCTCATCCAGAAGCAGGATGTCCGGCTGCTGAAGCAGGAGACGACACAGAGCAACACGACGACGCTCACCTCCGGAAAGAGTGGATATTTTCTGGTCGTCGGGCGGACACCGCAGAGCATCCATGGCACGTTCAAGCTTATTATCTATGTTCCACGCATCGCAAGCGTCAAGTTTATCCTGGAGTTCTGCCTGGCGATTGATAAGTGCATCCATCTTGTCAGGATTTTCGAGCACTTCAGGGTCGGCAAAGGCGTTGTTAACTTCGTCATACTCCTTAAGGAGGTTCATGACCGGCTCCACACCCTCTTTCACCACTTCGAGCACGGTCTTGTCGGGGTCAAGCTGTGGTTCCTGTTCGAGGTATCCTACGCTATAACCCGGAGAGAAAACTACGTTTCCCTGATATGACTTGTCAATGCCGGCGATAATTTTCAGCAGTGTTGATTTTCCGGAGCCGTTAAGACCGATAATGCCTATTTTGGCACCATAGAAAAAAGATAGGTAGATATTCTTCAGAATCTGGCGTTGGGGAGGAATTATCTTACTCACACCCACCATGGAGAATATGACTTTCTTGTCGTCAGCCATAGTATGAAAATTCTTGAGTTAATTATTTTGTTCGATAATCACAACGCACCTTCCCTTTAGCGATATTATTGAGTCGGGTGCGGATAAATTGTTTGCGAAGAGGGGATACATGGTCGGTGAAGACTTCTCCGAGGAGATGGTCAAACTCATGTTGAATTATTCGGGAGGCAAAACCGCGGAATTCCTGTTCGTGAGGATTAAAATCCTCATCAAGCCATGAAAGCACAACATGTTCATGGCGTTTCACGTTTTCGTTGATACCGGGGATGGATAGGCATCCTTCCGCGCGACTCACCGGTTCTTCATCTTCAATAACCTCCAGACGAGGATTGATGAGGGCCATTTTCAGCCCTTTACATTCCGGGAAACTGTCAGCCACAGGGTCTCCGTCAATTACGATGACACTGATAGACTTTCCAATCTGCGGGGCTGCGAGACCCACACCATCACTGTTATACATAGTCTCAAACATGTCAGCTATGAGCTTCTTCAGCTCAGGATAGTCAGGAGTGATATCCTCGGTTTCCTTGCGGAGCACCGGTTGACCGTAGAGATAAACAGGTAGAATCATAGTTGTTGAAGTAAAATTTAACGAGTCAGATGACTTCGATGTTTTGACGGCTTTGTAACCAATCAGTTAATATGATGACAGCTGCAGTCTGGTCTGTAAGTTCCTTGCGTCTTCTTTCTGATTTCCTTACACCTCCGTCAATCATGGCCTGATGAGCAATGGCTGATGTGAAACGTTCGTCATAACGGTCCACAGGCATTTCGGGAAGGCGTTTCTTCAACTGTTTTAGGAAAGGTTCAATATATCTGGAACTTTCCGAGGGGTCTCCTTTCAGAGTCAGGGGTAGACCTACAATGATACGTTCCACGCTTTCCCGGCTACAATAATCAGCAATGAAATCAAGAAGGTCGCAGGCACGCTGTGTCGGGAGTGGGTTGGCACATATCTTCAATGTGTCAGTGACGGCCACTCCACAGCGCTTCCTACCGTAGTCAATAGCTAATACTCTTGGCATCAGACTAATTGAGCAATCCATTTGTCACGCTCTCCGGGGAGAAGATCAATGACGGGAATTTCAATCATGGTATAGCATCCGGGACGCATACGCATGGCGGCACGAGCTGCACATACCAGAATCTGACCGGTGAGAGCCGGGTTGTTGATTTTCATGTCAAATTCCAACAGCTGATTTTGAGTCTTGCCGGACACTCCTTTGCGCACAAGGTTGACACCATGTCCCATATCTTTAAGATCGTCAACGGAGTCTACCTGTGTCACATGAGTCTCATCATTCACAAAGTAGGGGTCGTTCTTGATAGCCTCGGCAACTTTCGCAAGTTCATATCCATCTTCAAGTTCTACATATACCATCCTGCGATGAATGCCGGTGCCAACCGGGATAGTCATTGAAAGTGCAGCCTTTACGCCGGGTATGGCTTTCACTGCTACTGTATGGCCCATGGACATTCCAGGCCCGAAGTTGGTGTAGGTGACACCTTTGGGAGCAATAGCCTGCATGAGAGTGCGCACCACAGAGTCAGACCCCGGATCCCAACCGGCGGAGATGACGCTTACTGCGCCGTGAGCTACCGCCGCGTTGTGCAGACGAGAGCGCAAAGCCGGTATTTCAGTGTGAATATCGAAGCTATCCACAGTGTTGATGCCACGGGCAAGGATATTGACAGCGGTTTCCTCAACTTTGCGTGAGGGAGTTGCCAAAATTGCAACGTCCACATCCTTCAGTTCGTCAATTGTGCCTACTACTGAAATGTCGGAGGGTATATCTGCTTTATCTTCAGGATTTCTTCTTACGATTCCGGCAATTTCAAAATCAGGAGCCTCTAAAAGAGCTTCCAGAGTGAATTTGCCGATGTTGCCATAACCGATAATCGCTGCTCTGAATTTTTCCATTTTCTAAAGGTTTTAAAATATGAAAGTTGAAGCCCAAAGATGAGAGGGAAGGCTTTTACTTTCAAAAGATTCCGGGGGTCGGCCTCGGGTTAATGTATTTTTTATCAATGCAAATTTACTAAATTATCAGCAAAATTCAGTAATTTTGCAGTCAATTTGTGAGTAGCGGCCGGATTGCACCGAGTCCATGGAATGGCGA
>CAMWXI010000165.1 GCA_947178175.1 uncultured Porphyromonadaceae bacterium | reverse complement strand
CATTGAAACAGGGGCCAATCTTGTGCATGCCGGCAACGAGTTCTCGCAAGGTTTTACCGGAAAGGGCGTCGTGGTTGGTGTGGTCGACCGTGGTTTTGATTACAATCATCCTGCATTTGTGGATAGCGATGGCTTGTTGCGTATACGGAGGGTATGGGAACAAGGCACCTCAACAGGTACATCTCCTGAAAAATTCGGTTACGGAACAGAATTTGTTGATTCCGAGTCGATTCGTGATGCCGGTGGAGACATTCGGAGTAACTCTCATGGAACACACGTCACTGCCATAGCTGCAGGCTCTGACCACACTGAGTCGGACCTTTTCATTGGGATGGCTCCCGACGCAGACATTATACTTGTAAGCCTTAAGGACGATGACGATGCCAGTGTCAACGTGTCTAACGCTATCGCTTATATCTTTGATTATGCAGAAGCAGTCGGGAAACCATGTGTCATAAATCTTAGCCTTGGCTCGCAAGATGGTCCTCACGACGGCTCTTCTCCTTTCGACCGAATGGCCGATGCACTTCAGGGACCGGGCCGCATAATCGTGGGTTCTGCCGGCAATCACCGCACAAATAAATTTCATGCCCAAGGTTCCTCTACATTCAAATCATTTGTCGATTTCCATCAGTCCATCACCCCGGCAAATGCAGGAGGTGATATTGACGTTTGGGGAGATAAAGGACAGGATATAGAAGTGTATCTGATGGTTTATAATGTCAATGGCGGTGTTGAGACCGACCGTATAAAGGTTTATCCCTCGGATGAGACTGAAGTGTCTCTTGGTCGCAACGTATCCGGCAAAGTGGCAATAGCATCCGAGAGAAACCCCATCAATGATAAGGTGCACGTATCTATGACCTCAGGCATAACGTCAATACGTAGCAACTATGCTGTCGCTTTAGAGGTTGCATCCGTCACACCCGGAACAATGCATGTATGGGCCGACAATATCAAACTTGGTCTTACATCGCGCAACATGGAAGGCTTCAGCGATGGCGATGCATCGACTATAGCCGAAATTGGCGGCACCGGAAAGAGAATTATCTCCGTAGGCTCTTATACCACTCGCAACGCTTACACCCCGTTCAACACTACCACTGAGCAAAAACTTGACGAGACAGTTGGAGCGTTAAGTTCATTCTCATCTTGTGGTCCGACTGCCGACGGACGTGTGAAGCCTCAGGTTTCGGCCCCCGGATGTTATATCAGCTCCGCAATGTCAAGTTTTGACGTCACAGGTAGCCTACCGGTCTCTTACGCATACGAGGATAATGGTAATTACGTTCGCTACGGCTATATGCAAGGCACCTCAATGGCGTCGCCTGCTGTTGCCGGAATAGTGGCTACTTGGCTTCAAGCTTGTCCATCCCTTTCCCCGGAACAGATTTCTGATGTAATAAAGAACACATCACGCACTGATTCTTTCACAGGTGAAATTCCAGCAGAGGGCAGCAACGATTGGGGATATGGCAAGATAGATGCCTACGCCGGACTCAAGGAGTGTCTGAAAATGTCATCTGTGAGCGGTCTATTTACGGAAGATGCATCAGATATACATTTTCAGTCTGACGTTAATCAGATGAAAGTGCTTTTCGGAGCTGACTTCTCTTCCGCTTCAATTGATATTTTTACCACATCCGGGGTAAAAGTCATGTCGCGTCTCCTTGCCGACATCACCTCAGGATACGATGTCACTATAGACATGGCGGCATTACCCAAAGGTGTTTATCTTTTATGTGTTAGCACCAACGCCGTGGTTAAGACTATCAAATTTTCAAAATAGACGAGAGTGTAGACATAAGATTAATTTCTTATCTTTGCGAGCGGATTCTCCTCTCTAATATCTCTTCTCTATAAAGTAACTCGCAGAAATTAATGAATACATGAAACTTATATTTTTTGAGACAATATCGGTGCGGAATTAAGGAGCATAGCGGACTATACGACTGAATGACAATTCGAAAGCGATCAGAAAGAGCAAGTTTTATGATTCAAGAATAAACACCTGTGAGTTATCTTAAAAAATCGTTTAATTTATGTGATTTACTTATCTAATATCTAAAATCTATATCAGACTTATGGTAATCCAACGTTGGCAATCGGTGCTTCTCTTGGTGGCAGCCGTTATGATGGGTGTTTTCTCTTTCGCGTCTCTTGGACAGGTGCAGACCACAGAATTCTCTTTGAATTTCACTTCATTGGGATTCACCTATGAAGGAGAAACCACTGATGGGGCTCCCTCCGGTTATTTCCTTCATACGTGGTATTTCTTCATTCTCTCTATTGTCACCTCCTTCCTCTATATTCTTGATATATTCCTTTTTAAGAATTTCCGTCTTCAGAAGAGTGTGTGTGCTGTAGCCATTCTCTTCACTATAGCCTCTGCCGCTGTGGCAGCCGGAATCGGTTACTGCTCCGTGGAAGGTTATCAGGTAAGCTGGTCTTCAGTGGCTCTTTGCCCGTTGCTCGCTCTTATTGCTGCTATAATGGGCTTACGTGCCATTCGCCGTGACGAAGCTCTCCTCCGATCCGTTGATCGTCTCCGCTGATTGAATTTATCAAATAGATTCCACTTTTAAAAATATTATGATGATGACCCGTGATTCAGTTTTTTCTGAATTACGGGTCTCTTTTTTGTTTATTGTAATTTCTCATTTTCCCTGGGTTTAATATTTCCTTAGAAATTATCATTAAGAAAAATAATGTAATTTCATAGTTTTTAATTAATTTTGCAAGATGAATTGTTAACCGGTTTCCGACACCCCTCCCTTTATTCACTTTGTTTAGTTGACAATGAGGGGAAAGAATTTTAATTGAAGAGTCTCAGTTAATGTGTCGAAGGCCTTCCTCTATGATTAATCATGGCAAAAGAACTTAAGAATTTTACAAAACGATCGGATAATTATTCCCAATGGTATAATGAGCTTGTGCTGAAAGCCGATCTGGCTGAGCAGAGTGCGGTGAGAGGCTGTATGGTAATCAAACCTTATGGCTATGCTATCTGGGAAAAAATGCAACGTCAGCTCGATGATATGTTTAAGGCCACCGGCCATCAGAATGCTTATTTCCCTCTTCTCATCCCGAAATCTTTCCTCAGTCGTGAGGCCGATCATGTGGAGGGATTTGCTAAGGAATGTGCCGTTGTCACCCACTATCGTCTTAAAGCTGATCACGAAAGCGGCGGTGTTGTAGTTGATCCGGATGCTCGCCTTGAAGAGGAACTTATAATTCGTCCTACTTCAGAAACTATTATCTGGAATACTTATAAGAACTGGATTCATTCTTACCGTGATCTTCCTCTGCTGCTCAATCAGTGGGCCAACGTGATGCGCTGGGAGATGCGTACCCGTATGTTCCTCCGTACTGCAGAATTCCTTTGGCAGGAGGGACACACCGCACATGCCACCGAGCAGGAAGCTGTGGAAGAAGCTCGCAGAATGTTGGAGGTATATGCAGAATTTGCCGAAAAATATATGGCCGTCCCTGTAGTGAAGGGTGTCAAATCCGCCAACGAGCGTTTCGCCGGCGCTATCGACACTTATACTATTGAGGCTATGATGCAGGATGGTAAAGCTCTACAGAGCGGCACTTCCCATTTCCTCGGTCAGAATTTCGCCAAAGCTTTCGATGTGAAGTTTGTCAACCGACAGAATGAGCCGGAATATGTTTGGGCTACTTCCTGGGGTGTGTCTACCCGTCTTATGGGTGCTCTTATCATGACTCACAGCGATGACAACGGTCTGGTACTTCCTCCGCGTCTTGCCCCTATTCAGGTTGTGATCGTGCCTATCTATAAG
>CAMWXI010000164.1 GCA_947178175.1 uncultured Porphyromonadaceae bacterium | reverse complement strand
CCAGAAATAACGGAATGAGAGCCAGAAACGAAATTTGTCGTTAAGCTGATAACTTGGATCCAGTTCGATAAGGACCTGAGGAATCTCCTTTACGATATTGCCGTTCGCATTCAGGTCTGCAACGCCATCAAAAGGCGACTTGATGAAATAGTTGTCGTAGGTAGGCTTCTGAAGAGTTAGAAGGGCATGGAGGTTAAAGCCTTTGAAAGGATGTATTTCTGCTGAGGTAGTCCATCCAAGTGTCTTGATGCTGTAGATGAGCAGAGTGGTTTTTGATTGAGTTGTGCCCGGCTTGGTGACATTTTGTTGGTCAATATTGTTTGACTTGGCAATATAGGTCACCATTGAGTTGAGATCTACCCAGTTGTTGCGGTATGTAATTCCCCCTCGGATAAGTGGGATGGTGACACGTTTGTATTGTTCCTCTGTAGGCCCGATGCCTGCATATTCATTGATGCGGGGATAGCGTGTGGCTACAGTAGCATCTGCTGTCAAACCTAAATGGCGATTGAAGTTATAAATCCCTTGAATAGTGGCTGCATAATTAAGTTTATTCTTCAATACATGGTGTGGCTCAATTTTTACGGTAGTCATATTCCCCTCGCTATCGGTGTAGGTATGGGTATCGCCGATATGGAAGCCATCATACCTTGCATAAGGTATTTGATCGGCACTCATTCGGTAATACTCCAGTCGTCCCCCGAAATAAAGATTGAATTTCGGAGAGATTTGCCAGTTGTCTGTGATATATATCGCACTCTTGTTTTCATATCCTTTAGTATACTCCGGAGAAAGCTCATTGAAACCGTGAAATTGACTGAATGTGCCGTCGGAATTATGTTTTACAAGGATATCGGGATAAGGTGAAACGGTTCCTGTCCATTGAAATGACGATGAACTGTAATCAAGGTGGTAATACCATTCGTTCAAACCAAAACGAAGATCGTGATTTGCGAACGATTTATTTAGTTCAGCCGTAAGAAGAGCATTCGTCACTTTCCCTGCATGAAGCCATGTGCGTCTCCCTTCTGCAAGACCTATATATGGAGTGTCTTCTCCCGGTTTATAAAGCTGATCGGCAGCTGTGGTCTCGAAAATTGAACTTCCACCGAAATCACAATAATCTGCATGTGGAGCTCTCATAAACTTAGCATTTATATCAAGTTTATAATCGTTGCTGAACCTATAATCAAAATGAGCAGTTAAGTCATGAGCATAGTTGTCAGTGAAGTCACCCCAGCGTCCTTTTTTCATTTTGCCGTCGAGCACATCCATATATTCAAACTCTCCTCCGATAGGAGCATAAGAAGTAGTGCCGAGAGGGAATCCCGGAATTTCCATCACGCTTCCATCTCCTACATAGATGAAAGGAGCATTGTTTATCATTGATCCTAAAGCGTTGCTTTTTGAAAATTTATATAGTATGCTCAGTTTTCCTCTGTTGAATAATCTGGTCAGTCCGGCATGATAGATTTGAGTACGATCAGAAAAGTCAGTAAACTTCACCTTGAAATATCCCGGGTCGAAGTTCTGATAAATACTCGCAGTGTACAGCCATTTTTCTCCTATACCACCTGAGACATTGAAATCGAAATTTTGCCAGCCGAAGGTGTTAGTGCGATAATTAAAAATAGCTTTAAACTCTTTTTGTCCGAAGTTGGAATAGCTATCAACGGAATAGGCAATATTTCCGGTCTTGATGGCAGATTCCATAGGGTTCATGAGTCCGACCGTGCCCAGACTTGCATCACTGCGCCAATGTCTGGCAAGCTGGTGTACGGTGGAGGAATAAACAGTAGGTAAACCGTTTTCGTAGACGTTGACATCTTCGCTTGGAAGACCTATCTGTATCTCGCGAGGTTTGGTAGCATCGGAGGCATTAAGCATCACGTTTCTCTCTTCTCCATTACCTCCGGCATACAGACTGTCGGTATTTTCTTTTGCCATCGCAACGGCTGGTAAAAGTGTAAATGCGGCAATTGCCGTAAGTGTTGTCAGGTTCTGTTTCATGGGTATTTTTGTCGGTTATAGCGCAAAATTACACCTTCATGAAGCTGATGTCAATATAAAGTAAGTTTCAGGTAGTGTAGAAGTAGGAAATAGCATATATATAATTTAATATTTCAATAAGTTATGTATTATTGAAGATAATTGGCAGGTAGTGTTGCAGGAGTGAAAATTTAATGCTATATTTGCATTTTAAGAATCTCTTGAACCATGAAGATAACAAAAATAGTATCTGTATTTCTGTTTAGTCTTGGCAGTCTGACTGCCGCCGCGGGAAACACCTCTCTTTCTCGTCTTGATAAGGCCATAGAACAACGTGGGCATTTCCTCAACGTTAAGGAACGCCGTGTGGATAGTCTGCGTCATCTATTAAAACCGGACATTGATAGAGATAGACGACTCAACTTATATAATGAGCTTTTTCAGGAATATCTCACCTTCAATTTTGATTCTGCCATGATGTATGTGAACTATGCTTCAGACATAATAGATCCTACTGACGGTTATGAGTTACGAGCACAAGTCGAGATTCATAGAGCCCTCTCTCTTGCGACTTCCGGACATTTCAGCCACGCTATAAATATTCTTGAAAAAATAGATTCAAGAAAGCTGCCTGTACGTTTACAGGAGGAATATTTCTCAGCATGTGAATGGACCTATGGGGTATGGGCAGAATATTCCGATAAGCGTACAATAGCTCCAGAATTTACACAGAGGAGTCTTCTTTATTTGGATTCTCTTATAGCTGTAACAGATGTCTCTAAACCGGAATACACTTACAGATTGGCCGAGAAACATCTTCGCTCCCATAATTATAAGGAAGCTGAAAAGGAGTATTTAGCCACTATTGCCCGTATACCTGTAGAAAGCCGGCTTTATGCACAAGCTGCCTATGCACTTGCCTTGACCTATAGAGATATGCAGGATAAGGAAAAATATAAGGAATGGGTAGTCAATGCGGCTATTTCTGATCAGAAAGTGCCTCTTAAGGAAAATTTAGCTCTTCAGCAGCTCGCTCTCTATCTCAAAGAGGAGGAAGGAGACATTGAAAGGGCAAATTCTTATCTGAAACTCGCCCTTGAGGATGCAATATTCTATAATAATCGGTTGAGGATGCTGGAGGTAGCAGAAAAAATTCCGGATATTTCCAATGTCTACCAGGATACTGTCAACGCTCAGAACAGACGTTTAAAATTATATCTTCTGTTAATAGGACTTCTTACTATCTCATTAGCGGTGGTGGCTGTCTATATCTATCGCCAACATAAGATTGTTTCCCGTTCAAAAGATGCAATGGAAGAACTTAATGAAAAGCTGAGAGAACTTAATTTCCAACTCAGCCAAACTAATAAGTCGCGCGAAGAGTATGTAAGCCTATTTATGGATCTTTGTGCCGCTTACATTGAGAAACTCAATCGGTTCCCTATTGTATTGAAACTGAGAGTCAAGAATATGGGCGATCTAAATTCAGTGGCAGATCGTTACGTGCGCCCGACAGATGTAGAGACGCGAGAGATGTTTCAAAATTTTGATTCTGCTTTTCTTCGGCTCTATCCCGATTATATAAAGCAGTTTAATGCCCTTCTCCAATCTGAGAGACAGATCTATCCCAAAAAAGGAGAATTATTAAATACTGATTTGCGTATTTATGCTCTGGTGAGAATGGGCATAACCGACAGCAATAAGATAGCCACTCTTCTCTTTCTTTCTCCTCAAACTATTTTTAATCACCGGACTCAGGTGAGAAATCGGGCGATAGACCGAGAGAATTTTGAAAGAGAAGTGG
Source organism: uncultured Porphyromonadaceae bacterium (assembly GCA_947178175.1). Lineage (GTDB taxonomy): Bacteria > Bacteroidota > Bacteroidia > Bacteroidales > Muribaculaceae > Lepagella. The sequence continues at coordinate 94 of CAMWXI010000164.1, read as the reverse complement.
CACACCTATGTGAAATATAAATTAATAAAAATCACCTCTATAAACATTCTTTCCTCAGAATTTATGTATATGATATACATTTTATATCTTTGCA
>CAMWXI010000163.1 GCA_947178175.1 uncultured Porphyromonadaceae bacterium | reverse complement strand
CCAATAATCTCGCATTTCTCATATCAGTGTCCATGATATGATCAATCAGGTCTATCTGTTCACCTACGGTAAATGGGCGGTGGATACATTTAGCCATAGTCCCTTTCCAGTTTGATCCTAAGGTGAAGCATACAGGCATTCCCTGATAAGGTTCGGCTTCATCACCGGGTTTGAAGATAAATTCACCGCGATTGCAGTAAATGTCCATACCGTCCGGCACCTGAATATATCCATAAACAGGTCCTATGCTTTTAAGGATGCCCTGAGCGGTCATGACAGTGTCGCGAAAATTCTCAGCTAATTCTACCGGTTTTCCCACTTCTTCAAGGGAAGATTTGAAGCGACGGCGGTTTTTGTCGGCATCATCAAGCTCAATTGTGCCGAGGATTTTTAGCTGGGGCGCTTCTGAGGGGAGTTTATAGAGAGAAGAGTTGGTCGCAATTGGGTCTGCTTCTTCTTCCTCTGAATTTTTGTCTGCGGGGTCCTGAGATTCAGATTCTATGTTGTTGGAATCATTGACAGTTTCTTCCGGAGGGGTTGGTGTGTTTCCTGTGGAGGGAGTGAATGTGCGACCGCGGGAGAAATTACTTTCCGGAGCGGCAGAATTGTTAGAGGGTTGAACTCCGGGTATTGAGCCCTGGCGAATCATTAGTATGTCATTAACAGAGATGACCATTTTCTTTCCGGATGCTGATTTCAGCAATATTGCTCCGTGTGAAATTTTTATAAACTTTCCTTCGAGGGGGACAGGAAACCCTTTAAAAATTACTTCAACGTAGTTTCCGAATTTAAAATTTTCATAAATCAAAGATTCCATAAATAATAAAAATTATCAATCTTAAACATTCTAAAGGTAGCTTCTTAGCCACTTTTGCAAATTTACAAAAAAATGTCAATTAATCAAAATTCAATGACAATGCACGTATATACTCCTTTCTCAGCGATTTGTATAAAGAAAATTAAGGATATGTCAGATTTGTGTTTCTGACATATCCTGTTTCTCCGAGGAATTTAAAGGTGTGGTTATTCTCCCGACGGAGTGCATCGTGTTGTTTCCTGAATCACTCCGAGTGCCGGATCATCTGCCGGGAGGTCATCTTCTGAGGCCACAACTACAATGTTATAACTCAGCCATGCTGCAGTGATTGTCTTGTCAAGCTGGAAAATGTTTGTTCTGATTTGCAACTGATTGCGGCCCAAAGGCATTGTATTTGTGTCGAATGCCAGTGTGTAGGGAGAAATATTGCTCACACCGACCAAAATATTATTCCAGTAATAACCGACTTCTCCGAGCACAGCTTTCTCACCATTCAGTGAAGTGACTGAAAGGGTATTAATCTGAAATGGTTTCCCTTGCACAATATAGATTATACCATCGGAATGAGTGGCTTCCTGCATATTTACAGTAATGTCTACTTCGGGAAAATCGTCATCGTTGTTGCAGGATGTCAGCGCTAACAACGGGAGTAAGAACAGAGTAAAAAGAATCTTTTTCATAGTATAAATGTATTTATTTCCAAATTTTTAACAACCAAACATGCGGAATAGTTCCGTAATTAAGTTTTTCCTTTATGCCTCCGCTGTTTGACATGTTAATTCAGGAAATATTGAAATGGCATGAAGAAGGGTCGAAAGTCACTCCTTTCTTTGAGAAGTATCTGTTGATTTCTCCTGATTGCGCCAGAAGGCGTGTGTTTCCTGTAGTTAATCCGAGTTTTTTATCCAGGAGCCAGAGAGTGTCGGCGATTTGGAGTATCGCCTCCATGTCGTGGGTGGAAAGCAGAATAGCTTTATTATTTTCGTGTGCGAGAGAGTTAAGGAGCCTGAATATTTCTATTTTCCCGGGGAAGTCGAGGAAAGCTGTAGGCTCATCAAGGATTATAATGTCTGTCTGCTGGGCAAGTGCCTTTGCGATCATCCCTTTTTGGCGTTCCCCATCACTGAGAGAAACTACCTTTCTGTTCTCGAGATGTCGAATTCCTATTGTTTCCAGCGCCTCATCCACAATAATGTAATCTTCCTCTGAAAGACGACCGAAAAAGCCGGTGTATGGTATTCTGCCGAGGGCAACCATCTCGCGGAGTGTCATATTCTCGGCATCCGGCCGTTCGGTAAGAACAACAGCCACTTCCTTCGCCAAGTGTGACGGTTTAATCTTTCTGACATCCGTGCCATTAACAAGGATTTCGCCTGCAACCCGGGGGATGAAGCCACAGATGGTTCTCATCAGTGTAGATTTTCCGGCACCGTTAGGCCCGAGCAATGCTGTAAGTTCTCCGTTTTTAAGCACGGCATTCAGGGAGTCAGCAATGACAGTTTGTTTTTGTCCGCTTCGGTAGCCTGTGGAGAGATTTTGAAGTTCTATAGATGCCATAGAGTCTAATTACGGGAGGGGTTCTTAATAATGATATAAATTATGACGGGCGCCCCGATGAGAGGAGTGACAGCACTGAGAGGGATGATGCCGTTATTCCCCGGGATTACACAAATAAGATTGCAAAGGAGGGCGATGACCGCACCGGCAATAATAGTGGCTGGAAGAAGCGTCAGGTGGTTATCCGTCTTGAAAAGGAGGCGTGCGATGTGAGGCACTGCCAGTCCGATAAAACCGACAGGACCGCAATATGCTGTAACTATTGCAGTCAGCCATCCCGTAATCAGCAGTAGAATTGTTCGGATTTTCATAGGTGAAATTCCTAAATTTCGTGCGTAGTTCTCTCCAAGCAGTAGAGAGTTAAGAGGTTTTATGAGCATCAGACTACCCGCAAGTCCTGATAAACAGCAAATGGAGAAGGGGAGTATTGCCTCTCTCGAGACGCTGCTGAATGTCCCCATCCCCCAGATGGTATATGCATGCACACCCTCCGAGGTTGAGAAAAAATTCAGAAGGGAAATGGCTGAGGATGCAAGATAACCGATCATTATGCCTACAATAAGAAGCATTGTATTGCTCCTCACAACGTTTGACACTCCAAGAATTAGAGCGATTACGGCAAAAGCACCAAGCAAGGCGGCGGCAATCACAGCCACGAACCCATTGAGAGAAATGTCGCCGGCCGCGAGTGTTCCGCCAAACGACATCATGACAATCGCCACTCCGAGGGCCGCCCCGGTATTTACACCGAAAATTCCGGGTCCGGCAAGAGGATTGCGGAATGCAGTCTGAAGCAACAGACCTGTAACGGCAAGCGAACTTCCGGCGATTGCGGCAGTGATTGCCTGTGGAAATCTGCTCTCTAATACAATATATTTCCAGGCGGTGTTGTCGGTGGGATTCCCTGCAAGGATGGAAAAGACCTCGGAAAACGGTATTGCTACACTCCCTGCAAGAAGGTTGAGCAGGAAGAGCAGACAGATTAATATAGATAGAAACAGTATTTTGAGCGTATTGCGTGTGCCTGTCATACGTCGCTTAATAATTTAAAATATGCGGGTTCTCCGAGATTTGATTCCGGATGTGTAATAATGATTATATCTCTCAGCATTTTCTCCGGGTGAAAGGGTGTCTGCTCCGAAAAACCTGAAATTTTAAGGTTATCGCCATAGACAGATTTATTTTTGACAGGGCCGAGGAAGGAATATTTTTTGTTTTCTGAAATCAGTTGGTTAAGAGTCTGCTCATTGTCAGAGAAGTAATGAAACAGCCATACGTCAGCATCTCCGGCCTTCGAGAGTATTGTCTCGAAAGAGAGGGGATTTGAACCGGTGGAATTATCTGAGGCCCAGGGATAGTCAACATTTGCATCTGCAAGCATAAGCCCTACGGGACTTTTCCCACCCGGCACATACCATGCTGAATTATTAAACTTATTCATAAGAATCTTCTTCCCTTTCGGGAGAGAAGCAGCCGTTTTTTTCAGGGAATTATAGGAGTCTTCCACATTGCCGAATATTTTGATGGCATTATCC
>CAMWXI010000162.1 GCA_947178175.1 uncultured Porphyromonadaceae bacterium | reverse complement strand
ATCCCTCGAAAATACCCCGCCCTTGCATTAACATTTTTTGTGGAAAGGAGTCTTACTTTCTTGTGATATATCTGATAGATTCTACAGGCTCCGGCACTTTAAATATAACGAGAGCCAGCAGATAGATTCCCATGCCGCCTGAAGCCATAATCAGCAGTTGCAGCAAGGGGATGTCGGAGATGTTCTCCAACAACGCGGCAACTGTACAGAGCAGCAGCGAACAGAGGAAGAACGGCATAAGGGGAGATAGCATTTTCCTGACGTCAGTGTGGATGGAACGGGCTGTAAGAATCAGTGTCAGCGCCCAGGTGATTGCCGAGGCTGCCAATTGTCCCCACACCAGTATTGTCAGACTTCCGAAGGGTATGGTAGCTGCCAGGGCAAGAGCCATAAGGCCATCTTTCAGAATCTCAGCATAGAAGAGATGGCGTGATTTCCCTAAGGATAGCAGATAGTTGGAATAGAGTGAGATGAATACCACAAAGATTCCGCGGAACATAAGAATTCTGAAGAGGGGAATCGCCTGATCCCATTTGTCGCCGAAGAGAAGATGAAACAATGGCGCACCCACTGCGGTCAGCCCTATCATAAAGGGGAAGAGAATGAAGGAAGTGAAACGATTGATACGTTCCACATAGCGATGGAAGTCGGATATGGAATTTTGCACCTTTGCCAGAAGTGGGACAAAACTTGATGTCAGCACCTGAGATATAGATGCGCTCCCCATCTTGCTCCATTTCTCAGCCTGAGTGTATACGCCAAGAGGAACCATGCCATATAATATGCCGACGAAGAAATTATAGAGATTGAGCGAAATAGTGTTGAGCATGGATGATGAGAAGACACTTATCCCGACATTCCATATACTCTTCAGCGAATTCATTGAGAATACCCATGCGGGCCACCATTTCCCCGTGATCCAAAGGATTAGTGTCTTCACTGCGGCCAGCGACACCTGCTGCCACACCATAGCCCACGCTCCGAAGCCTGACAGCGCAAGTCCTATACCGATACCCCCTGAAATAATAAGAGCGATAAGATTGGAGACGGCAATCATCTTTACGTCCATCATCTTCATAAGGCGATTTGTCTGCACGATAGCAAGTCCGTTTATGACAAATGTCAGAAACATCACTTTTGATAGGGGAATCAGCCTTACATCGTTCTGGAAAATACGGGCAATAAAGGGAGCGCAAAAGAATAACAAGAGGTATATCCCCACGCTCACCGCCAGATTAAACCAGAAAACCGTGGAATAATCCCTGTCCGAGGGATTCTTTTTCTGTAGAAGTGCGGCTCCGAATCCGGAGTCTACAAATAGAATTGCAAACGCCTGAAAGATGGCTAACGCACCAACCAGGCCGAAATCAGCCTTAGAGAGAATATTGGCGAGCACAATCCCTACCACGGCATATATCACCTGTGATGAAACACGGTCAATCGTATTCCATTTCAGAGTGCCGACGGTTTTGGATTTCAGGGAAGATTCGCCCATAGAAGCAGATTCGGTGAACGCGATTCAGATTTATTTGGCAAACGTACCGGAATCGGGGAGTGCGAAAAGTTTTCCTCCCCCCTTCTTCTTTATAACAGGGTCTCCTTTATAGAAAATCTTGGTAGAGCCGATACCTTTAACCTGCAGACAATGGATTGGCCAACATCCGATTTCTCCACCACCGACAATAATACATTTCACGTCTTCGGCATGGAGTCTGTCTGCCATTATTTTTCCGGTGCCAACCATTTTGAATTCAGCCCTGTCGCAAAGGCCGCTGATATTCACTTTACCGTTGCCTGTGGCTATGATACCGTTGACATTTGTCGCACGGATATTTTCCGCTATGATTTTTCCGTTTCCAACCTGCCGGGCAGTGAAAGAAGAAACCGGAGCCGGAGACTCTATGCGGAGTGTGGAGATTGAGGAATTGGTGGCTGTCGTCAGAAAATCGGAATATAGATGGAGTGTGGGGAGATTCGGTCTCCCGACATCCTCGGTGTTGACCTGCACATGCAGGGAACCGTTATTGTTTGTCAGAATAAAAGCATCGGCAAACTCCTGCTCACCGCTGAAAGCGGCATAACCTGTAGAGTCCGGTACACACCGATAGATGACATTGACATTATCGTCAATCTCAATCTTGTTGAATTGCCCGATGTTGAACACATATTCATTTGGATTGCGAGCCTCACCGACAACTGCAGCAAGCAACAGGATAACTGCAGTTAAGTATGTTTTCAGGAGTTTCATAATAAAGTAATATAAAAATATTATAATATTTAAATATCATCCGGTTGCCGGAAGAGAGATATCGGGATATTTTAATGATGAAGCCGGGGAGAAAGCCCGGGATTCGCCTCCCGGATTTTATTGATCATAGGCTTCAGAAGCAAAATTAAGATAAATCAGGAAGAAAAAGCATGTTCGGGGAAGAAATTATCTTCAATATATTTAAAAATCTCCCATAACTCAGATAAAGAATCAGCCCGCAACATTCTGATGCGTGTCTCGCGGAAATTCGGAATTCCCTTAAAAAGAGGTGAAGAAGCGAGATGGCGTCGAATGTGGAGAATGCCACGATATTCATCAATATTATCCACGCTCTCTTGAATCTGGCGTTGCAGGATGTTGAATTTCTCGCGAACGGTAATCCGGTCTGCCACGCCTGATTTGATAAAGGAATTACACTCTCTGAAAATCCAGGGGGCACCGAATGAAGCGCGGCCAATCATCACGGCATCCACTCCGAAGCGGTCAAAGGCTTCGGAAGCTTGCTGAGGAGTGGTTATGTCTCCATTTCCGATAACGGGTATTTCCATGCGCGGGTCATTCTTCAGTTGGCCGATTAGAGTCCAGTCAGCCTGTCCTGTATACATTTGGGAGCGGGTGCGGCCATGAACGGTAAGAGCGGCTATTCCGCAGTCTTGAAGACGCGGCCCGAGGTCGGTGATGATTTTGTTTTCGCAATCCCATCCCAGGCGCGTTTTCACCGTCACGGGGATACTGACTGCCTCCACCACAGACTTCGTGATATCCAGGAGTTTGGGAATATCGCGCAACATCCCGGCGCCGGCACCTTTGGCCGCAACCTTCTTTACGGGACAACCGAAGTTAATGTCAAGTATGTCGGGACCGGCCTGTTCCACAATTTTGGCGGCGTCCACCATTGCCTCCTTATCGCGACCATAAATCTGGATTGCCACAGGGCGCTCCGCATCATTGATGGTGAGCTTTCGGGTGGTGGAATTCACATTTCGTATAAGAGCCTCTGCAGAGACAAATTCCGTGTAGACAAGGGCTGCTCCCTGTTCGCGGCAGATAAGGCGGAACGAAGGGTCGGTCACATCCTCCATCGGCGCCAACAACAGTGGCTTGGGACCTAAGTCAAGATTACCTATCTTCATACGTAGAAATGGGAGAGAAGATTATTGTATTGTGAGAGAAGAGCAATTTTCAGGGATGCAGAGTTCCGCCACTTCCCGGAATTGTTCGGCAGAGACGGCTCTCACCAACTCTGCGGTAGAGGCAGGGTCGTGGACAGAGTCAAAATACAGGAGACTCTTGCCCATAGACATAGCGAGAGATTCACGATTGTCGGTGCTGACCAGCAGTTGTCCGCAATATTGCTCTTTGATGGCATTGAATGTGCGGGGCGAGAGCGTGTGGTCGGCGAGGTCGGCAAGAGTGTTGTATACGAGACGCTTGCAGCGCGGAGTGGATGAAGCGTCAGAACCGAAATAAATCAGCAGTAGCCCTGCATTGCTCATGAGGGATACGTTGGAATCAACCGTATATACAAGACCGCGTTTCTCTCTCAGTTCGCGATTAAGCCTGGAGTTCATGCAGGGACCTGCAAGATAATTGTTAAGGAGAAAGAGAGGGAAACGTCGGGGGTCTTCCCGTCCGAAGAGAGGGACTCCGATGATAGTATGGCTCTGGTGTCCGTTGCGGTCGTGAGTGA
>CAMWXI010000161.1 GCA_947178175.1 uncultured Porphyromonadaceae bacterium | reverse complement strand
ATTTTTAAATCTTTTCCTCACAAAAGTAAAACTTAAATTTATAATCAACTGGACTTGACATTCCTTACATTCCAATTGAATTTTATACTATTTTAACAAACCCGATGGATAATTGTTCGCAATACCAAAAAAATCTGCTTATATTTGTAATACTTAAAGAGCTGTGACAATACCTTCCAGTCACTATGAAGATATAACATACCGGTTTATAATCCGTAAAAGAAATGAAAAAACAGATAATCCAGATTCTTACAGCAATGATAGTCTCCACATTTTCTATTCACGCACAGGAGACAATATTCATGCCACAATATATTAAATCTCCAATCATCGAAAATGACTCCATCGTGACCTTCTCCATAATCGCTCCCGAGGCCTCGGAAGTTCTGCTTCAAGGAATAGGAGGAGAGGATATCAAGCTGAGTGAGACTAATGGAGTGAGGGGAGATTGGAGTGTATCACTTCCGTTGAGTCCGGACCTTTATACGTATAATTTCCTTATAGATGGGGTGAGGACACTTGACCCGGCAAATTGCTATACGGCAAGAGATATTGCATCTCTCTTCAATATTGTAATATTGCCCGGTGGAATAAGCGACTATTATATGCCACACGATGTGCCACACGGCACTGTGTCCAAGATATGGTATGATTCAAAACTCACAAACGCCCCACGCCGACTTACAGTCTACACCCCGGCAGGATATGAATCCTCTCCTGATAAAGCCTATCCTGTGTTATATCTGCTGCATGGCATGGGAGGGGATGAAGATGCATGGTGCGAATTAGGAAGAGTCTCCTTCATATTAGACAATCTCATTGCAGAGGGGAAAGCAGTACCAATGATAGTTGTAATGCCCAATGGCAATGCGAGGATGAACGGTTCGCCCGGAACCACCGGTGAGGGAATGTATGTGCCTAATTCTCAATTCTCGGTTGCTCCCCAACAAATGTTTGAGCATGACTTCCCGGAGATTGTCAATTTTATAGACTCCACTTATCGCACCATCCCCGATAAAGAGAATCGCGCGATTGCCGGATTATCTATGGGGGGAGGTCACACATGGCGCATCGGCCTTGAATACCCCGAGCTTGCAGATTACTATGGACTATTCTCTGCTGCCGTCCGTTGGAACGGTACCGGTATTTCCGAACAGAATCATGCCCTTGATGAACAAATTAAAGCATCATTCTCAGAGTCTCCAGCGTTATACTGGATTGCTATAGGTAAAGATGATTTTCTATTTGGGCTCAACAAAGAATATCGCGAAACACTTGATCGTCTTTCCATTCCTTATGAATATCATGAATCTGCCGGAGGTCATTCATGGAAAAACTGGAGAGAATATATTGTTGAATTTACACAACGAATTTTCAAGAAATAATATTTAACAAACACATGAACTTTTGTTCCGTTACACATGTTGAATATATAAGAGGGCAAAAAATGAGCCTTTGAAAAAGTAACTGATAACCGTGACTCCGGAAAAGAGCTCACCAAAATTAAAAATCTATGAAATTCAACATGAAGACATGCACATTGATGGCAACTGCCGCTTTTATGGCTCTTTCTCTTGGAGCTTGCTCCGGTGAAAAAACAGCACAGACCGGAGTTGCCGAAGCATCAAACCTCAATGAAGACCAGGTATACACCGGAATCCTTCCCGCAGCTGATTGCGACGGTATCCGCTATACATTGCGTCTTGACTATGATGATGACCACAACTTTACAGATGGTGACTACAACCTCGTTGAGACCTATCTCGGCACGGATAGTGTAAGTTCTACAGGCTATAAAGATCTTAAAAGCTTTAAGTCTGAAGGTGATTTTAAGGTTGAGAATAAAGATGGGAAGAAATATCTCCGTCTCGTACAGGATGTGAAAGATTCATCAGCAGGCTCAAATGTTGGACCTCTCTACTTCCTTGTTGACAATGATTCAACAATTACCCTTGTCAACGACAAATTAGAAGTTTCACAGGAGGCCGGAGTGAACTATTCACTTAAGATTGTAAAATAACCCAAAATTATCAATATCAATAGGAGACGGCTTAATAAGTCATCTCCTATTTTTATAAATAAGATATGAAAGTACTGACTATAAATGGTTCACCGCATCTTAACGGTTGCACGGCAAGAGCTCTTACAGAGATTGAGAACACCCTTCATCAGTATGGCATAGAAACCGAGCGAATCAATGTAGCAAACAAGGATGTCAGAGGTTGCATAGCATGCAACTATTGCCGAGAACATGGCAAATGTGTGTTTAATGATATCGTAAACGATACAGCAGCAAAATTTGCCGAAGCCGATGGGATTGTAATCGGCTCACCTACATATTATGCAGGAGCAAATGGACAGCTGCTCGCATTTCTCGACCGACTTTTCTATAGCACCTCCGGAGTTTTTGACAAAACTATGAAACTGGGAGCGTCAGTAATCTCCTCCCGTAGAGCGGGCTCAACTTCTGCCTTTGATGAAATTAACAAATATTTCACCATCTGTTCTATGCCAATTGTTTCAAGCACATATTGGAATGAAGTGCATGGATTCACAGCAGAGGATGTTGAAAAAGATGAAGAAGGACTCCAGACAATGAGAAATCTCGGGAGAAACATGGCCTTCCTGATCAAAGCCATTAAGACTCAGAATGAGACTGAATCAATTCCCGAACAGGAGAGAAAAGTGTTTACTAACTTTATAAAAGAAGGGTAAGAATGTTACGTTTAAACTGCTTTATAAAAGTAACTGAAGATAAGAGAGAGATTGTCTTGGAGGCTGCCAAACGGCTAACAACTGCAAGCCTGCAACAAGATGGCTGCATCAGTTATGACATTTTCGAGAGCGCAACCCGCCACGATGTAATGATGATATGTGAGACATGGCGCGATGAGTCAGCACTTAAATTCCATAGTGAGTCCGATGAATTTGTGAAGGAAGTCGGAATCATGCGCACAAATTCAGAAATGAAGCTTGAAACCTTTAAATTCTGAATATTCAAACATACCGATTCCGGAAATAAGAGTTAAGAGAAGTCAGGCTTTAAATCTATTTGAGAGTTGCAAGAGCATATCACTCATAGAACTGCTAACATTCGGCTCAAATTCATTTTTATATTTCTTGATAAATCTCAAATCTCTTTCTTTTAACGAATAAATTGATTTTAAAAACGAAACACCATAACGGCTGAATCGGTTGCCCAATTCTCTTTTAGCTTTATGGTAATCTTTCACCGGCACCTCTAAGACAAGGGTGTCGGTTTGCTTTTCCGGTTTCTTATGTTGAAATTTCAGTTTATAATTCCCATCTTCCATCTTATAAACAAGAATATAACCTTTAGATTTCTCCCTGCGGTATGCTTCATAATCTGAATTAAATCTCTTGTAGAAATATTTTTTACTTCTAAGAAATCTATCAACGGAAGAAAGCTCATCATAATTCATAATTTCTTCCCGTTGCAATATTCTTTTCTGAAAAATTTCTAGAAGCTTAAGAGTCACAATTGTATCGGACAATGCACTATGTGCACCTTTTCCCTCAAATTCCAAACCAAAATATTTTGCGGAAAATTCTAACCCCGGAAAAGAGTCGTAATCCTTCTGTAAGATATCTTTATATTCAAGCCAGAAATAATCTTTCACATCAATTATTGAGGTTGATGATGATATCTTAAGCCCTGATTTTTTTAAATGAGAAATATCGTTAGACGTAGCAAAACCAATGATAAAGCGGGCCGTGTCGAAGATTTTTTTAATATCTTTTATCCGAGATGCAAAAGAAGGTTTATCTTTTACATCTTCAGGTGAAATACGGTGCTTACCGATAGTATTAGGCCAAGTATTAATTCTTTGAGGTTTAAAAAATTCATGAAACAGAATCTCCCCCTCAATATTTGTAACAGCAAGTTCGATAATTTCCTGATTATCTACAAACTCCGCATCCAATACTAAAATATCATCAACATTCATAAATCAAA
>CAMWXI010000160.1 GCA_947178175.1 uncultured Porphyromonadaceae bacterium | reverse complement strand
TCCCCCCAACCGTGCAATTGTCTTTTCCTCAAGTAAACTCAAAGTCAAGGAATTGGCAAAAGAATTCCGTCATAACAAGAAAATAAGGATAGGGGAGATGCACTCCGATCTTGAACAAAACCTAAGAGAAGAAATTATTCTTAAGTTTAAGGCCGGAAAGATCAATGTACTTTTTGCCACAGATATTGTTGCACGTGGGATAGATGTTGATGACATCGACCTTGTGCTGAACTATGATGTGCCTCGTGAAGGAGAGGATTATGTACACAGAGTAGGTCGCACGGCGAGAACTAATAAAGACGGTGTGGCTTTGACCTTTATCAGTGATAAAGAAAGGTCAAAATTCCGCTCAATTGAGAGACTGTTAGGGAAAGAAGTAGAGAAACTTCCGGTTGACCCGGCTTTCGGTGCAACTCCTGACTATTCAACCGCAGAAACCAAAAAGAAGAGAAGATTCCCATACTATTCAGGAAACAATTCAAGAAAAAACCGGAATCATAATCACAGAAATTCCAAGACTCCCTCAAAAAACAAAAAATCCGATTCCTCTTCAAAATCCTGACTCATACAGAAATCCCATTTATAACGTTTCCTCAGAATAAAGCCTATAGCAAAGCGAAATCAAATACCTCCTTGACAGTATTTACATAATGGAAATTCAGGCCCTTCAGATACCTGTCATTAATCTCATCAATATCTTTCTTGTTAGATACTGAAAGGATAATGTCAGTGATTCCGGCTCGTTTAGCCGCAAGTATCTTCTCCTTTATTCCTCCAACGGGAAGAACCTTCCCTCTGAGGGTAATCTCACCGGTCATGGCTATTTTTGAGCGAACCTTCCTTCCTGTGAAGGAAGAGGCAAGAGAGGTTGCCATTGTCACACCTGCAGACGGTCCATCCTTTGGTATTGCACCCTCCGGCACGTGAATGTGGACATCGTTATTCTCAAACATCTTGGAATCAATACCAAACAATTCACTATGTGATTTAAGATACTGCAACGCTATTGTTGCTGACTCCTTCATCACATCTCCCAGATTCCCGGTCAGTGACAATTTTCCCTTTCCGGGAGAAAGAGACGACTCGATAAACAGAATTTCTCCTCCCGCTGAAGTCCACGCCAAACCGGTCACAACGCCTATAAAATCATTATTCTCGTAGGTTTCACCAGTATATTTCTCTTTCCCTAACAGAGTCAATACCAGTTTATCATCAACACTTTTCGGGAAGTCTTGACCGGAAGCCTTCTTTCTGGCTAACTTTCTCAGAATTGACGCTATATTCTTCTCCAACTGACGCACTCCCGATTCACGAGTATAATTGTTAATCATAAACAACAATGCACTCTTCTTGAAAGATATTTCTCTCTTTTCAAAACCGTTAGCTTCCAACTCCTTGGGTATGAGATGACGTTTTGCAATCTCCACCTTCTCTTCATCTATATATCCGGAGATATCTATTACCTCCATTCGGTCAAGCAATGGTGCTGAGATGGTTGAGAGCGAATTTGCAGTGGCAATAAACAGGATTTTGGACAAATCATAATCCGCATCAAGATAATTATCATGAAACCTCATATTTTGTTCAGGGTCCAGCACTTCCAGCAAAGCTGATGATGGGTCTCCTTTAAAATCCTTACCAATCTTATCAATCTCGTCAAGGACAATGACCGGGTTCCCTGTTTCACATTTCAGGAGTGCAGTGATAATACGTCCGGGCATCGCACCGATATATGTCTTGCGATGTCCTCTGATTTCAGATTCATCGTGCAGACCTCCTAAAGAAATTCGCGCATACTCTCTCCCCATAGCTTTTGCTATGGATTCACCCAGTGAAGTTTTTCCTACTCCGGGAGGGCCAAACAGACAGAGGATTGGTGCCTTAAGGTCGCCACGAAGTTTTAAGACTGCTATATGCTCTAAAATCCTGTCTTTAACCTTGTCAAGGCCATAATGATCTTTATTCAAAACCTTCTCAACCTTATCAAGAGAATACTCCTCCAGAGTGTAAAATTCCCAGGGAAGGTTTAGAAAATTATCAAGATAGGCGTATTGCACCGAATATTCCGGATTCATGACATTTAATCGCTGAAGTTTTGCCAATTCTTTGCGGAAATGAGCTTCAGTTTCCTCACTCCATAACTTACCGGCAGCTCTGATTCTCAGGGATTTTATATCATCATCATCTGAATTCTCACCCAATTCATCCTGAATGGTTCTAATCTGCTGTTGAAGGAAAGCCTCTTTCTGCTGTCTTGACAGTGTCTCTTGTGTACGCTGTTGGATTTCCACCTTCAACGACATAAGCTGATAAGCCTCATCAAGAAATGCCATAAGACGAGTAATCCTCTCAGAATAATCGTCAGTCTCTAACAACTCCTGTTTGTATTTAATGTCTATCGGTGCATTGGCACAAATATAATTAATCTCCTTCACTGGGTCGTTAAACTGGTCTAAAGCAAAACGGATTTCTCGTGTCTCGTCCATTCCCACCAAATCCAGGAAACTATAAAATCTGTCAAGTGCGGAATGGGTGAGCACATATAAATCCTTATCCTGCATTATTTCTTCCTGAGGAACCGAGTCTTTGAGAAGTTCCACCTCACATGTCATATAAGGCTCCTGACGTTTCACTTTTTTAATCCTGGCCCTATTTCCGGCAAGCAGGAAAACGGCTGTTCCACCATCAGGGATGTTGAATATTTTCAATATCTTGCAAACCACACCGACATCGTATAACTCTGCAGTGAACGGGTCCTCATGAGCGGCATCTTTCTGTGCGACCAACATTATCCCTTCATTAGATTGGCTCGCCTCCGTACATAACATCAAAGATGATTCTCTTCCAATTGGAAGGGGGAACGTTATGAACTGAAAAGGGACCACACCTCTCAAAGGCATGAGAGGCATGTTATTAATATCCATTTTAAAAGAAACTACTTCTTCCGTTGCTCCCAAATCGGAAATTACTGCCCCCATAGGATTCATGGATGATATATTATCACTTAATTCTTCAAACTTATTTTTTTTCATAATAAAGCCATAACAACCTTTAATCCCCCAAATCATCAATATCTTTAGCGGAGGTGGTCTGAATGCAAAATTAGGAATAATATTTAATATGGGTCGCACATGAACTTCAAACTTATATCTAAATTCATAAAATTTGCTAAATTTGAGACATGAAAAACTATCGACCTTTCCAATTCAAGCAATTTAGTCTGGAACATTCGCGCAGCGCTCTCAAGGTTGGAGTCGATGCCACACTCCTCGGAGCATGGTGCTCAGTTCCGGAAACGGGGAGGGTGATGGATGTCGGCACCGGATGCGGAATTATCGCACTGATGGTGGCGCAACGAGCTCCACTGTCAATAATAACCGGAATTGATATTGACACCCCATCTCTCCGGGATGCCGATGACAATATTTCCTCTTCGCCTTTCTCAGAAAGAGTCAACACGATAGAAGGAAATTTTTGCGATTATCCCTTCTCTGTGAATTATCATCTTATAGTAAGTAATCCACCCTTCTTTGACTCCGGTGTATCAGAAATCACAGATTCAAGATTAGCAGCTCGCCATCAGTCATCACTCCCTTTCTCCCTATTGATTGGGAAAAGTGCCGGACTTCTGCTACCCGGAGGGAGGCTGGCCCTTATACTCCCCTTGGAATTTAAAGAAATTGTATGTAATATTGCTGATAAAAACCAACTGAACCTTAACCGGTCAACGATTGTTCAGGGAAACCCTAATGTCAAACCGAAAAGGATTTTAATAGAATGGGAGAAACCTTCTGAATGTAAAGAGGAGGGAATAGAGTGGTCCTCACCAAACACCGACGCATTGCTGATTCTCGAATCTTCCCCGGGACTGCCGACAGAGGAATACCGTACATTATGCAGGGATTTTTATCTAAAATTCTGATGGAATCTGATCAAAAACATATAGTACGAGTTTTTTAACATTTTTTATAGGGAAGTTTGTAAACTAATATACTTTTAAACAGTCTAAAT
>CAMWXI010000159.1 GCA_947178175.1 uncultured Porphyromonadaceae bacterium | reverse complement strand
AAGAACGGAATCAACAACTTATTAATTTTACGTTTTAATAAATGTATAAAGTCTCCATAATCTCTAAAAAACAATCCGGAAAGCACAAAATATAACGGCATTCTTAGAGCATTAAAATTGGGGATATTCAGTTCAACACCACTATGAAATATAACAACCAATATTATGCAAAAACCTTTAGCTAAATCAATAAATTCAATCCTTGGTTTTTCTGAATCGCTTTTCCTTGGTCTGATAAAATTTTCTTGAAGAAATTTCCTCATAATTAAATCGTTAAACTCAAATAATTCGGATATAAATTTACGGTATATTCAAGCTGAATATTAATAACGTCGATCAATCCAGTTAAACGATACAACTAATTTTTTAAATTCTAATGTAAGACGGTACATGAATAAACAGAATGATTCAACAGCACCTATGAATTCCGATCTAAAATATTGTCATAGAATTCACTCCATGCTTTTAAAATTTTATCTCCGGCAAAAAGATTTATAACACGCTCTCTTCCCTTTTCACCCATTCTCTTCCTCATCTCCGGATTCTGATAAAACTCCTCCATTGCTTTTTGAAGAGAATCCACATCTCCAACCTTGCAACGAAGACCTGTTTCATTATCAGCAATTGTATCTCCCAGGCCGTATGCATCACTGCAAATCACAGGAAGTCCTAATGCCTGAGCTTCAACAACACTCATTCCGAAACCTTCACGATACGAAGGCATACAGAATACATCCGAGGCCTGAAGAGATAACTGTGGACTTGTAGTACGTCCATAAAATTGGAAATTCTCACCTTCATGAATATTTGGATAGTCATGTAAAGAATCTAAACAGTTCCCTTCATCGTTACCAAAGAATAGCAAATATGAATTCGGATATTTCAAAACCATATTGTTAAAAGCTTGAAATAATTCATAGATTCCTTTGTCACGATTAAGCCGTCCCATAAAACTGAATACGACTTTATCCTCAGGAATATGCATTTTTTCTCGCTCCTCCTCCCTAACTCCGGGTATAGGAGAAAACCTTTCAGAATCTGCACCACATATAGAACCGGCACCTAAAACTCTTGAATTAGTATCATTCAGCACCCCTTCCTTAATCAAAAATTGACGTTGAGACTCACCATCAGTCAATATATAATTATCAAGTGCGACAATTAACTTATCCATCCCTTTAAGCAATCGTCTGAACCAACCTGATTTTGTCGCCCACACCTGACCGGTAAAAATATGAATTCTATTTTTAACACCACCAAATTTTGCAGCTAACGCTGTGATTAATCCTGCTTTAGGCGTTACAGATTGAACAGCGTCAAACTTCATTTTCTTAAAATAAGAAGTGAGCTGATATAACGCTTTCAAATCTGTTTTGAGTGATATATCTCGGTTAATATCAAAATCAAAAATACCTTTTATCCCCTCAACCTCCAATCCTCCGTTTTGGGTTATATTTCCGGCAACATATATATCATAATTTTTACTGAGATTTCTTATGTGTGCACTTAAAAAAGAACGTGCGGTGCCGGGCACTGCAACTACAAAGCATATTTTCTTTCTTTTAGCCATAGTATAATATAATGTCATCTATTGTTGAATAATTAGAACCTGGCATTCTCTCCATTTCCGGCAATGACTTTCAGCCATTCATTTATGATATGAGGCATATATACCGGGTTCCCTTCATCATCTCTCTCTTTTGAAAGTGCCAGGGCCATATAACTGTATTCATTAGCAAGAGATGTCTGAAAAACTCCCAGATCATCAGTGTTAAGAGTCACTTTCAGATGATTTCTCTTCTCTCCGTCAACAGAGTAAAACCGGAACGCCGGATGATTCCGATATTTATCAAGGCTACCTATCAGCAGATTTGACGAAGGACAACTCTCTATGATTATATGCTTCCTCTCAAGACGATGAATCATCTTCTCTTGCATTGACTCTATAAGATTACAATATCCTTTGCATACTTTGAATTCGATTACTCTGTCGCCTCTCTTCCTTACATCCCTGTCAAAGTGATAGCTTGCATATAACTGTAGCAGTTTACCATCGTTTCTCGCTGTTGCTGCCTTAACGGAATCCAGTAGCTCAAATGCATCCCATGAATCTGAGAATATTAGTCTTTTTCTTCTCTCTTCTTCCGATTTGCGATACCAATCCGGATTATCACCCCTTAACAGGAGAGACTGATAATAACTCTCTACCGGTATATAATCTGAATCGCGTCCTCCATAAATCATTGAAAAGAGATTGTTATATTGTGTCCTGAGGAAAGATTCTACCGTAGGTTCTATCGTTATGTTCCATTCTCCTGACCTGAATAATAACCATGCCACATTGTCAAGCATCCATTGAGCGGGCACTATAACATGATTCTCTCTTTTTGAATAGAACTTCCTTGCATCAACTCCCATTGCTATCGCATGCCCTATACGGTCTCCACTCGTCATCCCAAGAAAAGTCACAGCCTCATCTATGGCTCTGAGTCCGTCGGCTATATCATAAAAGTCTTCTCCGGCATGGAAGGTTGCTTTCAGTCCCGATGACTTGAGAAAACGGAAAGCTTGTCCGAATACTTCCGGCCTGCAGTTGAATTCCGAAGATGCTGCATCTATCCCTTTTACCGGATATTCTATAACCGTTGAACCTTTTGGCAGATTGCTCTCTTTGTTGCTCTCTTTATTGCGTTGTGGTGTTCCTCTTCTCCTGAACAGCGCACGAATGATATATGATTGTTTTCTCAGACGTTTCCTGATATTATGATTTCGTGGCGTAGAGGAAATGGTAGTTTTATTAGGATTACGATCATCCTTTTCCTTAAGTTTTATAAAATGGTAGATTATGCCGACATCCGGCTTCCTCTCCGATTCCGATCTGCGACTCATTACTTCCAGTTCGGAGGATATATACCGTCTTATATCCTGCAGACTCTTTAATCCCTTCCTGTATCCATCCTGTGGAGCTATCCTCACCTCCTGATAGGCAATGTTGCTGTCGCGCCATGCGTCTCCGACTGCCAATGAACCTAACATCCTCTGATATTCCGGATATCCACGCAGGAACATACTTTTAACATCTTGATATCGCTTGAAATTCGAAAACCCATGATTCCGGTTCAGCTGTATCATCTCTTTCCTGAATATCGCTTTGACAAGAAGATAATGTCTTAATGCTCCCGCGAAGTCCCTGTTATCTTTTCTAAGAACATGAAGCATACATTGATACAAAAAGTATCGTTCACCCAGATATACCCTGAAATCTCCATGACAGTCTTCATTAAGTCCCGGCACCGTTATATAATCCGGATTATCTCCTACATTGCAGAGAATACGGTAGGCCTGAATGTCATGGCTAAGTTCAATAGCTTCATTTTCCGTGCAGAAACAATCTATCTTCGTGAGGAATGCATTATATTTTTTCTCGTCAGTCATGCCGTTGAAATACTGACATGTCCGGAATCTGAATCGTGCAGCCTGTATCAGCAGTTCATGTATTCGTAGACATCTATGTTCGTCTACCTTGTCATCCAACTTTCTTACTACTTCTTTTATGGTCCTGAGTCTTTTCTGTGGATTATTCATAAGACAGACCCAGTTGATGTTGAATATGTTTGCCGTGGCGTTGAGGTGACAGTGAAGCTCGTGAAGGGTTCCTGCATCTATCAGTGCTTTTATGTCGGGGTTGTCATTCCTCAGGGATGGGGGATAAGATATTCTTTCTCCTATTCGTGCTGACCCTCTGTATGAGTATGCATCATTTAGTGCGAATCTGGAGACTATGAAGATGTCTTCTCCTACGAGTCTTGTTATGTCTCTCCATTTGAAAAGATGTTGGAACTTTACCTTATACTCTTCCCCGTCGGGGGTCAGTATCTGTGTTGCGAATTTTAATATGGAGAGAAAAATAGAGGAAGATTTCGGTATCTCGTGGCCGAAGGCTTGGATGGAATTTCCCTCTGAACGGTTATTCCAATTGTCTCTGTCAAGCGAATGGATGAGTCTGATGGCATCATCTGAGAGTCTTCCGGCGCATTTTCGCGC
>CAMWXI010000158.1 GCA_947178175.1 uncultured Porphyromonadaceae bacterium | reverse complement strand
ATTTCAGACCTCCATCCACTCGTTCTTTCTCTTTTTCCCTCCCCGACAATACCCAAAAGCCAGCCAACCCTAAAGTTGTGTTCGGACATCTCACATCTTCATCTTCCTCCTTGAAGATTACCTCTAATGGCAAACTGTCTGCCGGTGTACAGTCCGCCACTCTTGCCCCTCCGGTTTCTTCCTCCCTCTTCATGCTTTCTTCTACAGTTGAGAATTCTTTCTCCGACCTGCCGGAGACTCTGAATCTGACACTGAACTTTCAAGGTGGCGGCTCTATTACTATGGCTCGTCTGGATTATATAGAAGTGGAATGGGACCGCGCATTGCAACTGCGTAACGGTCAGTTATATTTCTACGACTATGCCCGCACTTCCACCCGTTATAATATCTCAGGTTGCAATGCCAAAACCAAAATATGGGATGTGACCGACCCCGCAGATATAAAAGAAATAAAGTATGACCTTAACGGCTCCACCGCATCCTTCGTATCCGTAGGAAATCATGAATATGTTGCCTTTGACTGCTCGGCAGGTAATGCCGTTGCCGTGGTAGGCTCCGTACCCAATCAGGATATTCATGCCCTTCCCACACCGGACATGGTGATTATCTCTCCCAAAGAATTCCTTGAAGCGGCAAATAAAGTTGCCGAAATGAGAAGGCGCGTTGACGGATTCACCGTCCATGTCCTTACCCCATCCCTCATCTACAATGAGTTCTCTTCTGGGAAAAAGGATGCAAGTGCATTCAGAAAACTCCTTAAAATGTGGTATGATCGCGAATCTTCAGACAACCCGAAGATTAAGTACTGTCTTCTCATGGGTCGTCCATTCTACGATCAGAAACAGCAGACCGACAAGGGGAAATCTCTCGGATATGAGACACTACCTGCATGGCAGACTGAGCATGAAGCTACCGAACCTACATCTTATTCAACCGATGATTTCATAGGTATGATTGACGATGGAGGAAAGGCCTTCTCCATTCAGTCTGAGAATATCCGTGTTGCAGTTGGCCGTTTCCCCGTCACTACGGCTGCGGAGGCTAATCAGGCTGCGACCAAGCTAATAAACTATGTGGAGAATCCAATCCTCGGTCCATGGCGTAATGAGGTTATGGTGATTGCTGATGATCAGGATAACGGTATCCATCTTGAACAGGCAAAAGACGTGGTGAGCGGTATGCGAAGCAAAGGCAACGGCTATCATTTCGACTATGAGCAGCTCTATCTTGATGCATACCCATTGGAATACAACGGCCTTGGCGCCATATATCTTCAGGCTAAGGAAAGAATGATGAATAAGTTTGAAGAGGGAGTCGCCATCGTTGACTATATCGGCCACGCCAACCCCGTAAGCTGGGGCCATGAACACCTCCTGACCTGGGCGGACATCATCGGATTCTCAAATAAGAAATTCCCTTTCCTCGTCGGTGCAACCTGCAATTTCGGCTGCTGGGACGAAGAGGATAAGTGCGGAGCAGAAGTGATGTGGCTTAATCCCTCCGGAGGTATCATCGGAGGTATGATTGCCACTCGCACGGTATTCATTTCCGCCAATGGTGTTCTTAACAAACAGTTCTCCTCAAAAGTGTTCGAACGTGACCATGAGAACAAGCCAAAATCTTTCGGTAAAATGATGATTGAGGCTAAAAACGGTTATCCTAACGATGATAACAAACTGAGGTTTGCCCTTTATGGCGATCCGGCTCTGCGTGTCACCAGCCCCACTCATGAGGTTATAGTAGATGCTATTAATGATACTGACTTCAATAATATTCAAAGTGCCGAAGACTACCCCGAGCTTATGGCTCGTCAGAAAATAGTCCTCAAGGGCTCTATCCTCAATCCTGACGGCTCCGAAGCCACAGACTTTAACGGTGAACTTCAGTTTAAACTCTGGGATGCCGAAAAGGTTATTACGACTCTCGGCAACGGCGAAAAGGGTGTGGTAAGCGATTATAATGACCGGAAGAATATATTGTCCCGCGGAGCGACCATCATCAAAAATGGAAAATGGGAGACAGAACTCCGTATCCCTTCCGAGATAGACTACAATTATTCTCCTGCCCGCTTCACTTTCTATGCTGTCTCTGAGGATGGGGTGGAAGCCAACGGTTCTGATGAACGTTTCTATGTATACGGATATGACACTTCTGCCGATGACGACACCACCGGTCCGGAAATCTCATTGTTTGCCATTAACAACCCGGCTTTTAAAGACGGAAGCGTCATAGGCACTGCAGCTAATGTATTGGCAGAATTCAGCGATGAGTCAGGTATTAACCTGTCAACAGCCGGAATAGGACATTCTATTTCTCTCTGCCTTGACAACAAGACTTATTATAATAATATTCTTCAATTCTATTCTCCTGATACGGAGAATCCCAATAAGGGAAGCTTCAGCTATCCTATTTCAGGACTCTCTGCAGGAGAACACACTCTTACTCTTACCGTCTGGGACAATGCCAACAACTCGTCACGGGCTACATTAAAATTCAACACTTCTGTGAATCGCGCTCCGGAAATCATCACACTTTCCGCAGACAGGGCCCCTGCCAAAACAGAAGTTAATCTGCTCGTGGACATCAATTCTGACGAAGGTGCCACATGCCAGCTTGATGTTCTTGACCTTCAGGGAAAGATTTTATGGAGCGATGAAGCCAGACTCGGCTCTATCAACGACTCTAAAATCTCCTTCAGATGGAATCTTACCAACCGAAACGGAGTAAGAGTAGACCGTGGAATATATATATATCGTGCCACTGTCATATCTCCCAACGGAGCACGCACGTCAAAGTCTTCAAGGATTGCTGTTGCCGCACAGTAAGAAAAACATCCGCGAGAAAAAACTGACTAAATTTCAGTTAATAGATTTTATTTTATATCTTTGTGTTTTAAATGAATCAGATAATACATGTCATACTTCCGGAGCCCACTCTTCGACGACTCCCATGGTATCTGGCATTCGTTGACACTATTGCCGGACGAGGAATCAAAACAGTTTCCTCCACTCAGATTTCCAAGGCTCTGAATGTTGACGCATCCCAGATTGCCAAAGACTTGTCTTTTCTGAACATTAAAGGGAAAACAAGAATTGGATACGTGGTTGCGGAATTGCAGGAAGCTCTTTCCGGATTTCTTGATTTCAAGACTTCTCACAAAGCGTTCCTCTTCGGTGCCGGAAGTTTGGGTCGTGCCCTAATGGCTGACAAAGGACTCGCCAACTTCGGCCTCAATATAGTTGCAGCTTTCGACATTGATCCGGAGATTATCGGCGATGAAATCAGCGGCGTTAAAATCTACAGCATGGACGCTCTTCCAAAACTCATGGATGAACATCAGGCTGTTATAGCTGTGCTGACCGTACCGGCCCAAAAAGCTCAGGATGCAGCCGACGCTGCAATAGAAGCCGGGATGAAAGCGATTTGGAATTTTACTCCTTATCGCGTGGCTGTGCCCGATGAAATTGTTCTCTCCAGCACATCTATGTATGCCAATCTTGCTCTAATTTACAACCGACTAAACGCTCCCTCTCAGGAGCAGACCGACTGCAGATGAAGATCTTCTCTTTCTTTAACAATTACTCATCCGCTCAGTCTCCTGCCCACCAACCGGACTGGATGCTGCTGCCCGACTCTGTCCTTCTCAGAAGCGGGAAGCATCTTTATCTCCCCGGCGACGACGGGGAAATGCTCGGGTTCCCCTCCTTATGCCTGAAAATCGGACGCCTCGGAAAATCCGTGGGACAGCGTTTTGCTTACCGCTATTTCTCGGAAATAGCTCCGGCAGTACAATTTTTCAGCAAAAACTGCCTTAACCGGACCCTTAACGGTTTTCCGCCTCGTGCTGAAGAAATTATTTTTGACGGGGCGATAATGATTGGTGAGTTTATCACTTTGGAAAATATTTCCCACAACGATGACCTTGCCGTCTCATGCTCCTCTCCAATTTTCTCCTCAATCAATAATAACGAATTTAAAGAAGTGTGGCAATTAAACAATCTTAAATCAGGAATTCCACAACTTCTGGAAATTGTCAGCTCTGCCAACACGATAAAGATGGGGGACCTTCTTCTGGCCGGAATAAACCCCGATGGGATTCCGGCGCTGAGAGAAGAATCC
>CAMWXI010000157.1 GCA_947178175.1 uncultured Porphyromonadaceae bacterium | reverse complement strand
ATTATAAGTTGCTGAAAATTAGATTTTTAAACCCCACAATATTTAGAAATATGCTATTATTTCAGCCATTACGCAACTATTTATCATAATAAATTAGGAATTATAGCTCCTTTTTATTAATTTTGTAGTGTTTCAGTTATTTTTGGTGAATTTACCATCAATAAACTGTTGACTTTATTATTAACGTACCGGGTTTGTGAAAATCCAGTTTTACCATAATAGTTGGAAACATCATTTGGTTGAATTATGGCTATGGACTGAAAATAACGCTCGCTTACTTTATTTTCAGTCGCCAACAATCAGGAACGAAGTTCCTAAAAATAACAGAGAGAAGATATCGCGATGATAGCTTCTCTCTTCTATTATAACCTCACAGATTGCATAGCAACCGTATATTTTTAAAATTATGACGCCCTAAAATAGCAGGGATATAACATAAGGAAACGTGGATATTGAGCGCCTTCAATCAATTAGATTCGTAAATACTGATGAGGGTATGTCCAAATTTTCATTTTGACATACCCTCTATATGATTTCAGAAAATAATTTCCGCGTTAGCGCGATAATCAGCCGTTGACTTTCTTCATGTGAGCAATGAGATCAAGCACCTTGTTGGAATAGCCGATTTCGTTGTCATACCAAGAGATAACCTTCACGAACTTATCAGTCAAATAAACACCTGCTGTTGCATCGAAGATAGATGTGTGAGGATCGCCGAGGAAATCAGAGCTTACAACAGCGTCTTCCGTGTAGGCAAGCACACCCTTCAATTCACCCTCAGCAGCAGCTTTCATGGCAGCGCAGATATCTTCTTTTGAAGCGGGATTCTCGAGGTTTACCGTAAGGTCAACCACAGAAACATCAAGAGTCGGCACACGCATTGAAATACCGGTAAGCTTGCCGTTAAGTTCGGGGATAACCTTACCTACAGCCTTTGCAGCACCGGTAGATGAGGGGATGATATTGCCGGATGCGGCACGACCTCCACGCCAATCCTTCATTGAAGGACCGTCAACAGTCTTCTGAGTAGCAGTTGTAGAGTGAACGGTTGTCATAAGACCTTCCTTAATACCGAACTTGTCGTTAAGAACCTTTGCGATAGGAGCAAGACAGTTGGTGGTGCAGGACGCGTTGGATACAAACTGAGTGCCCTTTACGTAAGAATCCTGGTTTACTCCCATTACGAACATCGGAGTGTCATCCTTGGAAGGAGCAGACATCACAACATACTTAGCACCGGCGTCAATATGACCCTGAGATTTTTCCTTGGTAAGGAAGAGACCTGTAGATTCAACTACATATTCAGCACCGCTTTCACCCCAGCCGATTTCCTTGGGGTCGCGACATGCTGTAACCTTGATGGGCTTGCCGTTGACAATAAGAAGACTCTTTTCGAGGTCATAATCTACCGTGCCGTCGAAACGTCCGTGCATTGTGTCATATTTAAGCATATATGCCATATAATCTACCGGAAGAAGGTCGTTGATTGCAACTACTTCAATGTCATCTCTCTTTGTTGATGCGCGGAACACGAATCGTCCGATACGGCCAAAGCCGTTGATACCAATTTTTGTCATCTTGATTAATGTTTATCTTTTTTACTTTAAGAGTTATATTTTTCTTTCCGAATAAAAATAAGGATTCTTTCCTTTAACCGAGAATCTTTCTTTCCCATGGATTAATCTCTTCGTATTAATCCCTTATGCTAAGTCGTGAAACCTATAATTCTGTGTTTCTCTCCACAAAATTAGCAATTTTTTTAGAAATTTTTACACTTTTTGAACTCTATTTTAGCTTTTTTGTTCTAATAGTATGTCGGAGCTTTTCCGACTCACTATTTCTATAACAACTAAACACCTTAAAAATAATTATTATGGGAAAGTTTTTAACTGATTTTAAAGAGTTCGCTCTTAAAGGTAACGTGATTGATATGGCTGTCGGTGTAATCGTCGGCGGTGCTTTCGGCAAGATTGTCGCTTCTTTAGTTAATGATATTATCATGCCGGTCATGTCGCTGATCACAGGCGGCGAGGGATATAAGAATCTGAAATATGTTATCAAGGACGCGGCTCCCGCCACTGCAGATGGAGTTGCCGCTGTTGAAGAAGTTGCCGTCAACTATGGTATTTTCATTCAGAATATCGTTGACTTCCTTATCATCGCCATTTCTATTTTTGTGGCACTCCGCGTAATGATGAAGTTTAAGAAGAAAGAAGAGGAAGCTCCCGCACCCGCTCCGGAACCCTCCGCTGAAGAGAAACTCCTGACTGAAATCCGCGACCTTCTTAAAAATCAGGAATCAAAATAATATTCTTCGGGAAGGATATTATTTTATATATCTTCCGAAGGTCAATATAATAAAGAGATGTATCAGAGCTCTGATACATCTCTTTATTATATTGACTGACTCGTGTGTTATTTCACGAGCACCTTGCGCCCTTTAACTATATAAAGACCTTTGGGGAGTTCGTTGATTTGTGAACCGAGTATATTATGTGCCACACACACTCCGTCTACCGAATATACATCTACAACAGGATCGGACACTGTCACGGCGTCAACGTCAACCGTGGGGTCAACCTTAAAACTGCGGAAATAGAGGGATGACCTGCTGCCATCAGCTGTTTCTAATGCTCCGGCAGGAACAAAAAGGGCATATTCTCCGGCAGCTGTGACAGGAGGGGTTATCTCAGCCTTAACATACACTCCGGCATCTTCTGACTGAACTGCCACTCCATCCTCAAATGAGAGAGTCACTGAATATTGAGAAAGTTCATCTTCAAACACATCAGCAATATACGGCTTAACAGCAGGATTAATGCTGACTTCTCCGGGGAGTGCGTAAGGGAGCCATAGATTTAACATATCACCGGTCTTTAGAGTTGGAAATTTTTCTTCACCTTCCGGAATCTTGATGATTGTAGGTGACTCTATGATGGTGTAGTCATACCAATAGTCACAATTTGCCCAGGCAACTGTCATTACATCAGGATTTTCCTCATCAAGGCGTCCGTTGCATGAGAAAGAACTTGCTCCGACTTTCAGTCTATAATTACCGGGAACCGAATATGCATTTGCAGTCTTAAATGTCAGCTCCGTGCTTCCATTTACCCAATCACTCGGAGTTGCAAGAGGGAAACTTAAGATACGTGAATCCGCATTTCCCTGAGCATCTATAGAGTAGAGTGAGGGATTTATTAACCAACGGTTGAACGTAATATCCAGATTTTCATCAAAGGAGAGTGTCACTTCCTGAAGAGATGTAACTCTGCCGGGAGCAGGAGTGACGTCGGGACGGGGAATTCGCGAGATGATATATTTGAAACTATAGGCGGAATTATCCTTAACACTTCCGTCTTCGTATGTAACGGTGAAGGCACCCACCGGAACCATAAGGTCATAAATAAAGGGCTCTGTAAAACTGTCTTTCGCTCTAATGACATTTATAAAGATACGGTTTCCGACGACTTCAGCAGTAAGCGTCTCTTCCACAATATCGTAAGAGCCATCGCTGGCAAAGAATGCGAGAACTCCCAGACCGTCTGAATCCTTCACAAGTTCGTTTATCTTTATCTCCTTAGCTCCGGGGATAGTGATAATGAAAGTGGTGGGAACATCCTTATAGTATCCTGTTGAGGGAATAACTGTCATCGGCATGGGATGCGGTATGGTGAAGCTGAGTTCAATTTCGTCATTCTGCAGAGTGCCGTTCTTGAAGGTGAAGAATCCGGCCGGGATAGTCACCTTATATTCTCCCGGAGTTTTAATAGGATAGCGTGTGAAAGCAATGATAACTTCCTCTTGAGCCATCCCTTCGCCAAACATCTGCACACTTCCGGAACTTGAATATACGGAACTTTCCAATTCTCCTTCTATATAAAATCTTGCCGGCTCGGCACATGCTTTGTTGGGGGTGGGCTGCATATTGAATGTCAGATCAACCGAACCTACTATTGTGGCAGCAGTCTCTGAGGGGCGTACAGACACGAGTCTAACCTCCGTTTCCTCGTCGGAGACATCCTGTGCCATCACCGGCATGCCGCATAGAATCATAACGGCTGCCATCATACTTAAAAAAGTAAAATGCTTCATATAAACAAAATCTTAGTTATCCATCGGGTTTAAAATTAAAGA
>CAMWXI010000156.1 GCA_947178175.1 uncultured Porphyromonadaceae bacterium | reverse complement strand
ATATACGGGAGCCGCATTTGAGGGTGTAGAACTCCTCCCCTGGCTTGCTCAGAAAATAAATTTCCTCTTTGAGATTCTCTTCGGATTCTCCGATCCACACCTTATTGCCTTCCCCATCACAGCTCTCGGAGCTGTTGGAGCAGCTCTCGGACTCGTTCCTAACTTCATTTCTCAAGGATGGGTTGATGACAATGCAATCGCTGTGTTCACTGCTATCGGGATGTGCTGGAGCGGATACCTAAGCACTCACACTGCAATGCTTGACTCTTTAGGATATCGCAATTTAACACCTAAGGCTATCATTGCACACACAATCGGTGGACTGGTAGCAGCAATCACGGCTCACCTGATTTTCCTTGCTTATACTCTTATATCCGGTCTTTTCACCTGATTTTGATTTCACATAAAAAGAGAACAGCGCCCCAACATTTTCAAAGGAGCGCTGTTTCTTTTTTACTTATTTATGTTTCGCTACAATCTTTTTCTCATTTCCGCGGAGACTATTATCACTTGCATGTCATTATCTTCAACACGTGAAGATCGGTCTCTTTCATTGCATCGCGACCTATTGATGTAAGATTTCTTACTGTTTCATCCACATCCTCCGCTACTATTCCCTCAGATGATGTGACACATTTTCCATTCATGGCAAGCATTGCCGACATCATTGCAGTTGAAACGCCTGAAGATACCTTCAGCGAGCATGATGGTTTCGCCCCGTCACAAATCATTCCTGTAAGGTTTGCAACCATGTTTTTTACGGCAGAACACCCCTCATTATAAGTGCCCCCCATCAGATAAACCAACGCATTACAAGCACCTGTAGATGCAACTACACACCCGCAAAGTGCTGACAATCTTCCAAGACTCTGCTTGATGTATATGCTGGTAAGATGGCTTAGTGTGAGAGCCCGGATAAGTTGTTCCTCCGTAGCATGTATGTCTTCGGCAAAACTGACAACAGGCATTGTGGCGGTTATACCCTGATTTCCACTGCCACTGTTTGACATAACCGCTATCGGCGCTCCTCCCATTCGTGCATCACAAGCTGCCGACGTGTAGCTTATCATGTGTTCAACAGGTGTGTCTCCGAAAAATCTGACACCGCAATCTCTTATTGTGCTCCCTAATGAATGTCCGAAATTACCATTCAATGCGTGTTGTGCAGCTGCCTTGTTAAGGTCTCGGGCCTGCAATATATAGCTTAGCTCTTCAAGGGGACTTGACAATGCATAATCCCACACCATCTTCAAAGTGAGCTGAATATCCTCTTCTTCCTTGTTTGATGCGTTTGCTTCATTTCCGGAAGCCTCTTCCTTCATTATGATTTCCCCGTTCTTTTCCAACAGAATGAAATTTGTATGTGATCTTGAGATAACGGCTCTTGCATTTCCTCCATTACCCTCTACCGTCACATCTATGTGCAGATTGGAAGGCGCGTCTATATAATGCTCAACTCTGATTCTTCCTTCCGAAATATATCGTTTCCCGGCTTCCACTGCTTCTGGAGTGACATCCTTCAGAACCTCCAGTTCATACTCCGATTTGCCAACCAGAGCTCCTAACGCTACTGCTATAGGCAATCCGATCATCCCGGTGCCGGGAATCCCGACTCCCATCGCATTCTTTATGATGTTGCCACTTAATGACAGACTTATATGCTCAGGGATTGCACCAAGCATCTCCGTGGCCTTAGCTACGCAAAGTGAAACGGCTGCCGGTTCTGTACAACCGATTGCCGGAACAACTTCTCTGTGTATCAACCGGCTTATGCGTTCTCTAACTTCGTTTTCAAGCATTATTCTATATTATTTTCATGGTTTATTCTTCCAAGGGTAACGGCAATCGGTAACGTCGACTCCCCTCTATTTTCTTATTGCGCCAGCATTTACGACATACTGCCATATACCGCTCATTTCCTCCAATTTCCACCTGCTCACCCTCTGTAAGCATCTCGCCGTTGCTGTCTATACGTGCATTGACTATGGTCTTTCTCCCGCAATTGCACGTGGATTTCACTTCATCTATGCTGTCGGCTATCTCAAATAATCGACGTGAACCATCGAATAAATGTGAACGGAAATCGGTGCGAAGTCCATAGCATATCACATTACATCCATAATCGTCAACAATTGCGGCAAGCTGATCTACCTGGTCCGGAGTGAGAAACTGAGCTTCGTCTACTAATATCCATTCGGGCAATTCGTTACCCTTCTCAAGCAACTCCCGTATGAATATATACAGATTAGTGTCGGCATAAATCCAAC
Organism: uncultured Porphyromonadaceae bacterium; assembly: GCA_947178175.1. Classification (GTDB taxonomy): domain Bacteria; phylum Bacteroidota; class Bacteroidia; order Bacteroidales; family Muribaculaceae; genus Lepagella. The sequence goes on along the minus strand of CAMWXI010000156.1, from coordinate 1,882 downwards.
TACATGCTCTCTCTATACCGATTCGACTGCGTATCACATTTTTATTGTCACGCGTGTCTATAACCGGTTTCATACACATATAGGATATACCACGCTCTTCAAAATTATAGGCTGACGTCAACAACATTGCTGTCTTAGCCGAACCCATAGTTCCATATCTGAAATACAATTTACCTATTCTGTTCATTTCGTGATTATTAAGCAGCCATCAAACTCTATTCTGATATGCTTAAAGAAGAATCTCTCCTATTATTGTTAGCGAATTTAACTATTATTCTGCGCCTATGCAATAGCAAAAAATGTTAATATTCGTATCTCTCTCTAAACAAACAGATAACAATAGACGTTTTAAGAACAAACAATAACGATTATTCTATGAACGCTTCATCTGTAATATCCATCAATCCCGGAAAAGCAACAATTGGCGAACTTAATCCGGATGCAACCGCAGGGATTTTGCGTCGTAGAATACTCCCCTCCTACTCCCGCGCATCTAAAGAGAGTTCTGTATTAAAGTTAATCTTAGGGATTAAAAAAAATCAACTCTCTTCTTATGATTATTCTCTTCTGAGCATCAGAGTAATAACATCAATTGCCTGGAGCGTTTTCATTGCCACGGGATTCCTGCCGGTCAGTCATATTTTTGCCTCCTTCGTAATAATGTCTTTGCTGACCGGATTTCTAACTCGTCCGGTGATGCTTTTCTCTCTGCTCCCCCTTGGATGTGCCTTATTTGTTTCCCCCGGAACTACATCCGTATCAATCACAGTCACTATATCAATGATGATTTGCTCCCTCATTTTAGGAATTTCAGGATCTGGAAATATCAGTCTTGACAGACTTTGCTATAACTATAAGAGACGTCATCAGATCAAACACCGCCAAAACAAAATCAAAAACGCTCTCTCCTACAAAGCTTACATCTATAATAAATAAAAATATTCAAAAAATCACGACTCCGTAAAAAGAAAGTTTGGTCAAAAGCCAAACTTTTATTATTTTTGCAGGGATTATGCCGTTCAGGCCAAACAAGAGGTATTATAAACCCGCCTGTCGGATTCATTAAAACTCTATAGTTTAACAATGTACGCAATTGTAGAAATTAAGGGACAGCAGTTCAAAGCCGAAGAAGGCAAATATCTGTATGTTCACTATCTCGGCGAAGAAGCAAAAGAAGGTCAGGAAATAACCTTTGACAAAGTACTTCTTCTTGATGCCGACGGCGACGTTAAAGTCGGAGCTCCTGCCGTTGAAGGTGCTAAAGTGAATTGTGAAGTATTGGAAAACCTTGTTAAAGGTGAGAAAGTGATCGTTTTCAAGAAGAAACGTCGTAAAGGTTATCGTCGTAAAAACGGCCACCGCCAGTATTTCTCTAAAGTGTTAGTAAAAAACATCGTTAAAGCTTAAACCCCGTAAAAAGTTATGGCACATAAAAAAGGTGTCGGTAGTTCTAAGAACGGCCGTGAATCAGAAAGCAAACGACTCGGTGTGAAAATTTTCGGTGGCTCTAACTGCAAAGCCGGAAACATTATTAAACGCCAGCGTGGCACTCAGCACCACCCCGGCCTTAACGTCGGAATGGGTAAAGACCATACTCTCTTCGCCCTCATTGACGGTGTTGTAGTATTCTCTACAGGCAAAAACGGACGCAAGTTCATCAATGTTCAGCCCCACGCGGCTAACTGATAAAGCCTAAACAAACACACAGAAGAGACTGTCTGACAAACACCAGATAGTCTCTTTTATTTTATCCATATTACAGTATTAAACGATCTGCTGACACACATAGCCGACCAATTCTTCCTATTCAAAGTCAACGTTGGAAAACAATACAGCAATTATTAAATCCTCGCATTGAATACAGAAATAGAAATCAAAAATT
>CAMWXI010000155.1 GCA_947178175.1 uncultured Porphyromonadaceae bacterium | reverse complement strand
AGGGATACTCATTTGTAACGTTTAGATTTTAATGGTAATTTTGCACAAAAGTAATATTTTTACAGGATAAAATCATCAAAATGGAGCCATTTTTTTTGCCAAATAAAGATAAAAATTGCACTTTTTCTCGGAAAGTGCGCATTGAAACCTATGGCTGTCAGATGAATGTGGCTGATTCTGAGGTTGTTGCCTCCATGATGCAACTGTGCGGATATGATGTCACTTCTTCCGACGCCGATGCTGATGCCGTCCTCATCAACACCTGTTCCATCCGCGACAACGCCGAGCAGAAGATTTATTCGCGCCTTGCTTATTGGAATTCACGTAGAAAAAAGAGCGGGCGTAGAATCATAATCGGGGTCATCGGCTGCATGGCCGAACGCCTTAAGGAGGAGCTGATTGAGAAGCATGGGGTTGACCTTGTGGCGGGTCCTGACGCCTATCTTGACCTCCCCGACCTCGTGAGTGCCGCCGAGGCCGGTGAGAAAGCCATTAATGTGGAGCTGTCCACCACCGAGACCTATCGTGACGTCATGCCCCGGCGCATAAACTCCGCCGGCATTTCCGGCTTCATCTCCATCATGCGCGGCTGCAACAACTTCTGCACCTATTGCATTGTCCCCTACACCCGGGGACGCGAGCGCTCACGCCAGCCCCTAAGCATACTCAACGAGCTCGCCGACCTCCGCGCCCGGGGATTTAAGGAAGCCACGCTCTTAGGCCAGAACGTCAACTCATATCGCTATGAGAATTCCGACGGCACCGTCACCGACTTCCCGGCCCTCCTGGCTATGGTGGCGGAGGCCGCCCCGGACATGCGCATACGCTTCACCACCTCCCATCCCAAGGACATGAGCGATGACACTCTCCATGTCATGGCAGCCCATCCCAACATCGCGCGCCATATCCATCTCCCCGTGCAGAGCGGAAGCAATGAAGTCCTCAGGCTCATGAACAGAAAATACACCCGCGAATGGTATCTTGACCGCGTAGCCGCCATCCGCCGCATCCTCCCCGGCGCCGGAATCTCCTCCGCCCTCTTCACCGGCTTCCACAACGTATCTGAAGAAGACTTTCTACAGACGCTCACCCTCCTGGAAGAGGCAGGGTTCGTCTCCTCCTTCATGTTTAAATATTCAGAGCGTCCCGGCACCTTTGCCTCCAGAAACCTCCCCGACAACATCCCCGAAGAGGTCAAGATAGAGCGGCTCAACCGGATGATAGAGAAGCAGAACGAGCTGTCGCTCCGCAGCAATCAGCAGGATATAGGGAAAGAATTTGAAGTGCTGGTGGAAGGGAAATCGAAGCGCAACCCCGAGGAATATTACGGTCGCACCTCCCAGAATAAGGTTGTGGTTTTTCCGCGCGAGGATAGCCGGATAGGAGAATTCATCCGTGTGCGCGTGAATTCCGCCAGTTCCGCCACTCTGCTTGGAGAGATTGTGAGATAAGGTTAAGAATAAATCTGGCGGAGCCGTGAGATAAAGATGCTCCATGAAAGTTTTTGGGAGAAGGTGCGCAGTGCATTTTCTCCCAGCTTGCTTCTGAGCGCGGGGTCAGTTGCGAGCAGACGCATGGCGTCGGCCAGCGAGCGGGCGTCGGCAGGCTTCGCCTCCAGACCCTCCACACCGTTGTTGACAAACTCCTTCTGTCCCCCCGTAAGGGTAGAGATCTGGGCTCTTCCGCATGCCATAAACTCCATGTTTGTCATCCCGAACGCTTCCGGTTCCACCGAAGGAAACACTCCGAAATGCACCTCCCGGATATGCTGCATCGGATTGTCATCCTTCCTCACCCAGTCAATCTTCTCCATCACCCCGCGCGCCTGAGCCCGCCGGCGGATAGCGTCGGTATAGTCCGGGTCACCGGTGCCCGCGATGCGGAGTCTGAGGCGCAAATCCTTCAGGATAGAGAGAGCGTCAATCAGCGTCTCCAGACCCTTTCCCGGTTTGATTTTTCCCCTGTACATGGCAGTGATCGGCCCCTTCTCCGGTTCCGGAAACGGCTTCTCCGGGATTTCAGACAGCAGCAGCGAATTATATGCCACAAAAAAATTGGAAGTGTCGAAAGGGGGATTTCCGTCGGGCCACGCGGCGAGAAATCTGCGCATGGCAAATTCCGACACGAAGACATGGCGGTCAATGGCGCGGTAGACGCGGCGTCTCAGCCATGAGTCCTTTCCTCTCCGCGCCTTATGTCGTGTGGCTACAATCATGATGTCCGGGCGACGCGCCAGTTTGCGGGCCAAAGCCGCCGTCATAGCGTCGTGGTAGGAATGCACATGAATAATACCGTCGCCCTGAGGGATATGGCGAATCATGTTACGCAGAATCAGGGCTGAGAAAATGTCGGGATAATCGCGCAGGGGAGCGTGGCGCAAAGCAATTCCCGCCTCTTGAAAGCGGGAATCAATAGTTTTTGCATCGCGGGTCACCACTCTCACCCTCCAGCCGTCGGCCACACATTGCCGGCAGATATCGAGGGCATACCTCTCGGGGCCGCCCCAGGTGTTTGCGCTGACAAGATGGATAAGATTCTTCCTCATCAGTTGCCGGCTCCGGCAAGGAGCACGTTAATATCCACAGAAGGCATCAGCAGGCAGGAAGCCACCAGCTTGTCGGTGAGTTTCCCGCGGTAGGTGAGGATTCCGCGCTGCATCCCCTCGGTAGTTGCAAGCATAGCGTCAAAGCTCCCCTTGAGGGCCATTTCGCCGAAGAAATTCACGAGCACATTGGAGAGAGCCATAGCCACGGTGCGGGGCACACTCACCGACGGATGAGACTCCTGGAGGTTCAGCACATAGGCGGAGTCCTTCATGGCCATCGTCAGCTTCTTAGGCATCTCGAAGGGGCGTGTGGTTGAGCCGAGGATAATGACGTCGGCAGATTTGATCTTATTGAAAAGGACGCGGGGATGGATGGCGAGGGTGGAGAGGTTCTTCCCGCAGAACTGGCGTGCGGCCTGCAGTGCGGAGATGTCATTATTGAGCAGAGTGACGTCAGCCCCCGAGTCAAGCGCCGCCGACGCAGCCGCACAGATGTCATTCCCCTCGCCGATAAGCAGCACCTCACATGGATTGATGCCTGCCACACCGGCAAGCAGCACACCCTTCCCTCCTCCGAGGAATGAGAGATGATCCTGCGCATACATGATGGCCGCGCGGCCGTCAATCTCGTCGATAATGTTGGCGAAGACCGGTTCGTCGTTATGGCTCAGCATATTGTCGAAGCAGCCTACGGTGATGTGGCGTTCCAGCAGAGCGTTGATGATGTCATGTTCGAAGAGCGCGCTGCCCATCATGCAGAGGAGCTTGGAATTTTTAGGCATCGCCATGATATCCTTAAGGTTCAGGGGAGCGAAAGAAAGCACGATGTTATTATTGAGGGCCGTAGAGCGGTCCACTATAGTCGCGCCATATTCCGCATAGGTGTCGTCAGAGAAAGAGATGTCGATTCCCGCACCCTCCTCCACCATCACGCGCATGCCGCTCGACGTGAGCATACCCACCGCCTCCGGGGTCAGAAACAGGCGTGTTTCCTCGGTGTCGGCATAGTTCGCCAGAAGGCTCAGGCAGATAGAATTCTTATCATTTTCAGTCTCCACTTCCTTGAGTTGAGGTTCCATTACGATAGTCTTGTTAGAATCATCCATAAGAATAAAAATTCCGAAGCGAGTTTATTTCCGCCCCGTCCGAGGGCAAAAATATAAAAAAAAATCAATTAATGCAATAACGTCTTGAAGGGTGTGCTGCAGGGAGCGTTGTCAGCGGTTGCAGCGGAGGAGGTAAAGGCCCGGAGCCGAAGGGTCGCTGATGCGTCGTCCCTCCAGGTCAAACCAATACTCATCATCCCCGGCGCTTCTCCCGTCAGACTTCTGACGCGTCAGCAGCACCTTCCTGAAAATCCTGTTTCCCGGAGCGGCGTCGGCATCTGCCGTCAGGGGAGCCGCCCCCGTGTTTCCCGCTGCAAACGAACAGAGCGTCTTCAGTGCCGGCGTAGCCTTACCCGTAGTGGCGTCAAACAGAGGGGCGTTATACCAGTTGGAGAGATTAGTGCCGTAGGCGTTATATTCCGGCCACCACCAGAAAAGTCCGTCAACGCTCTCATGATTCAGCAGCATATACACCAGGTCCAGCGTAAACTGATTCTGGCCCGCAAGC
>CAMWXI010000154.1 GCA_947178175.1 uncultured Porphyromonadaceae bacterium | reverse complement strand
TAGTGGCGCAGTGTCACCGTCCATACTGTAGACGGCTTCAACAACAATGATAACGCGTTTATAATTATCTGCATTTCGTTCCAGTATTTTCTCAAGCTTCGAAATATCATTGTGAGGAAAACGTTTCACTTCCCTGGCACCGAGCCGCAGTCCGTCAATTGCTGAAGCGTGATTAAGTTTATCGCTTAGAATCAGGGTTGAGTCAAGATTGCTGATAGCGCTAAGGCAACCTACATTCGCGTGATAACCGGAATTGAACAGGAGGGTTGATTTATGATAATATCCGGCAAGTTCATTCTCCAAAGTATCCGGCCAGTATTGCAGACGGCTCAAAAGACGTGAGGCGGAAGAAGAGAACATCAACGGTTCGGGTGCCTGAGTCAGCATTTCCCTGAATTCGTCAATAAATTCTCCGGCACGGAGAGCTAATCCCATGTAATCATTACTGAGCAGATCAACATGTTGGGAATCCCCTTCTTCCGGAATGGTTCTAAGTCGACCTTCCTCTTCAAGAGTTTTGAGAAATTGTTCAGGCATTTTGAGACGGATCAACGAGTTCTACAAGAGTGTCGCAAAGTTTGAAAAGCTGTTCATCAGAGATTGCCATGAAGGGAGGCATGATATAAGCGTTTTTTCCGAATGGGCGAATCCAGACACCTTTATCAACACATTTCTCCTGAAACGAAGCAAGGTCTACATCCTCCTTCAGCTGAATAACGCCTATACCACCGAGTACTCTCACATCCTGTACATTTTCAAAATCAGATGCAGGTGCGAGTCTTTCCCTCATGATAGATTCAATGTGGGCGATTTTATTCTTCCAGTCTGATTGAAGCAACAGCCTGGTAGAAGCAATAGCAACCGCACATGCCAAAGGATTCCCCATAAAAGTGGGGCCGTGCATCATAACTCCCGCGCTTCCTGAAGAAATTTTTTCAGCGATTTCAGCAGTTGCAGCTACAGCTGCAAAAGTCATAAAGCCTCCCGTGATGCTTTTTCCGAGAAGCATTATATCAGGTTCAACTCCGGCATGTTCCCAGGCAAAAAGTTTCCCGGTACGTCCGAATCCGGTTGCAATCTCATCAAAAATAAGTACAATATCATATTTGTTACATATGGCGCGGAGTTCACGAAGATATTGAGGATGGTAGAATCTCATTCCGCCTGCGCCCTGAACGATAGGTTCAAGTATAACAGCAGCAATGTTAGCATGATTATCCTCAATGATTTTTTTCATGGAATCGAAATCCTCCGGTTTCCACTCACCGTCAAACGGCACTTGGGGAGCATCGGCAAAGTAACGTATGGGGAGAGCCGGTCCGAAGGCGCCGTGCATACCGGTGACCGGGTCGCAGACCGACATTGCATTCCAGGTATCGCCGTGATAACCGTTACGGATAGTCAAAAAATTCGTTCGCTTAGGGTTGTTCTGAGCCTGAATCGCCATTTTCATAGCTACTTCCGTGGCAACAGAGCCGGAGTCTGCATAGAAAATATGGTTCATGGAGGGTGGAAGAATGGAAAGCAGAAGTTTCCCCAATTCTATGGCCGGTTCATGGGTCAGACCTCCGAACATCACATGGGAGAAATTTTCAATCTGTTTTTTCGCCGCTTCAATCAGAACAGGATGAGAATATCCGTGAATGACACACCACCATGATGACATGCCGTCAATCAGTTTCCTTCCGTCGGCAAGTGTTAGTTCAGCTCCTTTTGCATCAGTTATTTTAAAAGTAGGCAAAGGGTTATGGGTTGAGGTATATGGATGCCAAAGATGTTCTCTGTCGAAATTATCGTGAAGATTATTCATGGAATTATAGTAATTATACCGGGTCAACATCATAGTAAATCTGAGTTGTCTTCATTTCGCTTGAACGTGCAAGACTCTCATATATATTTCTCAGAATATATTTGACTTTTATCATAGAGGCCTCGGTCTCTATCTTTATCATGATTGTCCGGAGATAATATGTAGCCACCCTGCTGACGAAAGGTTTCTCCGGGCCGAGTACTCTATCGCCGAAAACGTTCCGCAGTGCATGTGTCAGGGTTACTGCGGCCCGATCTACCGTAGAAGAATCTTTGTTCTTAAGATAGACATTTATTATTCGGGTGAACGGGGGATAATGATATTTTTTTCTGTCTTCAATCTCGGTTTTATAGAATGTATGGTAATCATGGGAAGCGACATAGGAGAGGACCGGATTTTTGGGGTCAGTAGTCTGAATAAATACTTTACCCAATTTTTCACGTCTTCCGGCTCTTCCGGCCACTTGCTCAATCATGTTGAAAGCACGCTCGTTACTTCTGAAATCGGGGAAGTTGAGTATAGTGTCGGCATTTAACACACCTACGATATCCACCTTTTCAAAATCAAGACCTTTAGCCACCATTTGTGTGCCGACCAGTATGTCGGTATCGTGACGTGAGAAGTTTTCAATCAGCTCCTGATAAGAGTTGCGATTGCGGGTGGAGTCAAGGTCCATTCGGGCAATCCGGTTGTCGGGAAAGGCTTCCATAAGCTCCTCGGCAATTCTTTCAGTGCCGTATCCGAATATCTCAATAGCGTTTTCTCCACAAGCCGGACATAAGGAAGGACGAGGCATGGAGAAACCGCAATAGTGGCAACGTAGCGAATCAGAGTGCTTGTGATAGACCATTGAGACGTCGCAATTATGACACTTGGGAGTCCATCCGCAAGCTTTACACACTACCACAGGTGCAAACCCCCGGCGATTAAGGAACATAATGGCCTGGCGGCTTTCCTTCATGGCTTCAGAAGTTGCTATGAACAACGGTTCAGAAATAATCCCTTTATTGAGTTTCCTTTTGCGTTGGCACTTCATATCGACAATTTCCACTTCGGGAAGTCTTGCCTCTTTAAATCTGCGGTCAATGGTCACAAGTCCGAATTTTCCGTTGGAGGCTTTGTAGTAGGTCTCGATTGAGGGAGTGGCGGAGCCGAGGAGCACCGGAGCATGATGAAGCTGTGCAAGCACTATTGCTGCATCACGTGCATTATATCGTGGAGCCGGATCATATTGCTTGAATGAGGGTTCATGTTCTTCATCAATGATGACAAGTCCTAATTTATAGAAAGGGAGAAACACGGATGACCGGGCTCCCAAGATTACGAAGGGCTCAACAGAGTTGAGCAGCTTCCTATAGATTTCAACTCTTTCAGCATCTGAAAACTTGGAATGATAGACAATGAGTTGATTACCGAAAATCTTGCGCAATCTGTCGGTGAGCTGAGTTGTAAGGGAGATTTCCGGCACGAGAAAAAGCACTTGGTCGCCATTATTCAGAACTTCGGAAATCAGGTGGGAATAAATTTCTGTTTTCCCCGACCCTGTCACCCCATGAAGCAGACAGACAGGATAAGAGACAAGCTTTTTCTTGATTTCTTTAAGAGCGGATTGCTGGAAGTCAGCAAGGGGAGACAGGGGAGCGGTTGAAGTACTTATAGGGTTGAATCGATTGACGGTAGTTTTGTATTCTTCAAATATACCTTTGTCAATCAATGCTTTGATGATTCCCGGAGATGCCTCCTCTGTGTTTGTCAGTTCTTCGCGGCTTACGGGGAGAATATCTTCATTGGCAGATAACCACTTGGAAAGAGTCAAATAATGCATCAGCACTTTCTCCTGGCGTTGGGAACGCGAGACCATCCCGAAGTAATTACAGAGAAGTTCGGAATCTTTTCTGTCTCCCTTAATACGAATCATCCTTCTGGTTTTAGGACGATACTTTTCCTGAATTGTTTCCGCAATTTCAATCACTCCCATATTCAAGAGACGATTGACAGTGGCAGTGACACTATGGATACCTGATTTCTCCTGAAGTTCAGAGAGTCTTATTTTCTTCTTTTTTTCCTCCCTGATTACGGAAAGAACGAGTGCCTGATTGTCTGTTAATGAGAACTTCTCATCAGGTTCAAAGTCTTCGTTAACGGAGAGCCAGGTCTCACTCTCCGGTTTAAGCCCCGAGGGTATAGCGGCTTTATATACATCTCCAAGTGGTGATAGATAGTAGTCCGCCACCCATTTCCAGAATTTGAGCTGAGGGTAGCGGAGAATACTTTCTTTATCCAGAAGAGACATTATGGGTTTGACAGCAAATTCACCGGGCGGTTTGTCTGACAGGGAGGCCACGATTGCGGTGTAGAAT
>CAMWXI010000153.1 GCA_947178175.1 uncultured Porphyromonadaceae bacterium | reverse complement strand
GGTCATATAAATCCTCTATATGCCCAAGACAGGGGGGTACTTCAGCGTTCCGGGCATACGGAAGCCGCTGTGGATTTTGCACGTCTTGCCGGACTCCAGCCTGTTGCAGCTCTTATGGAGATTATGAGTGACGACGGTTCCATGGCCAGACTCCCTGAGCTTCGCAAACGTGCTGATGAGTGGGGGTTAAAACTCGTCAGCATCAGAGACCTCATATCTTATCGGCTCCAACATGAACAAATGGTGGAAAAAGGGGAAGAAGTGGATATGCCCACAGCATACGGTCACTTTCGTCTTATACCTTTCAGGGAGAAGGATTCCGGTCTGGAACATATTGCAATCATAAAAGGAGACATAAGTGGTGATGAGCCATTGTTGGTAAGGGTTCACTCGTCCTGTGCCACCGGAGATATTTTTGGTTCGCTGCGGTGTGAATGTGGCGAACAACTGCATATTGCCCTGCAGAAAATTGAGAAGGAAGGACGTGGCGCTGTAATATATCTCAACCAAGAAGGTCGTGGAATCGGCCTGATGGATAAAATTCGAGCCTATAAGCTTCAGGAGAACGGGCTTGATACTGTTGATGCCAACCTCCATCTCGGACACCTCGCAGATGAACGCGACTATGGGGTGGGAGCTAATATCCTTCATCAATTAGGAGTAAAAAACATGCGACTCATGACCAATAATCCGGTTAAACGTATCGGGCTTGAAGGATATGGAATCCATGTTGTCGAGAATGTGCCCATTGAGGTAGAACCCAACAAGTATAATCAAGTATATATGCATACCAAAAAGGCTCGCATGGGTCATGACCTACATAAAGTTGACTAAACTCTAAGAGTATGAAAATGAAAAAAACCTTTATATTGGCGCTCTCAGCCTTTCTCGGGATATCACTCGCCTCAAATGCTAAGAAAGTACTGTCACACACAGACTTCGACGATTGGAAAAGAGTCACTAACTATTCTATATCCAATAATGGAGAATGGGCCGCATACGCTATGGTTCCGCAGGAAGGGGATGCAACTTTAGTATTCTATAATACCCGCACCAAGAAACACATCATGGTTGAAAGAGGTTATAAACCATCTTTTACCTCAGACAGCAGATATGCTGTTTCTCTTATAAAACCCCTCTTCGCAGACAGCAGGAAAGCGAAAATTGACAAGAAAAAAGGATTGGATCTGCCTCAGGACTCAATGGCTATCATTGACCTAAAAAAGGGTGAGGTGGAAAAAATTGCCAATGTGAAAGGGTTCAAGGTTGGCGAAAAGGGAGGAGAATGGCTTGCTTATCTTTCTGTAGATACTATCTACGCGAAGAAGAAGTTGCTAAAAGACAAGGAAGCCGGCAAACCGCTGATTGTACGACAGCTCGGCACAAAGAATAGAAAAGTAGTCAACTGGGTAAGTGATTATAACTTTTCAAAAGATGGAAAGAAACTTGCTTTCACTATAAAACGTCCGGATGGAGATACGTTATCAACCAACGGACTTGGATTAATTCAACTACCGGACACATCATTCACTCTTATCTCAAGAGAAATGCCTTTCTACGGTTCTCCGGTATTCAACGAACACGGATCACGCCTTGCTTTCACTACATCTGCTGACTCCATTGAGACAGGCACACGTAAATGCCGGCTCTATCTGACAGACATAAATAATGATTCTGTTATGACCCCTAAGGAGATAAAGCTGACACTTCCGAATAATCGTCCTGCCCCTAACCTCGCACTCCCCCACTCCGGCAATCCTGAGGAGCAAAAGAGATTGGAACAGACTCGCAAGGAGATGCTCGATGCATTCAAAGGGCCCGAACTTTTCATAAATCAATATAGCAAACCTGTTTTCTCTCATAACGGTAAACGTCTTGTCATAGGAGTTGCCCCATACGTTGCTCCCGATGACACAACAATAGTTGACTTTGAACGGGCCGATCTGGACATCTGGAGATGGGATGCTCCCTACACCCCACCCATGGAAAACAAACTGGTGGATGAATTGCGTGAAAAGACATATCCGGTAGTCATAAATCTTGACGATTATACTCAGAATCTCATTTATATATCAGAATTGCAAACAGTTTCATCTCCCGACCGTTGGGATGGAGAATGGGCATTAGTCGCAGACCCCTCAGCTAAGATTATATCCCGTCAATGGGACTATAACGCACCCGAAAACCTTTGGAGCGTAAATGTCAACAATGGAAATTTATTTAACATTGGAGACGCACCGCGAGATGAATATGTCCTTTCTCCGGCAGGACGCTTCGTTGTCTGGTTTGATAAGCGGAACTATTACTCATACGATAATGCCACTCATTCAACTGTGGAAATTTCCTCCAAGGTTGATTATCCGCTCTGGGACACTGACGACGACCATCCCTGTCCCAGTCCAGCGTTTGGTATTGCGGCCTGGAGCAAAGATGACAGAGCGATCCTGGTCTATGATAAATATGATATATGGAGCCTTGATCCTACAGGGGAAACTGCCCCTGAATGTCTCACAAAAGGGGAAGGGAGGAAAAAGAATATTCGCTTCCGCCTTCATGAGCTGGATAAAGAGCAACGTTTTCTTAACAATGGAGACCTGATGGTTCTGGATGTTTTTGACTATACCACCAAAGAGAATGGCCTTGCCACCATGACTTACGGTAAACCTATGGTTCCTTCTGTCAAGATGATAGAGAAAGCTTCCTACACTCAGATAAGGAAAAGTAAGAACAACAATGTGTTCTCTTGGCAAATGGCAAGCTTTGACATAGCTCCTGATATCTGGCTGAGCACAAATACAGATTTTGCCAAAGCAATCAGACTAACGGAAGCTAATCCCCAGCAAAAAGATTATTCCTGGGGTACGGCACAATTATTCAAGTGGCATACTTATCAGGGATATGAGGCTGAGGGAGTTCTCTACCTTCCGGAAGATTTTTCCGCAGATAAGGAATACCCCATGCTTTCCGTGTTCTATGAAACTTCAGATGAAGACCTCTATCGACATTACACTATGGAGCCTTCATGGAGCTGGGTGAACTATCCTTTCTATGTTTCAAGAGGATACGTGGTATTTGTGCCGAGCATCAAATATTACCCGGGACTTCCGGGCGAAAGCTGTTACGATTATGTCTGCTCAGGAGTAGAAGCCCTCTGTGACGCATATCCTAATATTGACCGCAAAAGACTGGGAATCGATGGTCAGAGCTGGGGCGGCTATCAGACGGCATATCTGGTCACGCGCACCGATATGTTTGCGTGTGCCGGTAGCGGAGCGCCTGTTTCCAATATGACTTCCGCGTTCGGAGGAATCCGTTGGGGCACAGGAGACTCTCGCCAGGCTCAATATGAAATGGGGCAGAGCAGAATTGGAAGGAACCTATGGGATGCACCCGAATTATACATTGCCAATTCTCCCTTGTTTAAGGCAAACAGAGTGGAAACTCCATTGCTTATAATGCATAATGATGCAGATGGTGCAGTGCCCTGGTATCAGGGGATTGAATTCTTCATGGCTCTCCGACGTCTCAATAAACCCGTATGGATGCTTCAATATAACGGCGAAGCCCATAATATCAAAGATAGAAAAAACAGAAAAGATATTACTATCCGCTTACAACAATTCTTTGACCATTATCTTAAGGGAGATCCGATGCCGGAATGGATGAAGACCGGTATTCCGGCCATTCGCAAGGGTCAGGAAATGAGAACGGGGTATTGAACATTATGAGAATATTGACCGACACTGAGATTGCGGAAAGAATGGTTGATAAAATACTCTCCCTTAAAACGGGAGAGTATTTCTCAACAGAAATTCTCCTGAAACAAATCCCCATAACTGTTGATGAACTTCTTCCGGTAGGCGACCTATCCGGAATCCACAATCTCCTCATGCAGAAAATAAACGGACCATCAGTCGAAGACCCGATTATTGAAGAGATCGCTGACAACCGTAACCGCTATATACTTCCGTATAAGCGTCAGTATAAACGCTTGTAGAAACCCTGAACTCATAAAAGCACTATTTGGGGACTAAAGTGACAAAATGGAGATAGAAGCGGTTGATAATAGTTGAAATTGTCCTAAAATATTTGTAATTTTGCAAAAAATAATGACCTGTCAATCAAAACGGTTGTTATATTCACAGGTAAAAATAAAAAATAATTTAAACGAACTATGAGAA
>CAMWXI010000152.1 GCA_947178175.1 uncultured Porphyromonadaceae bacterium | reverse complement strand
TCATCTCCTGCTTCAATATTCATTGTCATATAGAGCAGCTCCATTTGATGACGGGCAACTCAGGATGATTGCCTTGGATGCCGCTACATCATTACCCATTGGAATTGCAGACTTTTACGACTTAAGCGCGATTCATCGCCATTCCCTCATTGGTATATATATTCTTCCTTATTATAGAAATAATGGATGGGCAACGGTTTTAATTAATGCCATGGCGGAGTATGCCTCAAATAATCTTTCATTAAAAGAACTTGCTGCAAGAATCGCCTCAACAAATGAACCGGCACTTAAAGCTTTCCTAAATTCCGGCTTTATAAAAGCGGGAGAATTAAAACAATGGTATCTCTCCGGAGAAAAAATGATGGATATTACAATTCTGCAGCGTTCTTTATAAAGGCTCTCACAATTTTTTAATAGACAAAATTCAGAAAGAAGAATTTAATACTATTTCGGGTAAAAATAGGATAACAGACTTTCATTTATTGTATATTATTCAAATCAATCGGTAAGATTTGAGATGTAATAAATAAGCATGGTTCATGGAGCAATTGCTTATCTCGCTGTTTTTGATTAATTTTGTGTTCGGAACTCTACAGAAAAGAGATGAAGGTATTGAAATTTGGAGGCACATCAGTAGGAACTGTTGAAAGTCTCCGACACGTTAAATCTATTGTTGAAAGTATTACCGAGCCAACTGTCGTAGTTGTCTCTGCTCTTGGTGGACTCACTGATAATCTGATTGCTACAGCAAAATTGGCAGCTGAGGGCAAAGCTGAGTACAAAAAAAATATGCAGGCTATTTCAGACAGACATTTTCATATTATAGATGAACTTGTCATTGAAGAGCGGAAACATCAGGTCAATCAAGTGATAACTACTCTTCTCTCTGAACTGTCCCGTTTATACGATGGTGTATTTTTAATTGCAGATTTACCTGAAAAGACCCTTGACCTTATCGTAAGTTATGGTGAAAGAATGTCTTCTATAATAGTAAGTGGTATCATTATTAATGCAACTCATCATAACTCCATTGATTTTATAAAAACAGAAAGATGGTTTAGCAAGAATATCGCAGACACCTCACTGACTAATAATCTCATTATCGAAGAATTTCCTAAAGGATTTTCCTCCCCTGCAATCATGGGAGGTTTTATTGCATCGGACAATGTATCCGGAGAAATCACAAATCTTGGTCGTGGAGGAAGCGATTATTCAGCGGCACTTGTTGCTGCAGCTCTTAATGCAGACATTCTTGAAATATGGACAGACGTTGACGGATTCATGACCTCCGACCCCCGAATCATTAAAGATGCCATTGTTATTCCTGCTATGACCTTTATTGAAAGTATGGAGCTTTGTTCTTTCGGGGCTAAGGTTATTTACCCTCCCACTATCTATCCGGTGTTTCATAAAAATATTCCGATTAAAATTCTTAATACTTTTAATCCCACAGCTCCCGGCACTTTCATTTCTGATACACCTTCTTCCTCCTCTTCTCCTGTTACCGGGCTTTCATCAATTAAAAACACGTCCCTTTTTGAGATTTCCGGTCCACTCACCAGGAATCTTCCGGAAATAAATTCCCGTGCATTTAATGCACTCGCGCGGAAAGGTATCAGCGTATATCTTGTTCATCAGGACGACTATAAATCTGCTTTCTCTTTTGCACTTAACCGACAGGATGCTGAGAAGGCACTTAAACTTCTGCAAGAAGAGTTCGCTCCGGAACTCAGCAATGGGAATATAACAGAAATTAAATTTTCAGAAGGACTCGCCACAATTGCTGTAGTTGGAGAAAATCTTCACAAAATAGAAGGGATATCCACTCGTATTCTGAATGCCCTTATTTCCGGGAATATGGAAGTATTTGCATCTTCCAATGGAACATCCAAGACTACGGCAACGTTTGTAGTTAAAGAAGAAGATGCTGATAAAGGTTTGAATATTATTCATTCCATCTTCTTCTGATTAATTATCAATTATCTGAAGCTATGGAAATTAAAAATGCTAAATATGAGATAAGCAACGCACGTGTGAACCAATGTCCTTTACACGACCAGCCGGAATACGCTTTTATTGGACGTTCCAATGTTGGGAAATCTTCTCTCATTAATATGCTTACCGGAAGAAGAAATCTCGCAAAAACTTCTCAAGTCCCAGGAAAAACTATACTTATCAATCATTTTAAAATAAATGATGGAAAATGGTGGATTGTTGACCTTCCCGGTTATGGATACGCGTCCCGCGGCAAGCAACAGAGAGCCGAAATTAAACGAATCATTGAGGATTACGTTACCCAGCGCCCGCAGATGACCCTCCTCTTTGTCCTTATTGATATTCGTCATGAGCCACAAAAAATTGACCTCGAATTTATAGAATGGCTCGGTGAAAATGATGTACCCTTTGCTATTGTCTTTACAAAAGCCGATAAAATCAGCAAAAAAGCTGCGGAAAAGAATATCGAGGACTATAAAAATACACTTCTTAAAAATTGGGAGGAACTTCCACCTATTTTTGTAACATCTTCTGAAAAAAGAACCGGAAAAGATGAACTTCTTGACTATATTGAGTCAATTAATACTGAGGTGGAGAACTCAAAAATTGAAGAAATAAACGAAGAATCTATTACTGGCGATAGCCTTAATGATTCCAATTCCGAAAACGAAAAATAAGTCATACTCTCTCTTCTTCCTTACACGTATCTGATACCATTAAACATTATGAATCTTAAGAAACTGATTAACGGAGATAGCCGATTTTCTGAAATAATTAGATTTTGTATGGTTGGTGGAATAGCTACAATAATTCAATATGGCGTTTATGTAGTTTTTGTGAACGCCGTTGGGGTAAAAGCAGTTCCTTCAACTATGATAAGCTATGCCATCAGCTTCGTTTTTAATTATATTCTTTCAAGTTATTTTACATTCCATAAACATCCGACGGCTAAGAATGGTCTGGGATTCATTTTAAGCCATTTGATAAATATGGGGCTCCAGACGGGAATGGTAGCTATCTTCAAAGGGTTGGTTGGTCCGACGTTAGCCCTTCTCCCCGCTTTAGCAATCTGTATTCCCACTAACTATTTACTTGTAAGATTTGCTTTCACTTCCAAAATCTTCGGTAATCAGAAATAGTAAACTATAAGTAATTATAATAATCCAAATCATAAGACATTATGGAAAAAGTAGCTTTTGCTTGCGACCATGCAGGATTTGAACTCAAGGAACGGATCATGCTTTATCTGAATGATAAAGGATATGAAACCGTTGACTTCGGAACCCATTCGCTTGACAGTTGTGATTACCCTGATTTCGCTCACCCTGCAGCTGAAGCTGTTGAAAGTGGCAAGTGTGCTTTTGGCATCGCCATGTGCGGCTCCGGAAATGGAATCGCAATTACTCTCAATAAACACCAACAGATTCGTGCTGCACTCTGCTGGCTCCCTGAACTTGCTGCTCTTGCCAAACAACACAACAATGCAAATATACTTGTGCTTCCTGCAAGATTCATCTCTGAAGATGAAGCAATAAAAATTGTTGATGCATATCTTTCGGCTGAATTCGAAGGTGGAAGACATCAACGTAGAATTGACAAAATTCCTGTTACATCTGATGAAAGATGAGTAGCCTGACCATTTCTCTAAAAGGGCTTAGATTCTATTCCTTCATCGGTTACTTTGAACAGGAAAGAATTATTGGCAATGACTTTTCCGTAGATTTAGAAGTATCTTTCCCTCGCAATACACCGGTAACCGATGATTCTTTGGAAGAAATGGTGTCTTACGCCGACCTCTACGATATTGTCAAATATGAAATGAACAAAGGAGGTAAGCTTCTTGAGACAGTTGCCTGGAGAATTTCAGAAAAGATAAAGAAAAAGAAAAGAATAATTACTTCCGGAATTATAACCATCTCAAAACTCCACCCTCCTATGACCGGGATAGATGGATATGCCTCAGTTTCCCTACACTTTTAAAAACATATTTGGGAATCATGGGTGCGATGAAGAATTGAGAGTATTCAATTCACAATTCCAAGATTTTTCAAAAAAAATCCATTTTTTTGTCCCAAAATTTTGGTAGTAAAAAAATAATTCGTAACTTTGCACTCGCAATTCGGAAACGAATTATGGTTCGTTAGCTCAACTGAATAGAGCATCTGACTACGGATCAGAAGGTTGCAG
>CAMWXI010000151.1 GCA_947178175.1 uncultured Porphyromonadaceae bacterium | reverse complement strand
ATTCCTTAACGAACAGGGTAAGATTCTTCCCCGTCGTATCACCGGTACTTCACTGAAATTCCAGAGAAGAGTGGCACAGGCAGTGAAGCGTGCGCGTCACCTCGCACTTCTTCCCTACGTAACAGACTTGATGAAATAATCACCTTTTAAAGAGACACAAAATGAAGCTTATATTAAAAGAGAATGTAGCCGAATTAGGTTATAAGGATGATGTTGTCGAAGTAAAAGATGGTTATGGCCGCAACTACCTTATCCCTCAGGGGAAAGCCGTGATTGCAACTCCGTCCTCACTTCGTCAGCTCGAAGAAGATTTGAAGCAGCGTGCTCACAAGATTGCCAAGATTCTTGAAGAAGCACAGAATGCAGCCAAGGCTATCGAAGGCGTTAAGCTCGTGATTCCTGCCAAGACAGCTGCCAACGGCACTGTATTCGGCAGCGTAGGAGCTGCTCAGATTGCTGAAGCTCTTGCCAAGCTCGGACATGAGATAGATCGCAAGATTATCTACATCGCTCAGCCGGTCAAGATGGTGGGTAACTACACAGCTGTGGTTAAATTCCACAAGGAAGTGCAGACTCCCGTTGAGTTTGAAGTAGTTTCCGAAGTAGAAGAGTAATCTTATACTCTATTTCGAAAAATATAAGTCGGGGACGTGTCATTGATGCGTCCCCGACTTTATTTTTAATAAGGGATTAAAAAGAGTTGTGAAGCGGAAATCAGGATAAATTTTGTCAATAGGATATTGACTGATAAGGGTAAAATTATTAAATTTGTGAGAATTACCGGAAGTCTACAACTCTTCCGTCAAAGAATTAGTGTAAGTTATGAAATTTAATATCTCAGGGAAATCATTTCTTTCTCAGCTGCAGGCAGTGAGCAAGGTTATAAATGCAA
Organism: uncultured Porphyromonadaceae bacterium; assembly: GCA_947178175.1. Taxonomy (GTDB): domain Bacteria; phylum Bacteroidota; class Bacteroidia; order Bacteroidales; family Muribaculaceae; genus Lepagella. The sequence continues at coordinate 3,326 of CAMWXI010000151.1, read as the reverse complement.
AGAATGCAATTACCATACTTGATAATTTTCTTTTGAAACTGGATGGTGATATACTTTATATCACCGGTTCGGATTCGGAGAATGTTATGACGGCCAAGGTTGAGGTGATGGATTCTGACGGTGAGGGTGAAGTGGCGATCGGAGCAAAGAGATTGCTCGAAATAGTAAAGGAAGTGGCAGCACAACCTCTTAGCATAGAGCTGGATGAAGGCAATATGCTCGCGAAGCTGACATTCCCTACCGGTGAATTCAGTTTCCCGGCAATTTCAGGTAGTGAATATCCGCGGAAGAAGGAACAGGAAGCGGAAAAAATTGAAATGACTATCCCTGCGTCGGTTCTTGCCAAAGGGATAGAGAATACAATATTCGCGGTAAGCCAGGAGATGATACGCCCGATAATGACCGGTATCTTTTTCGATATCAAACCTGAGAATATAACCTTTGTAAGCTCTGACACTCACAAGCTTGTGAAATACACCAACAGCACTGTCGCTCCCGGAGTGGAACTTGGATTCATACTCCCCTCCAAGCCGGCAGGCATTATTCGCTCTTGCATCACGAAGGAAGACGATGAGGTTAAAATCTCGGCTGACTCCAAGGGTGCGGTGTTCAATTTCGGAACTTACGAGGTATCCTGCAGATTCATAAAGGGTAACTATCCTCCGTATAACAGGGTCATACCGCAGGACAATCCATATAAACTTGTAGTAGACCGTGAGACCCTTCTGAATGCTACACGCCGCGTTTCAATTCTTGCCAACAAGGCTTCTAATCTTATCCGCATGGCGATAGGAGCGAGTGCCATTGAACTTACCTCTCAGGATTTGGATTATTCTACGGCAGCGAGGGAGAGTGTGATGTGTGACTATGAGGGGAATCCGATGACTATAGGGTTTAACTCGGACTATATGAAAGAGGTTCTCTCCAACCTTAAGGGAGAGAGCATCATTGTGGAATTGTCCGACCCCACCCGACCGGGTCTTTTCATGCCTTCGGAGAAGGAGGCGGGAGAAGAGATTGTAATGCTGCAGATGCCTATGCAGGTGTTTGAATAAGATTTAGGAAAGATGGTATATCATAATCTTAAACTCACCCGTCCGCTGGTGTTTTTTGACCTTGAGACCACCGGCACGAATATTATTAGGGACAGGATAGTCGAGATATCCATCCTTAAGATTTTCCCGGATCAGGAGCAGGAACCGATAGAGAAAACACGTCGCATAAACCCGGGGATGCATATTCCCGAACAAAGTTCGGCAGTTCACGGGATTTATGATGAGGATGTGAAGGATTGTCCCCGATTTCATCAGATAGCCAGGTCTCTTCATGAGTTTCTGGAAGAGTGTGACATTGCGGGTTTCAATTCAAACAAGTTTGATGTGCCGTTGCTGATAGAGGAGTTTGCAAGAGCGGGTATCAATTTCGGTGTGCATGGCCACCGGTTTATAGATGTGCAGAATATCTTTCACAAGAAAGAGCCACGCACGTTGTCGGCAGCTTATAGATTTTATTGCAATGCCGACCTTGAGGATGCACACTCGGCAAATGCTGATACCCGGGCCACGTTCGAGGTGCTTAAGCAGCAACTTGAGAAATATGATGATCTGGAGAATGACATAGATTATCTTTCGGAGTTTTCCCGTATGGGGAATGGTCTTGACCTTGCATCCAGAATCGTAAGAAACGAGAAAGATGAGCCGGTGTTTAATTTCGGAAAGCATAAAGGGAAAAGGGTTGAGGATGTGTTTCGTCAGGACCCTTCATTCCTGTCGTGGGTGATGCAGGGGGAATTCCCTAAAAATACAAAGGATGTTCTTCAGCAATTATATTTCCAATATAAAAACCGTAAGTAGGAAGCATGAAAAAGATGGGGGGAACCGGGCTTCAAGGGAAGCATATAGTGTTAGGAATCAGCGGAGGAATAGCTGCCTATAAGAGTGCCTATCTATTAAGGTCGTTGATAAAGAGGGGTGCGGAGGTTCAGGTTGTCATCACTCCAAACGGGAAAGAGTTTATCACTCCCGCCACATTGGCTGCATTAAGCGGGAAGCCTGTTGTCAGCGAATTTTTTGCCGCCAACACCGGAGAATGGCATTCTCATGTAGACCTTGGACTATGGGCGGACCTGATGATTGTGGCTCCGGCAACTGCTTCAACAATAGGCAAGATGGCAAACGGAATTGCCGACAATATGCTGATAACCACTTATCTATCAGCGAAAGAGGATGTGATGGTGTGTCCGGCGATGGACCTTGATATGTGGCGTCATCCCTCCACACAGCGCAACATTGAGACCTTAAAGAGGGATGGTGTCATTATCCTTGAACCGGAGTCGGGAGAGTTGGCCAGCGGTCTTACCGGAAAGGGGAGGATGATGGAACCGGATGCAATAGCGGAAGCGGCTGAACGTTATTTCAATAAGCCCCTGGAACTCGAAGGTAAGAAGGTAGTGATAACTGCCGGTCCGACTTACGAAAATATTGATCCGGTGAGATTTATCGGGAATTACAGTTCCGGCAAAATGGGATTCTCATTAGCGAGGAGATGTGCCGAACGTGGTGCAGAGGTTGTGTTAATCTCCGGACCGGTCAGCAATCCCGGGACACTGCCGGAAGGCGTAGGAAGAATTAAGGTGGTGTCGGCCAAAGATATGCTCTTAGCGGCAGAAAGAGAATTCGAAGATGCCGATGTTGTGATATTGGCAGCGGCTGTAGCGGATTATGCCCCGGCAGAGACAGCTTCCCATAAGATTAAGCGGGAGGGTGTTGATGAGATGACTCTGAAACTGGTGAAGAATCCGGACATCGCAGCGACTCTTGGCGAGAAGAACGGTAAAGATAACAGGAACAGAATTCTGGTCGGTTTCGCCTTGGAGACAGATAATGAGCGGGAGAATGCACTCCGGAAGCTGGAGAAGAAGAATCTGGATATGATTGTTCTCAATTCACTAAACGATAAAGGTGCTTGTTTCGGAACGGACACAAACCGCATTACAATCCTCAAAAGAGGGGGCGAAATCCTTGAATATCCTTTGAAAAACAAGGATGAGGTGGCAGATGATATTATAGATGCCTTTATTCATTAAATATTCTTGGCCGGGAATATTCAGAATTACGAAAGTTTCTTACATAAATTTCTTAAAGAAGTGGAAAGGGAAATGAAATTAAAAGGGAAAATATTTGGAATAGCAGTTGCCTTGGGAGGGTTCTTTTGCTGCTCCGACGCCGGAGCACAGGAGTTGAAATGTCAGGTGGAAGTTAACAGTTCCAAGATTGAGGGCACAAATAAGAGTGTGTTTGAATCTCTCCAGACAGCAATCTCGGAAT
>CAMWXI010000150.1 GCA_947178175.1 uncultured Porphyromonadaceae bacterium | reverse complement strand
ATATGTTACGGCTCTCTTTTTGAAGCGAAACAAGTCTGGAATCCTCAAGCAGCGCGATGGATATTTCATCCTGTCGTACATCTACTACTAATTCGCTTTTCATATTATTAGGGTATATGCCATGTATCACATACTTCTACAGTATGCCACACAGCTTTCGGAGAAATAATAAGGGGAAAACTTTCGGCATTCGGAATTGAGCGCCGACGCCGGAGTCTTCCCCCTGTTATCTATTGATTCTATAATCGAACCAATCTCTTGAATCCTTAAGAATACTTATTATTTCTTCTTATGACGATTCTTTCTCAGTCTCTTCTTACGCTTATGCGTAGCCATCTTGTGGCCTTTTCTTTTCTTTCCGCTGGGCATAGTTATGAGTTTTATTAGTTATTATTTTACCTGATCAAGAAATACTCGTGAAGGTTTGAATGCGGGCACTTTATGTTCCGGAATACGAATTGCTGTATTCTTTGAGATGTTACGCGCAGTCTTTTCTTTGCGAGTCTTTACTACGAAGCTTCCGAAACCACGGAGATACACGTTGTTCCCTTCTGCCATGGAATCTTTGACAACTTCCATAAATTTTTCCACTGTTGCAAGCACGGCTGCTTTCTCAAGCCCGGTGCTGCGAGATATCTCGTTTACAATATCCGCTTTTGTCATTTTGTTAAAAAATTTATATCTTGTTAATATTTCTTTTCGTCTAAATTCTCTCATTAATTGCGCTCAGAGAATTTTAGCAGTGCAAATATCGTAAATATTTTTGAATTAACACACATCACTCTGCTAAATTTCACCTGTTTACATCATTTTTTATCTCATTATGCCAAAATTTGCACTCCTTCGACCTTCTTTAACTTACCTCTTATCTCATCTGCTTCACTTTTTCTAACCACAATCACCATTTTGCATACATTATCAAATTGTCGTTCTTTTACCTCAATCTCCTTACTTTTTACCAGTTTCATTACCCCGTCAGCACTTATATAGGAAAATTCTATCGTTATCTCTTCTGTCTCATAACATTCTTTCTTCCCTGAATTCTCCAATGCCTCTCGCGCAGCTTCTCTATAAGCTGCAATCAAACCGGGCGTTCCTAATTTGATACCTCCAAAGTATCTTACTACTATTACCAGCACATCCGTTACTCCAAAACTTCTTATCTGTCCAAGAATCGGCTTGCCGGCTGTGCCGGACGGTTCTCCGTTATCATTAAGTTGCCATTCCTCCCCTTTAGGACCTATTAAAAATGCCCAGCAGACATGTCGTGAATCATGATATTCATTCTGATACATCTTGACAAACTGCTTTGCCTCTTCAGCGTTCTCTATCTTTAATGCAAAAGAGAGGAACCGGCTCATCTTTTCCTTGTAGAGTCCGGTCCCCTCTTTTTCTATCCGGTAATAAACATCCTCGTCCATTCCCTTTTTGTGAAGAGTATTATCCAAAGTAATGATCCATCCCTGCCTCAAGTCTGGGATAATATAATAATCCGTTGGCAATGCTGCCGGCCTCAATCTCTCCCTTGGTACATTTAACAATATTCAATGCCCATCTGATTGCATTTGCCGGACCATTGGCTGTTACAAATTTTCCACTGACCACCACAGGCGAGTCAACATGTTCGCATCCCTGCAATTTATCTTCAAAGCCGGGATAACAGGTTGCCTGTTCACCATCAAGGAGGCCTGATTGTCCTAAAACTACTGCCGGGGCCGCACATATAGCTGCTATTCTGCCATCTGCTGATTCAGCCTGCTGACGCAGTAAATTCTGTAATGGGGCGAAATTATAAAGATTGTCCGCCCCGGGAAGTCCTCCGGGTAGAATTAACCAGGGAGCATCTTCGACTGAGATGCTTTCGAAAAGAAGATCCGCGATGACAGGAATTCCATGTGCTCCCGATACCTGATATGAGCCGGTGATTGAAACTGTCTTGACAGGAATATCCGCCCTTCTCAATATATCGATAACACTAATGGCTTCAATCTCCTCAAAACCTTCAGCTAAAAACAAAAATGAATCTTTCATAATACTTGATTTAGGCCCATGAATTACTATTTTTTATGGGGAAATGTCTTTATAATTCAAATATAACAATTATATTTATTCCCTCAAAACAAATGTACAGATTAATGCATTTTAGTTACAATTATTATATGAATAGGCTTTCCTTATTTTTGTGCAACGCATTTTTCCTTATATGCATGCTCTCCGGATGCACGGATGTCTCTAAATTTCAACAACTCGACGGCGTAATATGGAATACCACATATCATATATCATTCCGTGGAGAAAAAGAATTGAAAGATTCCATCATCAACACCCTGCAAAAAGTGGACAACAGTCTTAATTATTTTAATGATAAGTCGCTTCTATCGGCTGTCAATAAATCCGGTGACTCAATTCCCGTTGATTCAATGTTCCTTCAGGTCTACAACTATAGTGTAGAAATTAATACGACATCCGGTGGAATGTTTGATCCTACGATTTCTCCTCTGATATCCGCATGGGGATTTGCCAAAGGGCATCGTCCAACTTCAGATACCTTGAAGATTGACTCTCTGTTAAAATTCACCGGCATCCATCGGACCTCCATCCGCAACATGATACTATATAAGGAAGACCCGCGAATCACCTTTAACTTCTCTGCCATTGCAAAAGGGTTCGGATGTGACTGTGTCGCACAGATGTTACGCCGGAATGGTGTTGATGACTTTCTTATTGAAATCGGTGGAGAAATAGTGCTTTCAGGCAAAAATGAAACCGGGAATAAATGGAGAATAGCCATTGACACCCCTGTGTTTGATTCTATTTGCATGATCCGCGACTCTTCAGAAATTATTGAACTGTCCGATTGTGGGATTGCTACTTCCGGCAATTATCGAAACTTTCACGAAAGAAACGGGAATAAATTCGGACACACCATATCCCCCCTCTCCGGGCGTCCTGTCACTACAGACATTTTGAGTGCTACTATCATAGCGCCTAATTCCATGAAGGCGGATGCTGTGGCTACTGCTGCAATGGCCTTAGGCTCAGAACGAGGGCTCACCCTTGTCAACAATCTCGGATATGATGCCCTATTTATCCTTGAAAAAGATATTATTATGACTCCCGGGTTCAGAAAACTCATATCTTCATCAAAAAGCAAATAAACCATTAATCTTTTTTAATCAACCGGAATTATGTCTTCTTCCGTTATACTGTTTGTAATTTTAGCATTCCTCTCAGTGCCGACTACTCTTTTGATCGTTATTCTTCAACGGATGAAAAAAGCATCTTATGCCGAGGAAACTAAATCCGAAGAGTCGCGCATCAAAATATTAGAACAGCATATTGATTTGCTACAACGTCAGATTCTTCAGCAAAGCGAGGAGATGCGTCGTCAATCTGACAGTTTCCGTCAGCAGACCCTTGAACTTCGTAAACAAACAAAACTGGAATTTGAATCACTGTCCAATGAAGCTTTATCTTTCCAGAAAAAACAACTTATGGAAGAAGGAGAACGACAAATGACGGGATTGCTATCACCTCTAAAAAGCAAACTTGAAGATTTTAATAAGGTCGTGACAGATTCCTACGTTAAAGAGAATGCATCCCGCCAATCTCTTGCTGATCAGATTGAACGCCTGATGAAACTGAATACTTCCATAGGAGAAGAAGCCCGGAATCTGACAAAAGCTCTGAAAGGTAATTCCAAGGTACAGGGAGATTGGGGAGAAACCATTCTTGAATCACTGTTGGAACAGGCTGGACTTAAACGTAATATAAATTTTTTCGTACAAGCCTCAACTGACGGCGGACAAGTACTGCGTGATGATGACAACCGGTTGCGACGTCCTGACATTATCGTAAACTTACCGGAAAACAGGAAGGTTATTATTGACTCAAAAGTCTCACTTACAGCATATATCGACATAATAGAAGCGGAAGATAACGAAACAAGAAAGAAAGCGGAACACCGCCTCATAGAATCAGTCAAAAAACATGTCGTAGAACTTGCAGATAAACGATATCAAAAATTAGTCAAAAACTCAGCAGACCATATTCTGATGTTTATGCCTAATGAAGGAGCGTGGATAACTGCAATGAATATCGAACCCGGACTCTGGGAATTCTCATTCAAACGAAATGTCATTATAGTCTGTCCCACACATCTCTTCTCTGTCATTCAACTGATCGTCCAGCTATGGCAGAAAGATAAACAAAACCGAAACGCCGAGGAAATAGCACGCCTCGGAGG
>CAMWXI010000149.1 GCA_947178175.1 uncultured Porphyromonadaceae bacterium | reverse complement strand
CTCTGACAGCTATCCGTTCCGGGGTGGTAAACGGTATGGTTTTTGAAATGGCGGGAATGTATGAGGCGGTAAGGCGTCAGGAAGATAGCCTGATGCTTATGCTCACCGGTGGCGATGCGCAGCTGATTGCCCGAAAAATTGAAAATGAAAATTCTCTCTCTAAAAAAATAAACTTCTCTCTTCAGCCTAATCTGGTGGCCTTTGGCCTCCTCTCCATCTATAGACACAATGAACAATAAGAGAAACTCAAAAAGCAGATTTTTAATAAGTTTAATCCTTTTGATGGGAATTATTCTCCCTGTAAAGGCTCAGAATGTGACTACTCCCTATTCAATGTATGGATACGGAATTCTCAGTGACCATGCAACCTCTATGCAACGTCAGATGGGAGGTGTGGGGTATGCACTTGCTTCCGGCCGTCAGATTAATGTGATGAATCCGGCCTCTTACGCTGCAGTGGACTCTTTGACTTTTCTTTTTGATATAGGTGCTGACGTCTCAATGCTTTGGAGCAAGGAGAAGAATCTGAAAGACAATTCTGTTGGAGGTGGTCTTGATTATCTTACCATGCAATTCCCTATCTCCAGGAACTTCGGGGGTTCTATCGGTCTGTTGCCGTATTCCAGTGTGGGATATGCCTTCGGAAATGATATTTTTCATGGTTCAATGTCAAATCAAGGCACCGGTGGCATAAATCAGGCATACCTCGGATTCGCAGGTACAATCAAGGGATTCTCACTCGGATTTAATGTGTCGTATAACTTCGGAAACATCAGGAATGACGTTTATTCTACTCCTGAAAACGGGGGAGAGATGCTGACGGAACATGTGATGCAGATTCGCGACTGGGATGTGAATATTGGTGCGCAGTATATGTTCTATATAAATAAAGACGACCGTTTCACATTCGGATTCACATATTCGCCGAAAAAGAGTCTTAATGGTAAGACATGGGTGACAACTCAGGAGACAACTCAGGAGACCGCAGGTGAAACCATCGCCTCCCTCCGTCTTAAAGATAATTACTATTCTCCCAATAATTTCGGTGCCGGCATCAACTATACTCATGTGAAGGCATCTCGCTTTATCGCGGAATTTGATGTGACCTTCCAGGAATGGTCTAAAGCTAAATATTCCGCACTCTACAGTATTGCCAATCCTAATGAAATTGTATTTGAGGGCATGAAATTTAATGATCGTCTCAAATTTGCCGTCGGATGTGAATATGTGCCTAAATTACGCGGATCTTACGCTCAGCGAATGGCATATAGAGTAGGTGGCTACTATTGTAATGATTATCTGAATATTCAAGGTAACAGAATTCGGGAATATGGTGTGAGTTGCGGTGTAGGACTCCATACACCGCAGGATAAGACAATGATAAATGTCGGTTTGGAATGGAAGCATCGCCAGGCTCATCCCAATCCTTTGATTAGAGAGAACTACTTCAACGTGACGCTGGGCGTGAACTTCAATGAACTTTGGTTCTATCAGCGCAAGATTAAGTAATCAGGACCATAGGATATATTAGGTGGATAATAATTCCCGTTCAGCTGATAGAAGACTCAGGAGATGGTTGCCCGTGCTGCTGTTGGTAGCCTTGATTGGCATGTCCGGATGCAGAGAGAAAAAGAAGCTCAATGTGGCTGCAGGGATTAACCCCGATACTCTCCCGACAATGACCACCGTCAACATCTCGACGTTAATTTCTGATTCGGGAATCACGCAATATAAGATATTGGCACCGCTGTGGAAGGTTTATGACGAAGGAGCGGATCCGTATTGGATTTTCCCGAAGGGGATATATCTCCAGAAATATGACCGTAAGCTCAGGGTGATTGCCACTATTGCAGCCGATTCGGCAAAATATTTTAAAAACAGACGGCTGTGGCGACTGGATGGAAATGTGGAGGTGAATAAAAAACCGAAGGATTTATTCATTACGCAGCAAGTATATTGGGACCAGGACAGGCGTGAAGTCTATAGCGACTCCTTTATTCATATAGAAAATGCTACTCATGTGTTGGAAGGACAAGGATTTCGGTCAAATGAGGAATTCACACAATATAATGTGGTGAAACCAATGGGCATTTTCCCGGTGAATCGCACGGATTTCGAGGGAGCCTCACGACCATAAACAGTAACTATGACTACTACAATAGCTATCATATTGACAATCCTGGCAATTATTTTCTCCGGACTATTTTCAGGTTCGGAAATTGCCTTCGTGCAGTCAAGTAAGGTGAGAATGGAGATAGATGCAACCCGTGGCGGATGGATCAACCGTATAATCCGGGGATTTTCTCACAAAGAGGAGATGTTTATTTCAACTCTTCTGGTCGGTAATAATGTTGTTCTTGTCGTTTACGGTATCGCCATATCTTTCCTTATTAATCCGTGGCTTGATAAATGGTTTGACAATAATGAGGCACTGACACTTGTATGCAATACCATTTTCTCCACAGGAATCATACTTATAATGGGGGAATTTCTACCCAAGACAACCTTCCGCATCAATCCAAACTTTATGATGCGTCTTTTAGCTCTTCCTCTATTCCTCATTTATATAATTTTGTATCCTGTCTCTCTTCTTATTTCTGGACTCTCCTCCGGGCTGATGAAGCTTTTTGGTATTAAGGAGAATCCTGCTGTTTCATCACTTCTAACAATAGAGCAGCTCGATGACTATATAGAAGAAAGCCTTGAGAAGCACAATTCCGAAAATGAGATAGAAAATGAGGTGAAGATTTTTCGTAATGCCATCGACTTTAAGGATACCCAGATTGAGGAATGTATGATTCCCCGAAATGAGATTGTAGCGGTGCCGGAAGATTCTACCACCCGCAGCGATCTCATTAAGAAATTTATTGCTACCGGTCTTTCCAAAATAGTGGTCTATAAGGAGGATATTGATGATATAATAGGATATATCCATATCTCGGAACTTTTCGATGTCAATGAAGATTGGAAGGAACATCTGAAGCCTGTGATTTTTACCCCTGAGACAATGCTCGCCAACAAAATGATGCGACGTATGTTGTCGGAAAAGAAGTCGCTCGCGATTGTGGTGGATGAATTCGGAGGGACAAGCGGATTGGTCACCCTTGAAGATCTCGTAGAGGAGATTTTTGGCGAGATAGAAGATGAGCATGACAAAGGGAATTCATGGGGACATCAGCTCCCTGACGGTAGCTATGAGTTTTCCGGGCGCGCTGAAGTGTCAAATATTAATGAGCAATATCATATAGGAATCAAAGAATCGGAAGATTACCACACACTCGCCGGCTTCATGCTCGAAAACCTTGAAGCATTCCCCGAAGTTGATAAAACCTACGAGATTGATAATCTAAAATTGACAGTTCTGAAAATGACTGCCAGCCGAATCAATCTTATAAAACTGGAGGTTGACGAATCGGATAATTAGCGGAGAATTAATAAATGATTGGCAATTTCCTGAGGATAATTTCAGAAAAAATCCCTGAAGGTATTGCAAGTTAAAAATTATTTGCTACCTTTGTGCCGATTTAGACTCTATTCATAAATGAACAAAACTAACAGCTTTAAATCGTCAGTCTTAGGAATGCAGGGGAATTTGATGTCCTTTGCGCTCAGGTTGACCTCGGATAGGGATGATGCTCAGGATTTAGTGCAGGACACAACCTTGAAGGCTCTCAACAATGAAGAAAAATATGTTGAGAATACAAACTTTCGCGGGTGGATGCTCACAATCATGCGCAATATTTTTATCAACAACTATCGGAAGACTACACGCGAAAATACAGTTGTAGACACCACCGAAGATCTCTATCATCTCAATCTGTCCCAGGATTCAGGAATAGAGACACCCGATGGGGCATATGCCTGCAACGAAATTTCTGAGATTCTCGCTAAGTTCCCCGAAGAGTATCGTCAGCCGTTCTCAATGCACGTAGCCGGATATAAGTATGAGGAAATTGCTCAGAAACTTCAAATGCCGCTTGGCACGGTGAAGTGTAGAATCTTCTTTACTCGCAAACGTCTTCGTGAAATTCTTAAAGACTATCGCTGATTAATCCGACTCAAAGATATTTGAGGGATATTTCCGCTGATTCGGAAATAATACATTGTCAGCGAAAAACGAACAAAGAGGCTCGTCATAACGACGAAGCCTCTTTTTGCATATCCTCTTTTTGCATATAAAGAAGTCGGAATATATTTACGACTAATAAATCCGGAGAAAAACGATTCTTAAGAGTTAATAATCTTTACGGCAATCTTTATTATCAAAAAATAAGTATAGACTCCTTCAAT
>CAMWXI010000148.1 GCA_947178175.1 uncultured Porphyromonadaceae bacterium | reverse complement strand
ATCACAAAGATAATAAATTTTTTATTTATAAAACAAATTTTAATCAAAAATTTTTATTAAAGGGCAATTTGCAAGAAGAACGTTTGTTTAGCAAAACCGGTCGAAATTGTGGACTTCTCACCTTCCACTCTTCCATTTGTCAATTAGACTCTTGTTCCGCAAGGGGTGAGAGCAGTTGAATACCATTAAAAAGTTTTTAACATTTTTTCTATATTTCATGGGGGTAGGGGTAACGGATATGGAGAGAAGGGGAAGACCGGATTCCGGTCCGGAAGTGAGGGATGTGTGGCAGGGAGGAGAAAAGCCGGTGGGAAGAGAATTATCGTAAGGGGAGAGGAGTTGGGAGTTGAAGAGGGAGGAATTTGCAATTTTTAACAGAGGGTCGCTCTCTTTATTAAGGTGAAAATTGGCATATTTCCTTAAAAAATCTTTACTTTGCAGTTTGTATTATGTATGAGTTGGTTTGTTTGTAGACTTCCCGGCTCGCATAAACTGAATTTGAATTTGTTAATTCAGAATTCGGTGGTTTTTGATTTTCCATAAAGATTTGGAATTGTTTTTACCAAAATTGTCAGGAATGGGTAAAATCATTGCTATTGCCAATCAGAAGGGTGGTGTCGGAAAGACGACCACCGCTTTCAATCTGGGAGCCTGTCTGGCTCTCGCCCGCAAGAAGGTGCTTCTTGTAGACGCTGACCCTCAGGCGAATGCCACTTCGGGTCTTGGTCTTGACCCTGAAGAGCTTGAAGCGGGGATATATGAATGTATGGTTGATGGTTATCCGGCGGCGGATGCTGTGGCGCCCACGGGGATTGACCGTCTGTCTATTATAGGCTCGCGCATTGATCTTGTCGGTGCTGAGGTGGAATTGATGAATCGTCCCGAAAGGGAGAGAGTGCTTGCCAACGCACTCGCCCCCGTGAAGGATGATTATGACTATATACTCATAGACTGTTCGCCGTCATTGGGTGTCATCACCGTGAATGCCTTGACAGCCGCCGACTCGGTGATTATCCCGGTGCAGGCTGAGTATTTCGCATTGGAGGGTATCTCTCAGCTTCTCAACACAATCCGCATCATTAAGAGTCGTCTGCGACCGTCGCTTGAGATAGAGGGTTTTCTGCTCACGATGTATGATGCGCGTCTGCGTCTGGCAAATCAGATTTATGAGGAGCTGAAATCGCATTTCGGCAAGATGGTGTTTGAGAATGTTATTCCCCGCAATATCAAGCTTTCGGAGTCACCGAGTCATGGCCTGCCCGTGATACTCTACGACCCTGACAGCCGTGGAGCGATAGCCTATACTGAGCTTGCCCGCGAACTCATCAACCGCAATCGTCGCAAAAAATGAAAAGAAGAAACGCTTTAGGCCGTGGCCTTGACTCTCTCATCTCAATTGATGAGGTGCGTACCGAGGGTTCGTCGGTCATTAATGAAATAGAGGTGGACAGGATAGTGCCTAACCCTTCGCAGCCTCGTCGCACCTTCGACGAGGAGAGTCTTGACGAGTTGGCGACCTCTATCCGGGAGCTGGGAATAGTGCAGCCGCTGACACTGCGTGTGGCGGGTGATGGTTCCTATCAGATTATCGCCGGGGAGCGTCGCTGGCGTGCGGCGCGACGTGCGGGTCTACACTCCGTGCCGGCATACGTGCTGACAGCTTCCGATTCGGAGGTCACCGAGATGGCCCTGATTGAGAATATCCAGCGTGAAGACCTGAATGCCATAGAGGTGGCTCTCGGTTTCAAGAAGTTGATAGACAGCTATAATCTGACTCAAGAGCGTCTTTCCGAACGTTTGGGGAAGAAGCGTGCCACTATTGCCAATCATCTTCGTCTGCTCCGCCTTCCGGCCGAGATTCAACTCGGATTGCGCGACAAAAAGCTGGATATGGGTCATGCCCGCGCTCTCCTCTCCGTGGCCGACCCCAAGAAGCAACTGAAACTGTATACCCGAATTTTGAAAGAGGGACTCTCCGTGAGAAAGGTGGAGGAGCTTGCCCGTGCCGCCGCACGGGAGGAGAACGAAGGAGAGGATATTTCCGGTGGAAAGAAGCCCTCTGTTTCCAATTCAGACTATGATTTCTTCGCAAGGGAGTTGGCCAACTATTTCCCGACGCCGGTGAAATTCACGCGTACTCCCTCCGGGAAGGGTTCAATCACTCTGAAATTTGCCTCTGACGACGAACTCCAGAAACTGGTGGTGTTATTTGAAAAGTTAAAATGATAGGTTCTGTTCTCCGACATATCTCCGGGATGAGACAACGGTTGCCGGGAGCGTTGCTCGCGACAATGTTGTCGTTGACCTTTTTCTGCGCTCAGGCACAGACTCTTCCGGGGATGGAACGGGAACCTCTGACTACTGAAGGCACTCCGGTATTGGAGGCGGGGATAGAGGTGGAAGAGCCGATGACTGTAGTGGTGGATGAGAATTCCCCCTATGGAATGGACGGCAAGAAGATATTCAATCCGGACCCCACACGGGCGGTATGGCTTTCGGCTCTTTGTCCCGGTCTGGGGCAGATCTACAACCGGCGATATTGGAAACTGCCGATAATCGTTGCCGGATATATGGGACTGGGGTATGGCGCTTCCTGGAACAATGGACAATATCAGGACTATTCCCAGGGGTATCGCGATTTGCTTGACTCCGACCCGTCAACGGATTCGTATATGAATTTCTTCCCGCCGACAGTGGATGAGAGCTCGCTTGACAAGAGCTGGCTTTCGGCAACTTTGAAAAGCCGTCGCGATTATTATCGCCGCAACCGCGACCTCTGTATCATCAGTATGGTCGGACTCTATCTCCTCTGCATGGTCGACGCATATGTCGACGCCTCTCTCTCTCATTTCGACATCTCTCCCGGACTCTCCATGGATGTGGCTCCCTCAATGATTGTTGAGCCGGGGCTGCGCAATCCAAAACCGGCCCTTACATGGGCTTTTACATTCTGACCCTCTCTTTATCAATTTGTTATGATGAAACGTTTTTGCCTCATATCTCTAACATTGCTTGCGCTTGGCGCTCAAGCAAAAAACAATGACAATATCCTCTCGCACACTATCACCGACGAGGCCATAGTCTATCCGGAGAGCTTTGAGTCGGACACTCAGAAGCTCCTTGAAAGCTGGTATATGAAGAATTATACGGCTACCGACAGGAATTATGCCACACATGAGGACCCGAAGGTGTCGGATGCTGAGATGCAGCGACGTCTTGCCGCCCTCCCCTGCATCATCGAAATGCCTTATAATCAGATTGTGCGCAGCTATATTGACCGCTACACCAAGAAGGGACGTGCCCAGGTTGCCGCGATTCTCGGTCTGGGACTGTATTATACCCCTATTTTCGAACAGGCGCTGGAAGCCGAGGGCCTTCCTCTGGAGCTGAAATATCTCCCCGTGATTGAGTCGGGACTGAATCCTAATGCAGTTTCGCGCCATGGCGCAACCGGTCTGTGGCAGTTTATGCTCGGACCTGCAAAGGGACTCGGTATGGAGGTCAATTCCCTGGTGGACGAGCGTCGTGACCCTTACACATCCTCCAGGTATGCCGCCAAATTCCTGAAAGATCTTTATGCAACCTACGGCGACTGGTCGCTCGTGATTGCCGCCTATAATTGCGGTCCGGGCACCGTCAACAAGGCTATCCGCAGAGCCGGCGGCGACCCAAAGTCTCACGATTTCTGGAGCATATATTATTATCTGCCTGCGGAGACACGCGGATATGTGCCGATGTTTATAGCCGCCAACTATGTCATGAACTATTATCGTGACCATTATATCTCTCCCGTGCTTCCCACAAAACCGTTGATCACTGACACTCTCGGAATTAACACCAGAGTCCATTTCGATCAGATTTCTCATGTGCTAAACATCCCCAAGGATGAGCTCCGTCTTCTCAACCCTCAGTTTCGTGCGGATGTGATTCCGGGCACGGCAGAAAAGGGGTATGCGC
This sequence comes from uncultured Porphyromonadaceae bacterium, assembly GCA_947178175.1. GTDB lineage: Bacteria > Bacteroidota > Bacteroidia > Bacteroidales > Muribaculaceae > Lepagella. Next base: position 339 of record CAMWXI010000148.1, on the reverse strand, counting down.
TGATTCTCCCTTCTCAGCAGGTACACGCTTATCTGGTGAGTGAGCCACAGATTCTCAGCTATGAGGCTGATAAATACAAGCGTCAGCTTGTGGCTACTCCCGGCGGTGATCCATCCGGAGCTGATGCCGTAGCCGAGGAGGGATACGAGTTGGCCGAGACTTCAGGGAGTCAGGAGGTGTTACCCTCATCCATAAGCAATACGGTGACCGCTGTTGCCTCCAATGCCGTGGCTTCCGCCACGGGGAAGAAGCGTCAGCTTGTGCACACCGTGGCTTCCGGAGAGTCTATCAATGACATTGCCAGACATTTATATTTGTATGTTGCAGAAATACACCAAT
>CAMWXI010000147.1 GCA_947178175.1 uncultured Porphyromonadaceae bacterium | reverse complement strand
TATATAATCTTCATGAGAGTCAAAGTCGTCTCGTGACATTTTCAATCATCATCCTTTTCCAATCCGGGAAATTGCCGGAGAGGATATTTTTCCGGGCTTCAGCCACAAGCCAGAGATAGAAGCCAAGATTATGTATGGAAGCAATCTGCATTGCAAGAATTTCATTGCTCACAAAAAGATGTCGCACATAAGCCTTTGAATAGACCTCGTCAACGTATGTTGGTCCTCCTTCATCAAGAGGAGAAAAATCATCGGCCCATTTTTTATTTCTCATATTCATGATGCCGTTGCGGGTAAACAACATCCCATTTCTCCCGTTTCTGGTAGGCATCACACAATCCATCATGTCAACACCACGGTCAATAGCTTCGAGAATATTGGCCGGTGTACCAACACCCATAAGATAACGAGGTTTCTCAACAGGCAATATGTCGTTGACAATTTCAATCATCTCATACATTTTTTCTGTTGGTTCTCCCACTGCCAGACCACCTATAGCATTTCCATCTGCGCCAATCCCGGCTACATGCTTGGCTGCTTCTCTCCTCAGTTCGGGGTAGACACAACCTTGTACTATGGGGAAATAAGCTTGCGAATAGCCATACAGTCCTTCAGTTTCCTTATATCTTTTCCACCCCCTTTCAAGCCATCTTTGTGTCAACCCAAGCGATTTTTTTGCATAGTCATAATCAGATGTCCCCGGTGGACACTCGTCAAGCGCCATCATGATATCGGCACCGATAATACGCTCTATATCAACAACTCCTTCCGGAGTGAAGAGGTGCTTACTGCCATCAATATGGCTACGGAAATATGCACCTTCTTCCTTGAGTTTCCTGTTGCTGGAGAGGGAGAAGACCTGAAATCCTCCCGAATCGGTAAGTATAGGACGTTCCCAACCGTTAAATTTGTGTAACCCTCCTGCTTTTCGAAGAATGTCGAGACCCGGACGAAGATAGAGATGATATGTATTTCCTAAAATAATCTTAGCATTAATATCTTCCCGTAATTCTCTTTGATGAACGGCCTTAACGCTCGCTACCGTACCCACGGGCATGAAAATCGGAGTCGGTATCTGTCCGTGTTCCGTAGTAATCATTCCGGCTCTTGCATTCGTGCCGGAGGGGGAGGCTTCAAGTCTGAAATCCATAAATCATATTATGACCCTCCTTCCCAAAATAAGTCTATATTTACTATATTCAGGAATAGGGAGTTCGAAAATTCAATTTTTGATAAAACCGTGTGTATGACTATTCAAGGTATAAACATCTGATAGTCACCCATCCGAATGTATATATATTATAATGGGCCGAGGCTTGAATATCAAATATCACACAAAATTAGTTGAAAGCACAATAATTTCAAAATCGGCAACACTATTTAAAACAATTTAAACAATTTCCTATTCTCAAAAAAATTAGTATATTTGCACTCAATTATTGAGGTCTGCAAGATAATAAGGATTCGTAAGTCTGTTATGATGCAGCCTGCATAAAACTGATATATAATAAAACAACAATAACACTTAAATCAAACATCAATGGAAATTTCACACATTGAGCACATCGGCATTGCAGTGCCCAACCTCGAAGAGGCTATCAAGTATTATGAAAATATTCTTGGTATGAAATGCTACAAGAAAGAAGTTGTAGAAGACCAGAAGGTTACAACTGCATTCTTCAAAGTGGGAGATGTAAAGATTGAACTTCTTGAACCTACATGTCCTGAAAGCACCATCGCTAAATTCATCGAAAAGAACGGTGGCCGTGGCGGTATGCATCATCTTGCATTTGCTGTAGAAGACGGTGTTGCCAACGCACTTGCTGAAGTAGAAGAGAAGGGAGTTAAGCTCATTGACAAGGCCCCCCGTAAGGGCGCTGATGGTTTGCAGATTGCATTCCTCCATCCGAAGAGCACAGAAGCAGTATTGACAGAACTTTGCGAAGACCCTGCAAAAAAATAAAATATTACTCTTATGAGCAAAGCAGAAGAACAAATTAGAGAACTTATTGAAAAGCGTGCGGAAGCACGTCTCGGTGGTGGAGAAAAAGCTATTGAGAAACAGCACGCACGTGGAAAATATACAGCACGCGAACGTATCGCTCAGCTCCTTGATGAAGGTAGCTTTGAAGAACTTGATATGTTTGTGACTCACCGTTGCACAAACTTCGGCCAAGACCGCAAGCACATTCTCGGTGATGGTGTTGTGACAGGTTTCGGAACAATTGAAGGACGCCTCGTGTATGTATTTGCACAGGACTTCACAGTCTTCGGTGGTTCTTTGTCAGAGACTATGGCGCAGAAAATCTGTAAGGTCATGGATATGGCAATGAAAATGGGAGCTCCCGTTATTGGTCTTAATGACTCAGGAGGTGCTCGTATTCAGGAAGGTATCAATGCACTTGCCGGATACTCTGAAATCTTTCAGCGCAACATTCTCGCTTCAGGTGTAGTGCCCCAGATTTCAGCAATTCTCGGTCCTTGTGCCGGTGGTGCAGTTTATAGCCCTGCTCTTACCGACTTCACAATTATGGTGAAAGGTATTTCTTACATGTTCCTTACAGGTCCTTCAGTCGTAAAGACAGTGACCGGAGAAGATGTGACACAGGAACAGCTCGGTGGAGCATCAGTTCATGCGACAAAGAGTGGTGTTACTCACTTTGCTGTTGAAGATGGAGAAACCGCACTTGCACTTATCCGCAAACTTATGAGCTATATTCCTCAGAACAACCTTGAGGAAACACCTCTCATGCCTTGTGATGATCCTATTGACCGTCTCGAAGATTCACTCAACGAAATTATCCCCGACAGCGCAAAACGAAGCTATGATATGTATGATGTAATCGCACGTATCGTAGATAACGGTGAGTTTCTTGAAGTTCAACCAGACTATGCAAAGAATATAATTATCGGTTTTGCACGTTTCAACGGTCAGTCAGTTGGTGTTGTTGCCAACCAGCCTAAGGTCCTCGCCGGTGTGCTTGACTCAAATGCATCACGTAAGGGTGCCCGTTTCGTACGCTTCTGCGATTGCTTCAATATCCCCTTGGTAACACTTGTTGATGTCCCCGGCTTCCTTCCCGGCACCGGTCAGGAATATAATGGAGTAATCCTTCATGGAGCAAAACTCCTCTATGCATTCGGTGAAGCAACAGTGCCTAAGGTGACAGTTACTCTCCGTAAGAGCTATGGCGGTAGCCACATCGTTATGAGCTGTAAGCAGCTTCGCGGTGATGTTAACTACGCATGGCCCACTGCAGAGATAGCAGTTATGGGTGCTGAAGGAGCTGTTGGTGTCCTTTATGCTAAGGAAGCTAAAGAGCAAGCAGACCCCGCAGCTTATAAAGCAGCTAAAGAGGAAGAATACCGCAACCTCTTTGCCAATCCCTACAATGCTGCAAAATATGGATACATTGATGATGTAATTGAGCCGCGTAACACACGTTTCCGCATCATCAAGGCTCTTCAGATGTTGGCGACCAAGAAATTGACCAACCCTGCCAAGAAACACGGCAACATCCCCTTGTAATCAGAGGGTGAAATTATATACGGTGTGCTGGAAATCTTACCGGCACACCGTTTAAACAATAATCAAACGACACTCACATCAAATGTTGAAAAAATGTTTTATGTCAGTGGCGATAGTATTTGCGTTAGGAATAGGAAGTAACTTTGCAATTTCAGCGCAAACAACCCATGACGACCCGGCAGAAGTAGTCGCAGAATTGTCCGATGGACAAGTGCTTGAGGAAGTCAATGGGGTCAATAGTGAAGAAGTGAACACTGTTGAGGAAAGTGCTATTGCCCAGAAAATGACGCAGGCAGAGAAGAATCAGAACGCAAAGGAAAATGATTCATGGGGAGGAGCCATTACGATTATAGCTATGTCAATAGTGATTTTGGCTCTTATTGTTCTCAGTATTCTTTTCAATATCTTTGGAAAGATTTTCTCTACACAGTTGACACGCAAGAAGATGGCTGCTCATGGCGTCACAAAAGAAGATGCAGAGGACCATCATGAAGATGTGGATTCGGGAGAAGTTATAGCTGCAATTTCCTTGGCATTGGCTGAACATTTTAATGCTGACCATGACCAGGAAGACACAATTCTCACTATTAAGAGAATGAAAAGAGCATATTCTCCATGGAACTCAAAAATTTATAATATTCGTGAAGTTCCCTCGGCAATCACACACCGTCAGAATCCATTGACTCCTCGCAAGAATAAAGAGATTTAAGAGTTTGTTGTTCAACATACTCCTAACTGAGTTTATACCAGATTATGAAAACAAAAGAATAT
>CAMWXI010000146.1 GCA_947178175.1 uncultured Porphyromonadaceae bacterium | reverse complement strand
CTAATCAAATATTATAGAGAAGAGAATTTTCATCAGAACAAACAAAATTAGCGAAAATCAATTGAAAAATTGCTAAATTTGCAAAAAATCCCGGTCTTCATGCTTCCCGGGCATTGAGATGGAAGCGTCACACGCAGGAATTGAAAAAATCCCCTGTCAGTTCTCATGGCGGGATATCCGGCTAAAGCAGAAGAGGAGATAGGGAGACAGTGAATAATTGAAACCTTAAAACATACTGATAACTCATGACAGTAGTAGACAGATTCTTAAAATTTGTGAGCTTCGACACACAGAGCGATGACCTCACCAATATGACCCCCTCCACTCCCGGACAGATGGTTTTTGCAAAATACCTGAAGGGAGAACTTGAGGCAATGGGACTTGAAGAGATTACACTTGACGATAACGGCTATCTGATGGCCACACTTCCCTCCAACATAGACAAGGAGGTGCCCACGGTAGGGTTTATAGCCCATCTTGACACGGCTCCCGATATGAGCGGTAAGCATGTCAATCCCCGCATCGTGAAAAACTATGACGGAAAAGATATAGTGCTCAACGAAAAGGAGCATATATTGTTGAGTCCCTCTGAATTTCCGGAGCTGATGAATTATCTCGGTCAAGATTTGATCGTGACAGATGGCACAACACTCTTGGGTGCTGACGACAAAGCCGGTATTGCAGAGATTATTTCAGCCGTGGTCCATCTGCAGGCACATCCCGAAATCAAGCATGGAAAAATCCGTATTGCCTTCAATCCCGATGAGGAGATTGGAAAAGGTGCCCACAAGTTTGATGTAGAGCTGTTTGGCGGAGAATTTGCCTACACTATGGACGGCGGAGCGGTCGGCGAACTCGAATACGAAAACTTCAATGCCGCCGGCGCAAAAATCACAATCAAGGGCCGCAATGTCCATCCTGGAACTGCAAAAAACAAAATGGTCAACTCAATTAGGGTGGCCAATCAGTTTATCTCAATGCTTCCACGCTGGGAAACTCCCGAACACACAGAAGGTTATGAAGGATTCTATCATCTTGTAGGTATAGAGGGAAGCGTAGAGCAGACCACATTGGTCTACATCATCCGCGATCATGACAGAGCGCGTTTCGAGAGCCGCAAGCGTGAAATGGAGCATTTGGCAAATAAGATAAATGAAGAATTCCCCGACAGTTGCACAATTGAGATAAATGACCAGTATTACAACATGCGGGAGAAAATCGAACCGGTAATCCACATAATCCATCTTGCCGAAGAAGCGATGCGAGAGGCAGGTCTTCAGCCTGAGGTGAAACCGATACGCGGAGGTACAGACGGAGCACAGTTATCGTTCAAAGGTCTCCCATGTCCCAATATCTTTGCAGGTGGGGAGAACTTCCACGGTAGATATGAATACGTACCCATCCCGTCAATGGAGAAAGCAACGGAAGTAATCGTCAACATCTGTCGACTTCTTGCTGAGAAATGATTGAAAAGACAATGATAGTCATCACAGGGCCGACTGCCTCCGGGAAGTCGGCCCTCGCCGTTGATGTTGCCCGGGAGCTTGACACGGATATAATTTCTGCAGACAGTCGTCAGATATATCAGGGGATACCCATAGTCACAGCAGTGCCTACATTTGAAGAGAGAGGCGGCGTCAGGCACCACCTGATGGAGATGCTGCCGTTGGAAGCATATTATAGTGCTTCAATGTTTGAGCAGGATGCACTCAGGCTTGCAGAGGAAATTTTCAGAGAGAGAGATTATGTAGTGGTCTGTGGAGGTTCCATGATGTACATAGATGCTCTTTGCAACGGGATTGATGAACTTCCTACAGTCTCAGAAGAAGTAAGGAAGAGCCTGATGATGCGCCATATCACCGAAGGAGATGAATGGTTGCTTGAAGAGTTGAGAAGGCATGATGAGACAACCTGGCAACGTATAGACCGCAAGAACATCAAGAGAGTGTTTCATGCTCTTGAAGTAAGCATACAGGCCGGACGACCCTACTCCTCCCTTTTGGGAGGGAAGAAGCCTGAACGCCCTTTCAGGATTATCAAGCTGTTTATAGACCGGGAACGCCCTGAACTGTTCGAAAGAATTAATAAAAGGGTAGAGCGGATGGTTGAAGCAGGTTTAATTGAAGAAGTGAGGAGTGTTTTAGGCAAAAGAGGATTGAATTCATTGAATACGGTAGGAGTCAAAGAAATATTCTCATATTTCGATGGCGATTTAAGCAGGGAGGAGGCAATTGCGAGAATCCAGAAAAACACAAGAGTCTATGCCAAGAAACAGATGACCTGGTTTTCCCGTGATAAAGATATAGAGCATGTAAAATCGGAAGAAGCCATCGGGCGTGTCCGACAGCTTCTTGAATACTGAGACTCCCGAGATAGTTATAAAGGGAGTATACTATCCTTGTAAAAGTTTGGGAAGTTTTAAAATTTATATCCCACAGAGAAAATCCAGGCCTTGTTGCGCCCGCCGAGTTTTGATATCTTCCAGACGTCAAGTGCACCGGCTTCGTAATGCACAGCCACATCATAATGCTTAAGGATTGTCAGACCCGTGCCGAATTTAAATCCGAAGTCAAAAGAACGCATCTTGGCGTGTTCCCATTGATCAGGACTTTCGTAGGGGAAGTGAGGGATGTTTCCGTCAAGAAACAAAAGATTTTTATCAATTGAGTTGTGGAGTCCGAACTGAATGTAGGGACCGAATTCCACATTCCAACGAACATCATCGGTAAGATTGAAATGAGCGGCGGCCAGCACGGGAATAGTGAAATTATAACTTCTGATATGTCCGAACTGGTCAAGGCTGGAAATCACATCCTCACTCTCAATAATAGTAGTGGAATACGCATAGTTTCCGCTTCTTGACTGGAAGAAGAAACCGGGTTGCACAGAAAACCAGTCACGGAAATTGATGTCGGCAGTTGCGCCGAGGTCAATACCTGTGCCCCATGAATTGCAATTCCAGTTGTCGAAAGTTTTCTTGGCGATAGTACGGTTAGAGGTGTTGAGCCCAAAGCGAACTGCAATGTCGAAGAGAGAAGCAGGCTCAGCCGTAGAGAAAAAGTCGGCGGCCATGGCGGTAGAAGCTAATGCTGCGAGAGAGCAACTGAGAAGGAAACGATTAGTCATATATAGTAAATATCCGATTCTTGTGAAACTGATTTATTTAAGAAAAGCAAATTAAAAGAAATAGGCAGAGCTGCAATTTTCACAGTTCCTATAATCAGGAGCAAAATTATAAAAATTTTTTGTACTTCAATTAAAAAAAGAGTAATTTTGCCCCAAAATAGAGCTGAGAATAAAATATAAAAGTTCTATATAACATATTACCCTGAAACACAAAGATATAACAATGGCAATCAGCAAAAGCGATAAATTGCTTCGCAACGTCAGAGACTATTCAATGATAATAGTCGGTTTGATTTTCTATGCAATTGGATTTACGTGCTTCATCCTCCCGCATCAGATCGTAATCGGAGGCATGGCAGGTCTCGGCACGTTGGTCTATTTCGCCACTAATAAATTTATTCCCGTAGCCGTCACAATGTATGGAGTCAATGTGATTTTGGTGCTTAGCGGACTGAAAGTATTAGGACGGGATTTCACGATTCGCACAGTCTTCGGGGCAACTACGATATCCATCTTCATCGGATTGATAGAAGGGTACTTCACCAGCAATCCACCCCTGATTGCCGACACGGCAATGAGTATCGTGCTGGGGGCTATCCTCTGCGGCCTCGGCATTGGTACCATATATATTCATAACGGAACGTCAGGCGGCACTGATATTGTGGCAGCCATGGTGACGAAAGTGTCTAATGTGAGTGTGGGGCGCACCATGATGATATTTGACATGAGTATAGTGGCGCTCACATTCTTCCTCCCCTTCGACGGCGATCTGGAGCAGAGAGTCCAGAATACAGTGCCGCGAATCATATACGGTTGGGTAATAATATTCATCTATTCATATATTACCGACCTGTTAATCAACACCAACCGGCAAGCAACCCAGTTCGTAATTTTTTCCCATAAATGGGAGGAGATAGCAACCCTGATAAATAAGGATGCCCACCGCGGTGTTACGGTGCTTGATGGTCAGGGATGGTATTCAAAGCAGGAGGTTAAGATATTGATGGTGTGGTGTCGCAAGATAGAGGCGGTGACCATCTTCCGAATCATCAAGAGTGTAGACGAAGACGCTTTCATTTCACAGGCCAATGTTAACGGAGTCTACGGAAAAGGTTTCGACAAGATGAAGATAAAAATGAAGAAACGTTCTGAACACAACTCCAGGAAATTGTAATATCAGATAAGAAGATATTTTTT
>CAMWXI010000145.1 GCA_947178175.1 uncultured Porphyromonadaceae bacterium | reverse complement strand
GGAGAGGTGCTTTAAAAGATATGGGCAGACTGGGAAAAATTCGCATCCTATGCCTTCAATAAGAGTCATGCCACCTGCTATACATGGGTTGCATACCAGACAGCATATCTGAAGGCAAATTATCCTGCCGAATACATGGCGGGAGTAATGAGTCGTAATTTGTCGGCTGCCGATAAGCTGAAGAAAAATATGGAGGAATGTAATGCGATGGGTCTCATAGTAAAAGGACCGGATATCAACGAATCTTTCGAAAAATTCGGTGTTTCTCCTAACGGAGAGATAAGATTCGGACTTGGAGCCGTCAAAGGAGTGGGTCAGAATGCAGTGTCTGCCATAATATCAGAGCGAAAGGCAAACGGGAAATATAAAGACATCTATGACTTCGTAGAACGTGTGAATCTCTCCGCCTGCAACCGTGGGTCAATAGAAAACCTTGCGAAGGCCGGTGCATTCGACTCTTTCGGGATGGCGCGTGAGATGTTTGTTGCTCCGGTGCTTGACAATACCTACACCGAACAATTGGTAAGGTATGGTCAGAATGTTCAGAATGATAAGAACTCCCTGCAGACAAGCCTTTTCGCTGACATTGAACCTATTGAGACCAATAAACCTCCCTATCCGGAGTATACTCCTTGGAGCAGACTTAAAAGACTTGAGGAAGAGAAAAATCTTGTCACCATATACCTGTCTGCCCATCCTCTTGACCCATACTATATGGAAATTGTTCATGGCTGCAACACAACCTGTGCGGAATATGAGCAGAAAGTAGTAGATGGTGCTGTTATTACCATGGGAGGACTTGTCACCTCATATATGGAGAAAACAGGAAAGACAGGTAAAAATTTCGGGATTGTTTCAATAGAAGATTTCTCCGGTAAAGCGGAATTGCGTCTTTTTGGTAAAAACTTTGAATTGTTGAAAAATCAATTTGTCCCCGGTGATGCTATATATTTGAAAATCAGGGTTCAGCAATCCAGATATAATCCCAACTTTATGGATATAGTATATGAAGAGGTTGCATCTCTTGATAAATACAAGGGGCATATAGCCAATGAAGTAAGAATTACCGTTTCCTCAGATTTCAACAATAAAGACTTTTTTAACAAGTTATCGGCTTTCTCCGAACCTAAGGAAGATGATAGAAAAGGAGAACTATATATGAATATTTTGGAAAATGAGCGTCAGCAATTGCTTACTCTTCACAGCCGTAGAAAATATCGTATTGATAGAGAATTTATCTCCTTCCTGGATGAATGGGGAATTCCCTATAAGGTTCAGACCTCGGAATCAAACTAAACCCTGAAATAATTGTTTTATAAGAGAGCACGAAATATGTATTGACGGGTAATCCCCATAATTTGGAGATTCTGGAAATATATATTAAATTTGAAATTGAATTTGAAGAATTGAATATTCTTCAGTTTCAGTTATGTTGAAAATAATAAACAATTTAATTTAAAATATTATGGCACTTGCATTTACAGATCAGACAGCTCGTGAAGCTATCGAATCAGGTAAACCCGTAGTAATAGACTTTTGGGCAACATGGTGTGGCCCTTGCATCAAACTCGGTCCGGTTGTTGAGGAACTCGCTGAGAAATATCCCGACGTTACCATCGGAAAGCTCAACATTGACGAAAACGATGAGATTGCATCTGAGAATCGCGTAAGAAATATTCCGACAGTCCTCTTTTTTAAAGATGGCGAATGTAAAGAGCGCAGCGTAGGCCTTGTAAAACTTTCAGACCTCGAAGACAAACTAAAGGCTATTCTCTAAATCCATATAACAGAATAGTTCATAAACTTATAAAGGAGGTGTGTCAATATAATTTTTTGACACACCTTTCTTAACTGCATTCCCCTTACGTTTATATAGTTTCTTTCTTTTCAATGCTGTCAATGAGCAAATTCTTTCCATTATTCATAGCGATATTTCTTATTTTTCTTTCATCCTGTTCTTCAAAGAAAGGCATGGGTGTCAGTCAGGAAAAGTCATCCCATATATCGGCTATAGCTTTTTCCAAGGCAAACAAATTATTGAAAGAAGAGTGTGAGTCATGGATTGGAACGCCTTACAAATACGGTGGAAATGACAGGGATGGCATTGACTGCTCCGGATTGGTTCTGCAGATATATCTTAAGGTTTACGATATAAAGCTTCCGAGAACTTCACTCATGCAATCAGAATTCTGCAAAGAAATCAAACCCGGAAAAATTAAGGTTGGAGACCTCGTCTTTTTCGCAACCGGACATGACATAAACCGAATTTCACATGTGGGCCTCATGCTCGATGAAGAAAATTTCATTCATTCATCATCCAAAAAAGGAGTGGTAATTTCAAGTCTGAACACCCCGTATTATCAGCGTACTTTTAAAATGTTCGGTCGGCCCGGTCATGACAGATAATTCCCAAAAGCAATACATAGCAATTGATTTAAAGTCATTTTATGCTTCTGTAGAATGTGTTGAGCGTGGTCTGAATCCGCTTGACACCTGTCTTGTCGTTGCGGACCAAAGTCGCACTGATAAAACCATTTGTCTGGCGGTGTCCCCGGCACTGAAGTCTTTCGGACTTCCGGGAAGGCCGAGACTTTTTGAAGTGGTTCAAAAAATTAGAGAGGTCAATAACCGGAGAGGGAAAGAAGGGAACTCCATTTCTTTAGATTTGCTCAGGCGTCATGAAGAAATTGCCGTTGACTATATAGTTGCTGCTCCGCAAATGCAATTATATATAGATTATTCGGCACGAATTTATAATATCTATCTGAGATACATAGCCCCTGAGGATATCCATGTCTACTCAATAGATGAAGTGTTTATTGATGCCACTTCATATCTTGCCACTTACAAACTCCGGGCTCATGACTTGGCAATGAAGATGATACGCGAAGTGTTGCAGGAAACCGGAATAACCGCTACAGCGGGTATCGGAGATAACCTCTATCTCTGCAAAGTGGCAATGGATATCGTTGCAAAGAAAATGAAACCGGATAAAGATGGTGTAAGAATTGCCGAACTTGATGAAATTAAATATAGACGGGAATTATGGGACCACCGTCCGATGACAGATTTCTGGCGTTTCGGTAAAGGTATTGTTTCACGTCTGGAGAAGGCTGGAATTTATAACTTAGGTCAGCTTTGCCGGCTCTCAATAAAAAATGAAGCATGGTTCTATAAAGAATTCGGTGTAAATGCGGAATTAATTATTGACCATGCATGGGGTCGTGAACCGGTCACCATAAGAGATGTGAAATCCTATCACCCCGATTCCCGTTCACTTTCGATAGGTCAAGTGCTGTCCAATCCCTATCCCTTTTTCAAAGGAAAAATAGTCGCAATGGAAATGGCGGATTCAATCTCATTGGATCTGGTTGATCAAAAATTAGTTACTAATCAAATTGTACTTACGATAGGTTACGATATAGAAAATCTTACAGACAGTAAATTACGATCCTTATATCATGGAAAAGTATCAAGAGACCATTATGGTCGTGAAGTTCCGTATCATGCTCATGGTACTGTAAATTTTGATTCTTATACATCATCCTCAAAATTAATACTTGAAAAAGTAGCATCTCTTTTTGACAGAATTGTCAATCCACAGTTACTTATTCGGAGAATCACTCTTTCAATTAACAAATTAAAAAATGAAGACTACATATCGGGAAAACCCAAGGCAATCCAATTTGACCTTTTTACAGATTATCAGGACCAGATGAATGCCCTGAAGAAGGAGAAAGAGGATAGAGAAAAAGAACGGAAACATCAGGAAACGATCATACGTCTGCGAAAACAATGGGGTAAAAACATCATCCTAAATGGAATCAACTTTTCAGAAGGTGCGACTCAACGAGACAGAAATAGTCAGATCGGAGGACACAAGGCATGATATATTTCTACAAAAACATATCATAGCAGCCTGAGAAAATATATCTGTGCTTTCAGAATTAAAATAATATTGATTTGATTATGAATAATGAATTTGACGATATAATTAACCTTGATACTCCCGAGCCACGTTTTCATACAAGGATGTCAATAGAGAGGAGAGCAGCCCAATTCGCCCCTTTTTCAGCCTTGACAGGATATGAGGAAACTTTAATTGAAACGTCAAGACTTACGGTTCGCAGAGAAGAACTTTCCGATGAACATCAGAAGTTATTATCAAGAAAACTGAATTATATAATGTCTCTTGATTCCTCACCCTCCGTTATCATGGAATATTTCAGGCCTGACACAAGGAAAGAAGGTGGGGAAATTCTTCGAAAGAGGTGTATCGTCAGCAAAATTGATCAAACCGAAGGCCTGATTTATTTTGAAGATAAGAGTAAGCTTCCTCTATTCTCAGTCTTAAACATTGAGGGAGAAATATTCAATGAAATTGATAT
>CAMWXI010000144.1 GCA_947178175.1 uncultured Porphyromonadaceae bacterium | reverse complement strand
GTCCTGATGTACTTATGTATCTCTTCAAAACAGGCATTTTAACATCCAAAATCTATTCAAAATTATTGCTGTCCGATAAAACTTTTTAAAGTCAGAAAAAATTAGGACTGATTCCATTTGAACTGCACCCCAAAAGTTAGACATAAAACTTTTGGGCGTCACTTCAATTGCATGGTCAGTCCTTTTTGGTTATTTAGCTGTCACCAAACAAAACACAATAACCATGAGCAAAAATAGTCATTTTAGCGGACAGCAATAATTTAAAATACTTTAATCATTATAGTATCGTTGAGAAATCTGAGGAAATACATGGAGTTGACTTACCCTTCTAAGTTTATTTTGAAACTTTTCATACCGTAACATAGGTCTGTCGAATTTATTTTTCTTGCAGATTAAGGGAAATGGTACAGTTCTCACAACATTTTGGTATTGGCCTACGATTATACCAAGACTAATCTTGTAAGCAAAGAAAATTTACTTGAAATTTGTATAATTTTGTTAAATTTTGTTATATTTGCATCTCACTTCACTTCATAATAATTAATTCAATTTTATATGAAAACGTTGAAACTATTTATCGGTGCAGCCATCCTTTCTTTAGGTGTCAGCGCAAACGCTCAGTCTTTCAGCAAAGGAGACATAGTAGCAGACCTTAACATTGGAATCGGTCAGGCTAAGACAACGGAATCTTCCTATAACCTCAAAAATAAAGCCTTTGATACCGAAAAGGCTACAAAAGGTTTGTTCACTCAGCGTCTCGGAATAGAATTCGGTGTCTACGATTTCAACGAAAAATCTTCTTTGGGAGTCGGTTTCTCCTTCCTCAATGGTGTTGGCTTCACTCATCAGGTTGCCTCAGGCACATACAACTACGATTATACTATCCTGACTTATACCAAGGGTAACAGAAACACCTGGCATCTCTCAGAAACAGAATCACGCAATCGCACCGGTAGCGGTACGGCTCTCGCAAAAGCAGCTATCGAAGACTTCACTGCCATGGTGCGCGTAGCTTATCACTATACCCTCCTCAAAAACCTTGACACTTATGCCGGTATCGGATTCGGTGTTTCACACCTCTCAACTGTCTACAGTGACTTCTCCCATGAATCTGGCTTTGGCAAAATCAACCAGACCCTGGATAAAGATTACAGATGGTCAACTCAGTATGTTTACTCCTACAATGACCGTGATCATGTTAAATGGGAAAATGGAGGTGGTTCCGGTCGCTTTGCTGCAGCTATCTTCCTCGGTGCCAGATATTACATAACCCCCAAGATTGGTATCCAGGCTGAAGTCGGACTTCCGAACGTGACATTCAAGAAAGATTTGAACAACTATAGCTTCTTCTCTTGTGGAGCTTCCTATAAGTTCTGATAATCTTTTATCATAACCCCTTACAACCTCAAAAATTCCAGTTGAATTTTTGAGGTTGTCTTTTCTTAACTTTTACATATTTTTTACGTTATAAAATGTAGAGTCTTTAAAAGACTTCATTTTATAACAAACTCTTCCATATATGGCTACCCCCAACCGCTTTACCGGCCTTTCAGACAGCGAAGTGCATGAAAGTCGACGCTTGAATGGCTCCAACATACTGACACCTCCGGAGAAAGAGTCGGTATTTCGTCAATTCCTTAAGAAATTTAAAGATCCACTTATTATAGTCTTGCTGATAGCCGGAATCCTCTCCATCGGCATCTCCTGCTATGAATATTGGGGACTGAGACAAGGTGCGGGAGTTTTCTTTGAACCGGTAGGAATTTTTATTGCCATCCTTCTGGCCACAGGACTCGCGTTCCTCTTCGAGCATCAGGCCGACAAGGAATTCACCCTGCTCAATCAAGTCAACGATGAAGAGGCCGTGCAAGTGATACGCAACGGACATGCCACTCAGATTCCAAAGAAAGAAGTTGTGACAGGAGACATTGTCATTCTCAACACCGGTGAAGAAGTGCCGGCAGATGGCGAGCTCCTTGAAGCCGTTGCCCTCAATATTGACGAATCCACACTCACCGGCGAACCAATATGCCATAAAACCATCGACACATCAGAATTTGATCCTGACGCCACATTCCCCTCCAACCATGCCATGCGAGGCACAAAGATAATGGAGGGACACGGAATCATGAAAGTGTATGCCGTAGGCGACAAGACTGAAAACGGTAAAGTATTCGTAGCCTCTCAGATTGATGACAGCGTAAAGACTCCTCTTAACGAACAGCTTGACCGTCTAAGCAACCTTATCACCAAAGCCTCCTACGCCTTCGCACTCGCCATAATCATCGGGCGCATGATAATGTATTTCATAGAAACCCCCGTCTTCAGCTGGATTCCTTTCTTAGCCTATTTCCTGCAGACCCTGATGGTGGCGGTCACTCTGATAGTGGTAGCCGTGCCGGAAGGTCTCCCAATGGCGGTCACCCTCTCTTTAGCCTATTCAATGCGTCGTATGCTCAAGACCAACAATCTTGTGCGCAAAATGCACGCCTGTGAAACCATGGGCGCAACAACCGTCATCTGCACCGACAAGACCGGCACACTGACACAAAACCAGATGCAAATCAGCAAAACCGACTTTTTCGGGAATCCACCGCAGGATATCATCTACGAGGGGATAGCCGTCAATTCAACAGCTCAGCTTGATCTCTCAGGAGGGAAGCCTCAGGTGCTCGGAAACCCAACAGAGGGGGCCCTGCTTCTATGGCTTCATGAGAAAGGTATGGACTATAACGAATTGCGAGGAAAAACAGAACTAATAGAAGAACTTCCCTTCACCACAGAGCGCAAATACATGGCCACTGTAGTGAAGTCAGCAAATGGGAAACAAATCCTATATGTAAAAGGAGCACCTGAGATTATCTTCGGGATGTCTCATAATACCGCCGGAGTAACGAAATCCGAGATTGATTCACAGCTACTGGTCTATCAGAATCAGGCGATGCGCACCCTCGGTTTCGCCTTTCAGGAGCTGACCGACAACAACGCTCAAGTAATAGCGGACGGAAAAGTAGAAGCCGACAATCTCACCTTCCTCGGCATCGTAGCCATCTCCGACCCCGTGCGCCTTGATGTGCCTGATGCCGTAAAGGAAGTGACCGATGCAGGCATCAAAGTGAAGATAGTCACCGGTGACACCCCCGGCACAGCCAAAGAGATAGGGCGGCAGATAGGCTTATGGGACGATAAGAGCGATTCTGAGCGCAATATAATTACCGGAGTGGAATTCTCTTCACTGACAGAAGAACAGCTGAGAGAACGCGTCGGAGACCTTAAAATCATCGCCAGAGCCAGGCCAATGGACAAGAAACGCCTGGTAGAAGCCCTGCAAGCCAACAATGAAGTAGTAGCCGTCACAGGTGACGGAACAAACGATGCTCCGGCTCTCAAAACTGCGCATGTAGGACTCTCCATGGGAGACGGCACATCCATAGCCAAAGAAGCCTCCGACATAACAATCATCGACAATTCATTCTCATCCATCGGACTCGCTGTAATGTGGGGCCGCTCCCTCTATCGCAACATACAGAGGTTCATACTCTTCCAGATGACCGTCAACGTAGCCGCATGCCTCATAGTCCTTGCCGGCTCCTTCATGGGGCTCCAGTCACCCCTGACAGTCACACAAATGCTTTGGGTCAACCTCATAATGGACACCTTTGCTGCCATGGCTCTCGCCTCGCTTCCCCCGGCTAAATCAGTAATGAAAGAGAAACCCCGCTCCAGAAAAACATTCATCATCAACAAACCTATGTGGCAATCAATCATCGGGACAGGGCTGTTATTCTTCCTCATACTCTTCTCCTTCCTCTATTACTTCGAACATACACCACTGACATCCCTTACGCAAATAGGACACCTGACAATAGGGATTAACACAGGACTCTCCGACTATGAGCTATCTCTTTTCTTCACCATCTTCGTATTCCTCCAGTTCTGGAACATGTTTAACACCCGCGCCTTTGCCACCGGGCAGTCTGCTTTCCATTTCAAAAAATGTGGAGGATTCTTGCTTATAGCGGCAATCATATTTTTCGGACAGATAATAATAGTAGAAGCCGGCGGAAAATTTTTCAACGTCACTCCATTACGAATTTCCGATTGGTGCATCATCATTCTCGGCACTTCACCGGTATTGCTTATAGGAGAACTCTCCAGACGGCTCAGACGGCACTGATGAAGGGAGATAATGAGCATAATCCTAAAAGAGGACTCTTCATTTGACCTGAAGGCCAAATACTCATACAAAAATATTCATACAAACAAATACCCATTCAAACTATACCTTCCATACAAACAGGCCAACACAGACAATAAACAGACAATACTCATTCTGTCAATGCTCATTCTGTCAATAACCATTCAGTAAATACCCATTCAGACAAGGAAGCCCTTGGGCTTCCTTAAATCTTAATCAGAGCATTTT
>CAMWXI010000143.1 GCA_947178175.1 uncultured Porphyromonadaceae bacterium | reverse complement strand
TTTAAGGATTGTCTTATGGTGTAATGGTAGCACTGCAGTTTTTGGTTCTGCCTGTCCAGGTTCGAATCCTGGTAAGACAACTGGCAAATAAAGGATTATTAATATTTAACCGGAACGTTGCGAAACGCTCCGGTTTCCTTTTATCCGGGGGTGTCTCCGATTCTCTTGCAGTCGCTGTTTATCCCGATAATACTCGGGGAATACTGCCCGGTAAGGAAAAATTCCTTCAAAAACTTCCCTTATAGGTGGAAACACTCTCTTTATGGAAAAATTTTAGTATATTTGCGTTAGAAGTTTGTTAATAAAGGACAGGCTTTGAAACATAAGGAAAATGATAGAAGAAAAGAATAAGCAAACCGGAGAAGAACAGAGCAGCGAGGAGCTGCTTCGTGAGGTTACCGGTTCGGAATATAAATATGGATTTACGTCTGACATTGACACGGAGATAGTTCCTCCGGGGCTGTCGGAGGATGTGATACGCTTTATCTCGCGGAAGAAGGAGGAGCCGGAATGGTTGCTCGATTTCCGTCTGGAGGCTTTCCGCTATTGGCAGACGCTGACTCCCCCGAAATGGGCACACCTTGATATTCCGGAGATTGATTTTCAGGCTATATCCTATTATGCCGCTCCGAAGAAGAAGGAGCTGAAGAAGAGTATGGATGAGGTGGACCCGGCATTGGTGGAGACCTTCAACAAACTCGGCATCTCGCTTGAGGAGCAGAAGCATCTTGCGGGAGTGGCGGTAGACGCCGTGATGGACTCGGTGAGCGTGAAGACCACCCACCGGGAGAAGCTTGCTGAGCTGGGGGTGATTTTCTGCTCCTTTTCGGAGGCTGTGAAGGATTATCCTGACCTTGTGAGGAAATATCTGGGAAAGGTGGTGAGCTATCGCGACAATTTCTATGCGGCGCTGAATTCGGCGGTGTTTTCCGACGGCTCTTTTGTCTATATCCCGAAGGGAGTGAGGTGTCCGATGGAGCTGAGTACATATTTCCGTATCAATGCGAGCGGAACCGGGCAATTCGAGCGTACGCTGATAGTTGCCGATGATGACGCCTATGTAAGCTATCTGGAGGGTTGCACCGCGCCGATGCGCGATGAAAACCAGCTCCACGCGGCCATTGTGGAGATTATCGTGGAGGAGAGAGCGGAGGTGAAATACAGCACGGTGCAGAACTGGTATGCCGGGGATGCCGAGGGCCGCGGCGGTATATATAACTTCGTGACGAAGCGAGGACTATGCCGCGGACACCGCTCAAAAATCTCCTGGACTCAGGTGGAGACCGGATCGGCCATCACGTGGAAATATCCCTCCTGCATACTGAAGGGTGACGAATCGGTGGGTGAGTTCTACTCAGTGGCTGTCACCAACAATTATCAGCAGGCCGACACCGGCACGAAAATGATACACATAGGGCGTAACAGCCGCTCTACAATAGTAAGCAAGGGTATCTCCGCAGGACACAGCCAGAACTCCTACCGTGGATTGGTGAGAGTGAGCGGCGATGCGTCAGGCTGCCGCAATTTCACGCAATGTGATTCGTTGCTTATGGGTGACCTTTGCGGAGCACACACATTCCCCTATATTGATGTGCGCAACGATACGAGCACTGTGGAGCATGAGGCCACAACCTCGAAGATTAATGAAGAGCAACTCTTCTATTGCCGACAGCGCGGCATCCCGGCGGAAGAGGCCGTGGGACTGATTGTAAACGGTTATGCCAAGGAGGTGATGAATAAGCTTCCGATGGAGTTTGCCGTGGAGGCACAGAAACTGCTGCAAATCTCCCTGGAGGGAAGTGTGGGATGATGATGATGGTTGGGCAAGAGATTGCCAGAATAAATTTTAAGGATTAAAAAGTTGATAGAGAGAATAGTAATAGTCGACCAGGTTGATCCGCAGACGTTCTACGGACCGAACAATTCAAATATGAACCTTATCCGGAATCTTTTTCCGAAGCTGAGGGTGGCGGCCCGCGGGAATGTCATCAAGGCTATCGGGGAGGAGAGCGAGACTTCGGATTTTGAGGAGAAAATCAAGACATTGGAGGCGTATGCCTCTAAATATAATAAGCTCACGGAGAAGGCTATCATAGACATAGTGCGTGGCACTCCCCCTCCGAAGAGCGACCGGGAGGGTGTGATTCTTTACAGTCAGAGCGGCCGCCCTATCTCACCGCGCAATGCCAATCAGGCGAAGATGGTGGAGTCGTTCCGCCGCAACGACCTGACGTTTGCTCTCGGCCCGGCAGGTACGGGTAAGACCTACATTGCCATCGCGCTGGCTGTGGCGGCTCTTAAGAACAAGGAGTGTAAGAGGATTATACTGTCACGACCGGCCGTGGAGGCCGGTGAGAAACTCGGATTTCTCCCGGGCGACATGAAGGATAAGATAGACCCTTATCTCCGACCGCTGTATGATGCGCTGGAGGATATGCTGCCCCAGGTGAAGCTGAGGGAGTATATGGAGAGCGACACCATTCAGATAGCTCCACTGGCGTTTATGCGCGGACGTACGCTCAACGACGCTATCATCATCCTCGACGAAGCCCAGAACACTACCCGCCATCAGATGAAGATGTTTCTGACGCGTATGGGTATGAACGCCAAGATGATAGTGACCGGCGACGTTACGCAGATCGACCTCCCCCGCACGGTGCAGAGCGGTCTGCTGCAGGCACTCCGTATATTGAAAGGGGTGAAAGGGATAGGTTTTATAGAATATGTAAAGAAGGATATTGTGCGCCATCCGCTCGTGCAACGCATTGTGGATGCCTACGAGCATCGCGAGAACTCGGAGAGCGGGGAGGATGAACAATCTGACGAACTAATGGATAGCTGATTATGAAAGTTGGAGATAGTGTAAGATATCTGAATGCTACCGGCGGAGGCACCGTTACCCGGATTGAGGGGAACATGGCCTACGTGGAGGAGGACGGGTTTGAAACCCCGGTCCTGATGAAAGATCTGGTGGTGGTTATGCCGGCGGGACATCAGCCGGCTTCAGGAGCTAAACTGATGTTTGACCAGAAGGCGTTTGATGCCGGCAGGGGAAAGAATGTCGGCAAGGAGAAGAGTTCTGCAGCTTCTTCCCCGGACGAGGACTCGATAAGCATGTCGCCGTGGCTTGCCCGGAAGATGCGTCCGGATATGAATAAGATTGTGACGGAGACGCCGAAATTCCACTTATATTTCGAGCCTACCGACATCAGGAATCTTGACAGGAGTCGGTTTGCGATTGTGATTGTCAACGATTCTTCTTACGTCCTGTCGTTTTGTCTGAGTGCACGTTCGGACAATGACAAGGGATGGCGAAGAGTCATCTATGGCTTTATACATCCGGAGGAGATGATGGATTGCGGAATGATAAGCCATGAGGATTTGCCGGAATATGAGAATATTCAGATTCAGGGATTCTGGTTGCACGAAACGTGTGGATTTGAGGGTCAGCGCCCTGTGGATATCCGCAAACGTCTTGACATCACCAAGTTTCATAAGTTTCACTGCTTCCGGGAGAATGAGGATTTCGATACTCCCGTGCTGGAGGTAGCGTTGGACACCAGGCGTGAGGCGCCTGACGCCGAGCAACTCCGCAAGCTGGAGGAGAGTTTCCGCGGGAACGTGGCAAAGGCCGCAGGCCGCAGCAAGAATGGCGTTGACAGCAGGCATAAGAAGGAACGGCCCAATCCGGCGGATAATCCTCACAAGCTGTTGCCACCGATAGAAGTAGACCTCCACATCAATGAACTCACTGACACTACGGCCGGAATGGAGCCGAAGGATATGCTGATGTTGCAGCTTGAATTTGTGAGACGTACTATGGAGCTGAATAAGAAACGTAAAGGGCAGAAGATAATCTTCATCCACGGGAAAGGTGAGGGAGTGCTTCGCAAGGAGGTGCTGAATCTTCTGAAACGTGAATATCCGACTGCCGATCTGCAGGATGCCTCATTCCGTGAATATGGTTTCGGTGCAACGCTCGTGACTGTTTGAATATGAAGGAGGAAATATGGTGGAGCTGCCCCACGGAGGCAGAGAACGGGAGAACGGTGATAGTGACCGGCCATGACGGTTTGGAGGGACTCCGCAATAAGGGGAAACATCATTTTCGCCTGGAGGTCAGCCTGAAATATGAGGCAGACAAGGATGGAATGCCCACCCCGGAGAGCGAGGAGTTGCTGGATGCCGCCACCGAGGCTTTCCATGCTGCCCTGAAGAAGGACACGGCGGTGGTGATGACCGGGATTTATACCGGAGACGGTCAGCGCGACTGGGTGTTTTATGCCACTTCTCTCTTTATTTTCCAGAAGGTGTTTAACCGTGCGTTGGAGAGTCTGGAGCAGATGCCTCTCGCAATCGAAGCTTACGAAGACCCGCAATGGGAGGAGTATGAGGAGATGAGAACGCTGACATATATCCCCGATGAGGATTGAAGGAAGAGTATATAATAGTTC
>CAMWXI010000142.1 GCA_947178175.1 uncultured Porphyromonadaceae bacterium | reverse complement strand
AAAAAACTCCGGAATCATCTACCCTTATATCCGGGAAAAGAAAGCGAACCAAAAGCCCGAAAGATTGTTTTAAGAGATGAAGGGCAAAAATGAAAAAGATGTTCTTCGGAGCATCTTTTTTTATGTAATAATAGAACAGTTGGCACGGAATTTGCTAACATAAATTTGAGAAATAAACAACCGAAAAATTCCACTCTCAAACCGTCGAAAAGTATTTGACGGTAGAGAAGGAAATAAAAGGAAAAATATAAAAGACATGACACTTAAACCTTTATCAGACCGTGTATTGATAGAGCCCACAGCGGCAGAAGAAGTAACGCTTGGCGGAATAATCATTCCGGATTCAGCTAAAGAAAAACCTTTGAAAGGCACTGTTCTGGCAGTAGGACAAGGAACCAAAGACGAACCAATGGTGCTTAAAGAGGGTGATAAGGTTCTCTATGGCAAATATGCCGGCACAGAGATAGAATTTGAAGGAACCAAGTATCTTATGATGCGACAGTCAGATGTATTGGCAATCATAGCGGAATAAAAAATTAAAACCGAAGAAAGGTAAAGAAAATGGCAAAAGAAATTAAATTTGATATAAAGGCACGCGAAGAGCTCAAAAATGGAGTTGATGCTCTTGCCGATGCAGTGAAAGTAACACTTGGCCCCAAAGGTCGCAACGTAATTATTGAAAAGAAATTCGGAGCTCCTCACATCACAAAAGATGGTGTGACAGTAGCTCGTGAAATCGAATTGGAAGATCCCTTCCAGAATATGGGAGCACAACTCGTGAAAGAAGTTGCTTCCAAAACCGGCGATCAGGCCGGTGACGGCACAACTACCGCCACAGTCTTAGCACAGGCAATCGTAAATGTGGGTCTTAAGAATGTAGCTGCCGGAGCAAATCCTATGGACCTTAAGCGTGGCATTGACAAAGCTGTGTCAAAAGTCGTAGAGGGTATCCGTAGCATCAGCCAGGAAGTTGACGATGATATCAGTAAGATTGAGAATGTGGCTCGTGTGTCTGCTAACGGAGATGAACAGATCGGTCGGCTGATAGCAGAGGCAATGGAAAAAGTTAAGAAAGAGGGTGTCATCACAGTTGAAGAGGCTAAAGGAACTGAAACAACAGTAGAAGTTGTGGAAGGTATGGAATTTGACCGTGGTTACATTTCCCCCTATTTCGTAACTAATTCGGAAAAGATGGAATGTGAGATGGATAATCCCTACATTCTTCTTTACGACAAGAAGATATCCAATCTTAAGGATCTCCTTGGGATTCTTGAACCAGTGGCCCAGAGTGGACGTCCGTTGTTGATTATTGCTGAAGATGTAGATAACGAAGCACTTGCAACATTAGTTGTCAATAGACTTCGTGGTTCATTGAAGATATGTGCTGTAAAGGCACCGGGCTTCGGAGACAGAAGAAAAGAGATGCTTGAGGATATTGCAATCCTCACCGGTGGGACTGTAATCAGCGAAGTTAAAGGAATGCAGTTAGCGCAGGCACAAGTCAGCGATCTTGGTACAGCGGAAAAGGTTACCGTTAACAAGGATCACACCATTATCGTAAATGGTGCCGGTTCAAAGGAAGCAATTGAAGCCCGTGTAGGCCAGATTAAGGCGCAGATTGAGACTACTACCTCAAACTATGATAAAGAAAAACTTCATGAGAGACTTGCCAAGTTGGCAGGTGGTGTAGCAGTGTTATACATCGGCGCACCCTCGGAAGTTGAGATGAAGGAGAAGAAAGACAGAGTTGACGATGCTTTGTCAGCAACACGTGCTGCCATAGCGGAAGGTATTGTTCCCGGAGGTGGAGTGGCATATATCCGTTGTTTGCCCGCACTTGATGAACTTAAGGGAGACAATGATGATGAGAACACCGGCATTGCTATTATTCGCAGAGCTATTGAGGAACCTCTTCGTCAGATTGTATCAAACGCCGGTCTGGAAGGAGCAGTAATCCTTCAGAAGGTTAAAGACGGAAAAGAAGATTTCGGTTACAATGCACGAACAGACAGCTATGAAAACTTCTTTGAGACAGGAGTGATTGATCCTGCAAAGGTGACACGTGTAGCCTTGGAAAATGCTGCCAGCATTGCCGGTATGTTCCTGACAACAGAGTGTGTCATAGCCGATAAGAAAGAAGATGCCCCTCTTCCCCCTATGGGAGGCGCCCCCGGCATGGGCGGCATGGGCGGCATGATGTAAGCTGATAACAGATAATAGGTTTATAATAAGTTGCATAGACAATAACATGCGATCTGATATCTAAAGTCTTGAATTTGACAAATCAATAAAACGTTAAGAGGTGGCTCAAAATTTTGTTTTGAGCCACCTCGTTGCTTTATGATTATTGTTCAGTTTCATTCTTGGCTTTAATCCCATTAGAGTTGCAACATACAGTGTTAATTCTTAATTTTGTATTATGATTTCAGTCAATTCATTGGGAGTTGAGTTTTCGGCTCGCCCTCTTTTTAAGGATGTTAGTTTTGTGATAAATAAGACTGACAGAATGTCGCTTGTTGGAAAAAATGGTGCCGGGAAATCTACCTTGCTGAAAATACTTGCAGGATTGCAGGAACCGACTACCGGAAGTATCTCCGCCCCTTCTGATGTGGTAATCGGCTACTTGCCTCAGGAGATGAAGGTCTCCGATGAAACGACTTTGATTAATGAGACCCGCAAAGTTTTTTCAACTGCACTTGAGCGGAAAGCTGAGTTAAAGCGTGTGACGAGAGAGCTTGAAACGCGTGAGGATTATGAGAGTGAGGAATATCAGAAATTGTTGGACAGTCTGAATTTTCTTCATGAGCGCATGGCAATGGAAGACTCAGACAATATGGAGGCGGAGACTGAGCGTACACTTCTTGGTCTGGGATTCAGGAGAGAGGATTTTGATCGTCCCACATCTGAATTTTCAGGTGGATGGCGAATGAGAATAGAGTTGGCAAAGATACTATTAAAGAAGTGCGATTTACTTCTGCTTGACGAACCTACCAACCATCTTGATATTGAATCGATACAATGGCTTGAGAATTTTCTAACTCAAAAAGGCAAAGCGGTGTTGTTGGTGAGCCACGACCGGGCATTCCTTGACAATGTCACTAACCGAACAATTGAGATAAATTGCGGAAAGATTTATGATTATAAAGTGAACTACAGTCAGTTTGTAGAGCTTCGTAAGGAACGTGTTGAACAGCAGATGCGGGCATACGAGAATCAGCAAAAAATGATTGCCGACACAAAAGAATTCATAGAGCGATTCCGCTACAAGCCTACGAAAGCAGTGCAGGTGCAGAGCCGTATAAAACAACTTGAAAAGATAATTCCCATAGAAGTTGATGAGGTAGACAAAGCGCACTTGAGTCTGAAATTTCCACCGGCAGAGAGAAGTGGAGATTTTCCTTTGATTCTGACTGATGTAGGGAAAGCATACGGAGAACATCAGGTGTTTGATCATGCTGAGTTTATGCTTCGTAGGGGAGACAAGGTTGCCTTTGTTGGTAGAAATGGAGAGGGGAAGTCAACTTTGGTGAAGTGTATAATGGGAGAGATTCCCCACACAGGAGAATTAAAGATAGGTCATAATGTCAAGATAGGATATTTTGCACAGAATCAGGCGCAGTTGCTTGATCCTACGCTGACTGTCTTTGAGACAATAGACCGTGTGGCGGTGGGCGATATACGTCTTAAAATACGGGATATTTTAGGTGCATTTATGTTTGGTGCAGAGGATATTGATAAAAAAGTATCGGTTTTGTCCGGAGGTGAGAAGTCGCGTCTGGCAATGATAAAATTATTGTTGGAGCCGGTCAATTTCTTGATTCTTGATGAACCAACAAATCATCTTGACATGCGCACGAAGGATGTGCTTAAATCTGCAATAAAAGATTTTACAGGCACAGTCATTGTTGTCAGTCACGACCGTGAATTTCTTGATGGACTTGTGGATAAGGTATATGAATTCGGAGGAGGAGAAGTTAAAGAGAATCTCGGGGGGATATACGATTTTATCCATAGAAGGCGACTCACCGACCTTCGTCAGATAGAGATAAAAGAGAAGAAGACAGATAAAGTCTCTCATCAGTCTGAACCAACGGGTGGTGAGAAATTAAATTCGACCGGTACAACTACTGTGGATTTATCAGCATCGGGCTCAACCCCGGGAAACACAACTCAAAAAAAGAAGTTGAGTTATGCAGAGCAGAAAGAGAGAGATAAGTTGTTGAGAAGAATTCGCAACCGGATAAAAGACCTTGAAACTGAAATAGAATCTCGGGAGGGAGGTTTGTCGGAATTGGAGGAAAAGATTTCAGCAGGAGACTGCAGTCCTGAAGTGCTTGCTGATTATGACAAAGCCAAGAGAGAACTTGAAAATGTTATGAGTCTGTGGGAGGTAGCACAAATGGAATTGGAAGAATTTGAAAATAATTAGTTTTTTTCATTCCTAAGAAGGTGCTTGTCTAT
>CAMWXI010000141.1 GCA_947178175.1 uncultured Porphyromonadaceae bacterium | reverse complement strand
AATAGGGTTCTGTATATGAATTATAGAAATTCTATATTATTCAGTGTATAGATAATCCTTTATCTCCTCAGGCTTGAAGTTGCTGATGAAGTCGGCGTGCTTCGCAACCTCTGCCTGTCCGTAATTCACATATACGTGGAGGCTCTTGCGGAAATCACCGTTGCGCTGAGTATCCTCAAGAAGAAGATATCCCATGATGATATGGCCGGCCATCTCTACGAGACGACGTGCCATGAAATCTCTGTAAGCCGGGTCTTCTATTCCTTCCACCATCTGTACGGCATCTGCATACTGCTGGGTCATGAATACAAGGGTATTCTTAACCATTTCATCCTCAGGCACTACCTCCATTGCTTCAAATTCCTTAATGCGGTTGAGATAGGTTCCGGTGGTGACATGGCGGATTGCAGCCACTACCTGCAGCTGGGTGGTTCCTTCATAGATACTTGTGATTCTTGCATCTCTGTAAAGGCGTTCACAGGCGTAATCCTTCATGAAGCCGGAACCGCCGTGAATCTGAATACAATCATACGTATTCTGATTACAGAATTCGGAGGTCATCCCCTTTGCAAGAGGTGTGAAGGCATCCGCAAGCTTGCTGTAATATTTCTGCTCCTTCTTCTCTTCAGAAGTCAACGCGCGCTCTTTTGCAATGTCATCATAGATCTTATACATATCCACATATCGTGAGCATGCATAGAGTAAGGTGCGGGCTGCATCTGTCTTTGCCTTCATGATTGAAAGCATCTCTGCCACTGCCGGGAATTCGATGATTGCCTTTCCAAACTGCTTGCGGTCCTTGGCGTATGCCAAAGCCTCGCGGTAAGCTGCCTCGCAAAGACCCACTGACTGAGCCGCAATGCCCAGACGGGCTCCGTTCATGAGAGCCATCACATATTTGATAAGGCCGAGACGTCGGCTTCCGCAAAGTTCTACAGGTGCATCCTTGTAGACCAGCTCGCAAGTCGGGCTGCCCTTGATACCCATCTTGTTCTCGATGCGGCGGACGGTCACACCGCCGTTACGCTTGTCATAGATAAACATTGACAATCCGCGACCATCCTTTGTCCCCTCTTCAGAACGGGCAAGAACGAGATGAATGTCGCTGTCGCCATTAGTGATGAAACGCTTCACACCATTAAGCACCCAACTGCCATCCTCTTTCTGAGTTGCCTTAAGCATCACGCTCTGAAGGTCCGAACCGGCATCAGGCTCTGTGAGGTCCATACTCATGGTTTCGCCTGCACATACACGGGGGATATATTTCTGCTTCTGTTCTTCGTCAGCGAATTCATAGATCGTTTCTGCACAATCCTGGAGTCCCCAGAGGTTTTCAAATCCCGCATCCGCGCGGCTCACCATGTCGGCAGCCATGATGTAAGGCGTGATGGGGAAGTTAAGACCACCGAGACGACGGGGCATTGACATTCCCATCAATCCTGCCTTACGGCAAGCCTCAAGGTTCTTCTTTGTACCCTCTGCATATATCACACGGCCGTTTTCAACTCGCGGTCCTTCATGATCCACATCTTCTGCATTTGCCGCAATGATGTCGCCACAGAGTTCGCCTACCACTTCCAGCACCTTGTCATAGCTGTCCATGGCATCCTCGAAGTTCTGAGGAGCATAGTCGAATTTCTCTGCATCCGCAAAATTTCTTTCCTTAAGCTCTACAATCTTCTTCATCATCGGATGCTCGAGATGAAATTTCAGAGCTGAATTATCACTATAGAAATTGGCCATTATTTCGAATTCTTCTTATAATACTTGATTAATTTGGGAACAACATCCTCTACCTTCCCGGTAATAACATAATCAGCGATTGTGTTTATCGGAGCATTAGGATCATCATTGATTGAAATGATGATAGAGGAATCCTGCATTCCGGCAATATGCTGTATCTGACCGGAAATGCCGCAGGCAATGTAGAGTTTCGGACGCACTGTCACACCGGTCTGACCTATCTGACGGTCATGGTCAATCCAGCCGGCATCCACCGCCGCTCTACTTGCTCCTACTTCACCACCGAGAGTGTCCGCGAGCTGATGCAGAAGTTCAAAATTCTCTTTTGAACCGACACCATAACCTCCGGCTACGATGATAGGACTACCCTTGAGATTCACTTTGGATTTCTCAACGTGACGATCTATGATTTCCGCTACAAAATCCTCCGGTGATGTATACTTGTTGACATCCAGATTCACAACCTTTCCTACATAGTTGGAATCCCTGACTTCTTTTTTCATCACTCCCTCGCGCACGGTTGCCATCTGCGGACGGCAGTCCGGGTTTACTATAGTAGCAACGATGTTTCCGCCGAAGGCCGGACGAATCTGATAGAGCAGATCCTTATATTCCTTTCCGGTGCGGGCATCCGTATAGTCACCGATTTCCAATGATGTGCAGTCTGCTGTCAAACCGCTGTGAAGTGCTGAACTCACGCGCGGACCGAGGTCGCGGCCGATTGATGTCGCACCCATAAATGCAATGCGCGGTTCAATCTCCTTAAAGAGGTTGATCAATATGGATGAATGAGGAAGCGAGAGATAAGGATAAAGTCTCTTATCCTCCAGTTTATACACAGTGTCAACGCCGAAGGGGAAGAGCTGCTTCTCTATATCCTTAAGATTGTCTCCTGCTACTACTGCCTCAAGTTTGATGCCGAGTTTGTCTGCAAGCTGACGCCCTTTGGTGAGCAGTTCGAGGCTGACATCAGCCACCTTGCCATCTTCAAACTCGCAATAGACGATGAGATTATTTTTATCTGCCATTGTTGTCTTGTTTTAATTTCTATCCCTCTTCCCGACTAATCATATTCCTGAAGGGAATTCAACTGAACGGGATTCCGGATAAAAGGCCGTATCAACCGATAGTGTGGTTGGCTATCAGCTCTTTGATAAGATTTTCAAGTTCTCCATCCTCATTCTCAATGCGGCGTGCGTCTTTCGCTGCGAACACTACGTTCTCAATTGACTTCACCTTTGTGGGTGAGCCTGCAAGACCACACTGCGAGAGGTCTGCCTCAACAGTGTTTGCATTCCACTCCCCTATATTCAGGTAGGGACGCTTCGCGATAAAGCTCTTCTTGGCTTCATCATCAGCCACCTCCGAGGGAACAGCCGCATATTTATATTTCTGCAGTGCCTTGGCGTTGCGCGGACGACATTCATCAGCCGAACCATTCACCGTCACTACCAACGGAAGAGGACAAGACACTGTCTCAACTCCTGATTCGATTCTGCGCTTCACAGTCACTTTCCCATCTTCCACTTTCAGAATCTCCTCTGCGTATGTAATCTGGGGAAGACCTAACTTTTCCGCAACCTGAGGACCTACCTGAGCAGTGTCACCGTCAATAGCCTGGCGACCGCCGAGAATTATGTCATAATCACCAATCTTCCTTACCGCTGCGCTCAATGCATATGATGTAGCAAGAGTGTCCGAACCGGCGAATGCTCTGTCTGACAATACTATTCCACCATCTGCTCCGCGATACATTCCCTCACGTACAATTTCTGCAGCACGCGCAGGTCCCATAGTCAGCAATGTTACCTTACTGCCGGGATACATCTCCTTGAGCTTCAGCGCCTGCTCAAGCGCATTGAGGTCTTCAGGGTTAAAGATTGCAGGAAGCGCGGCTCTGTTCACTGTGCCATCTTCCTTCATCGCATCCTTGCCTACATTGCGCGTATCAGGTACCTGCTTTGCCAGTACAATGATATTTAAACTCATGTCTGTTTCTTTTTAATTTTTTATATTCCTGTTTTCAAACCTTTAGGACACTCTATTTATACTTTCGTGTCACCGCCGACTTGAAAAGGGCAAACTTATTGGCAAAGTTACACTTTTTTTCGTTCTCCTGCAAATGATGTCGTCTAATCTTATTTCTTCCGTTATCGTTCAAATTTTCGGTTCCCTTTTTATTTTTGCCCGTTTTTACTAATTTTGAATCCTGTTATTCCTTTAAAACATGAAAGTATACCTACGAAATATCATAATAATGCTCCTCGCGCTCTCCCCCTTCGTCGCTTTTTCCGACTATCTGCAGGAAGCCGGCGAAGCCTATGCCGGTTATGATTTCGCCGAGTCTGAACGTCTGGCACGCGAGGGCCTCAAAGCTTTGCGGAATAAAAAATCAGAACCTCTCTATTCACAGCTCACAAACATCGCAGAGAAAGCCGCCCTGGGCAACCGTCTGCTGAAACATGCTCAGCATATCCTTGTCATTGACAGCATCTCCGTGCCTGCCGAGGAGTTTCTAAACCATTTCAGAATCCCCGCATCTGCAGGAAAAATTCTGACAGATGATCTTCTTCCCGCAGAGTTTCAGGAAGATTTTCAGATGGCATTCGCCAACGAAAATGCCGACTTCCTTATCCTTTCTCCCAACCCTTTATCCCCTTCATTCCAGCTTGGCGCGGCGGCGGGCGAGGGGTGGTCGGCGGGCGGGCCGGGGGAGCTGGCCGGCTCGCGCGGCGGGGGGGGGGGGCGCGGGG
>CAMWXI010000140.1 GCA_947178175.1 uncultured Porphyromonadaceae bacterium | reverse complement strand
GAAGAAAGCCTATCCGGTTTATTTCAGCCGGGAAATGGTGGAACATGATTTTGTATATGTCAGTGCCGGGAAGCGCGGGCTGCAGTTAAAGCTTAATCCGGTAGATTTGCAAAAGACAGCAAATGCGGAGTTAGGTGACTTTTGTCATTGAAAATAAAGATTTATGGGAAGCAACAGTTTTGGGAAAGTGCTGACGTTAACAACCTTTGGCGAAAGTCATGGAAAGTGTATGGGAGGTGTGATTGATGGCTTTCCGGCGGGAATAAAGATAGATTTTGCAAGGGTTGAATCAGAGATGGCAAAGCGGCGTCCCGGAGGAGAGGGTGTCAGCCGTCGTAATGAGAAGGATGAGGTAGAGTTCCTTTCCGGCATTACAGATGATGGTATCTCTTTAGGGACACCGATCGGCTTCATAGTCCGGAACATTGACACACGTAGCAAAGACTATAGTGAAGTGGCAGAGAAATATCGTCCGAATCATGCAGACTATACTACGGAGAAGCGGTATGGGATACGCGATTACCGAGGAGGAGGACGTGCGTCGGCCCGCGAGACTGTGAGTAGGTTAGTCGGAGGAGCGTTAGCGCTTCAATATTTGGAATCCAATGGCATAACTATAGAAACTGCTATATACAGAATCGGGGTAAGCGGTCTATATCCGTCGCTGAGCGAGAGACTCAGGATAGCTGAAGAAATCAGGGGAGAACATGATTCTGTGGGGGCGATTGTGGAATGTAGGATTAAGGGAGTTATGCCGGGAATAGGGAATCCTGTTTATGATAAATTAAGTTCTAATCTCGCCGCTGCCATGCTGAGTATCAATGCTGTTATGGGATTTGAATATGGTGAAGGGTTCCACAGCAGTGAAATGCGGGGGAGCCAGATGGCAGATGAATTTTATATAAGTCACGATGCCGATAGAGGAGATAGAGTCCGGACCGGCAGTAATCATTGCGGGGGGATACAGGGAGGAATAAGCAATGGAGAAGAGATATACTTCAGGGTTGCCTTTAAGCCAACTCCCACGATAGCTCGCGAACTCCGGACAGTCGCAAAAAATAATGAAGAGACAGTTATTAAAGTTGAGGGAAGACATGACCCATGTGTAGGACTGCGGGGAGAGCATGTGGTGAGAAGTATGGCCGCGTTGGTGTTGGCAGATAATCTTCTGCTTTACCGGGGAATTTGCGGTGCGTGTAAAAAATAAGACTGCCGGGATGAATGTATATTATAAGGATTATGCAGAGTATTTAGCAGAGATATTTCCGGGTACCAAGGTGCAGAAAATATCAGTAAATGCCGGTTTCGGGTGTCCTAATAGAGACGGAACAATAGGCACCGGTGGGTGCATATACTGCAACAATGCCTCCTTTTCTCCCTCCTATTGTCTTGAGGAAGCGAATAATGGAATAAGCGCTCAATTGGAGAAGGGGAAGGGATTCTTCGGTCGAAAATATCCTCAGATGAAGTATCTGGCCTATTTCCAGAGTTTCACAAATACTTACACCGGAAAGCGTCTGCATAGCGAAAATGTAGATAATATAACATCATTAAGGGAATTATATCTCGAAGCGTTGGGCGTTGAGGATGTTGTAGGATTGGTAATAGGTACACGTCCGGATACATTTGATGAAAAAATAGCAAAAATGCTGGGGGAAATCAACGAAAAGAGTCCGGTATTTGTTGAGTTTGGAGTGGAGAGTTCCTCAGATGCGACTTTGAAACTGATAAACAGAGGCCACACCTTTCAGCAGACAAGGGATGCAGTGGCATTGGCTGCCAGTGTCGGTCTTCATGCAGGAGTGCATGTAATAGCGGGGTTGCCGGGAGAAGGTGATGAGGGAATACTCAAGACAGTAAGGGAATGCTGTGAGCTTCCGATAGAATCCATCAAGATTCATCATTTACAGGTGATTCGGGACACCACGTTAAGCCGATTGTGGCATGCCGGGGAGATGAGTCCGAAGATATTTGAAGTTGATGAATATATTAAATTATGTTCAAAACTCGTTGATATAATACCCTCACGAATTGCCATAGAGCGGTTTTTAGCCTCAGCTCCACCTGCAATGGTTGAGGCTCCTAAATGGGGATTAAAAAATTATGAATTTGTCAATAAGCTACATGCTTATCTAAAAAAATCAATAAGATGAAGAAACAATTGATGCTACTCGGAGCGTTGCTCGGAGGAACACTAATCTCACAGGCCGGTGTGAAAGTGGCTGTGGCTCCGGAATTAGGACTTGATTCACTGCGTGTTCAGGGGGTTTTGTTCTCAGAATTGCTGACAGCAACACGTCAGAATCCTCCAAAAGTCAGTCAGTCGATTTATGAAATTGCAGATGGAAGGAGTGAGTTTGCATTGCCGTTATCAGAAGCTGCCAACTATCAGATTCTTCTCAATAATCAGAACGGTGTGGATTTCTATGCCACCCCCGGGGATAACCTTGAGATAGAGCTGAGGGGAGATGGAAGCTATAACATCACCGGAACCCGTCTTATGGAAGACTTGAATGAATTTCGCGGTCTGCTGGCCCCTATTGATGCTTCATACGAGGCATTAATGGCTTCAGGAAAGGCAGACAGGGAGAGTGTTATGGCTCTTGCAGCTCAATATGAGAATGTAGCAAAGGATTTTTATGCAAGTCATAAGGATTCACCGGCGGCAGCCTATGCATTGCTGGAAGTGGAAGGAGAGGATTTTCTTAACCTTGTGCCCACAATGAGCGAGGAAGCTCGAAAAAGTATCTTCTATCCGATGGTGGAACAGAAGGAGAAGGGTGTCAGAGCGCAGCTTGAAAAGGAGAAAATGCGTAATGAATTGAGTTCGGGAAATGTAGAAGCTCCGGATTTCAAACTCCCAGACCTTGAAGGGAAGATGGTCAGCATCTCGGATTTCCGTGGTAAATGGATAGTGCTTGATTTTTGGGGAGCATGGTGCAAGTGGTGTATAAAAGGTTTTCCGGCACTCAAGGAAGCCTACGAGAAGTATAAAGGAGAGCTTGAAGTTATCGGAATTGATAATAGGGACACCCCGGAAGAATGGAAAGCGGCAGTTGCGCGTTTCAAACTTCCCTGGATTAACCTTTACAATGCCGGAAATGATGAGAGCGGAATCCTTGCCGCTTATCTTGTAGAGGGCTTCCCGACCAAGGCTATAATAAATCCCGAGGGAAAGGTGGTTGACATCACAGTGGGAGAAGATCCGGAATTTTTCGTTCGTCTGGCAAGCCTGATGGGGAAATGATAGGATAAAGAATATCGCCTCAAACAGCTAATGACACTATAGAGGGTATGTCAAGATGAAAATTCCTGACATACCCTTGTTTTGTATTCCTATAACGAACCTGTTAGAAGTGGAAAACGAGTTCTGTCACTACTTTATCTCCTTCTCCAGCCGGAGGCGTGATGCCCTTGTGATAGAAACATTTGTCGTAGTCAAGACGCAGATCAAGCGACATACCGTTTTTTGCCACATAGCTTAGAGTCGTTCCGACAGTGACACGATTTCTGGCTGGATCATCAGTGAAGATGATGCCGTCGGCATTGGCAATTGCAGAGCTATGATCTGTCATGCCGTCAAATCTTGCCTGAAAGGACAGAAAGTTGAAAATTCCGGCCTTCACAGGCATTCTGTAGTCTCCGAATACCATATAGGAATGGGCAGGTTTGTGGGCGTTTCCGGTGTAATGCTGGAACATATATTCCGCAACGGCAGTCCATCTCCCGCTCTTCCATTGCACACATGCATCCGCCATATTATATCTCACTTTGTCGGGACACAGGGTCTGAAAACCGGTGGTGAGTGTCACTTGATCGATTCTGTAAGAGGCTTTGGATGCAAAGGTGAGTTTCTTCGACCAATGGTTATGGTCGGCGATAGAATAAGGAGTAAACATGCCGGCCTCCAGAGATAGGTTGGTCTTCGGAATGTTATAGGAAACGGCGGCTCCGACGCGACGGTTGTTGGCAATTTCCTTTCCTAAATACGAGCAATTTGAGAAGTAATATTGATGGGCGGCACGGAACGGTTCTACACCAAAGGGTATTCTGAACTGACCGGCCTGAACTTTGAATCCTTCAAATACTTTTACTTTCCCGAAGAAATCAAGAACTTTCATCTTTCCCATGTCGCAGAAGTCCATCTGATAGAAGTATTCGATATTTGCAGGCGCGATGTCACCGCCGATGGTGAGGCGTGCATTTCTTACCTGAAAACGATATTGCCCGGTTGATGTTTCCCATTCAAGCATAGGACGGATAGTTCCGCTGATTTCAGGGAAATATTGAGAGTTGGGATTGGAGTCGCTACCAAGCTTGATTGCGGAAGCGGATAAGGGCGTTAACAGAAATGCCACTCCTAAAATACATGGAAAGGAGATATAAGAGAGGGGATTGAAAAGAATTTTCATTAGTAAGAGATATAGGTTAATAGTGAAGGGAGAGATCTTATCATTGCCCGTGATTACATGAAATATTGAAAAGAAGTAAACGGGGTCGTTCTTAAAACTTCAAGAGGGCGTCTCAAAATTTGAATTTTGAAACGCCCTCTTTTGGGGGTGAAATGTGGGTCTCGAACCCACGACCTTCGGAACCACAATCCGACGCTCTA
>CAMWXI010000139.1 GCA_947178175.1 uncultured Porphyromonadaceae bacterium | reverse complement strand
CTATTAAAGTACCCCAATAGAATATTTACCCAAATTGTTAAAACTGACTAAATTTTTCTACTAAAAAAATTTGGTTCGTTTTGCAACTCTTTGTAATTTTGCAAAGTCATAAATCATGATGAAAAGCTTGAGAAAGCAATAAATGTTGGTTTATTTGTTTTAAAATCTTTGCTCTATACAAAGATTTAAAGATAAAGATTGTTGAGTAATAGAAAGTTGGATAGTGGAAAATGTGTGTTTGAGGCGGCCGTCTATGTGATTTTAGGCGTCCGCTTCCTTTTTATTCCCGATAAATCAAAATGCAAAAAATTACATCTTTGTTAAGCGAGGGAGACTCAAACTTCCGTCTACTTTCGATTTCTGAAATCCCTTGGTGACTGTCCCACTTTCTTCTTGAAATATTTGCCGAATACAGACTGCGACGGAAAATTAAGCTCATCGGCTATCTGCTGAATATGCAGATCAGATGATTTCAGAAGCACCTCTGCCTCCAAAATGATATATCTCTCTATCCACTCCACCGCGGTATACCCTGTCTGCTGCTTTACTGTTCTTGAAAGATGCTTCGGAGTGACCTGCAGTTTATCCGCATAAAACTCCAGAAAACGATTGGTCTTGAAATATTGCTGAACCAGGCGCAGAAATCTTTCCGACATTCGTCCCATATTTGCAGGATAGTCCTCTCCCAATTTCCGATATCCCTTCATGACATATCGGAACACAAAAGCCAATAAAGTATGAAGCACAGCATGATAACGATTGGGATTGGATGTATCGTTGAAGTCGAAACTCAACTGAGAATAAAGATTATCGTATCTGTCAACCATCTCCGGACTCAAGGGCATCACGGGATGATCTTTAGCAAGATTATAAAAAAACGGATCATTAATGAAGAGGAAGATATTATCCTTCATGCGTGGTGACAGAACTATGAAAGAAGCCTCGAAATCATCACTCAACTCCTTAGGGTTCAGAATACAATCTTTTGAGACATTTACGATGCAAGGTGCCTCCATTTCTGTGGGGATAAGATTGAGATCCATCTTGAATTTTCCTCTTCTGACAAATATCGAGGCAGACGCGGAAAATTTTATAGGTTCCTTGTTAAGCGCGAAAAGTGAGGGAGTGAACCTGTCCATCATCCAGAAATCATTCTCCAATATTCCCTCTACCGACTCTCCTAAATTAAGGTCATAACGTAATCCCTTTGTATGCATACCTTTATATCAGCAAATAAAAAGTCCTAATCTGACCACAAATTTAGTAACATTCCACTCATTTCAAAAGAAAATATTCCAAAAACGACTATAATTATCCTATTCCGTGGATTTATCGTCTTAATTTATACGAAAATCAGATAGCATGGTGGAATAGTCCGGCGACTTCAACGACCTGCGTATCGCATTCACAAATTTCAGAGACTTACCATCCTCCCCCTTTGCGGCATATTGCTGAGACGCTAATATAACAGTATCTCGTCCAAGATGACGATTAATTTCATCTATAGCCTCCGATATACTTCTAAATTTCAAGGACTTCTCAGAATCGTAATAGAACAGGTCCGGCTGAATGACGCTGCCGGAAGTAAACTGACTGACCATCACCCCTGCCCTCTTATAGAAAATTCCGGGACGGAATATCTCCCGTAGGACTTTCAAAGCTCCGGCTACTATCTCCTGAGTGGAACACACAGGTGTGGTAAAGGTGTAAGCACCCGTGATTCCGTATTGCTCCAAATCCTCCCGAAACCTGTTGGATTCCACAAAAACATTCAATAATGAACATGCCGAACGCTGACTTCTGAGTTTTTCAGCACAACGGGTGGCGAAATTAGCCACATGCGTCTCCACATCTTTATATTCTGTAAGCATACCGGGGAAACTCCTGCTGGTCAGTATGCTTTTCTTTGCCGTCTCCAGTCCCTCTATCTCTACGACATTCTCTCCGTTGAGCTCACGCCAGGTTCTCTCCCCTGTGACATGATATTTGCGTCTTACCCATTCACGCGGCTTTCCCGCAAAATCAAGAGCCGTCGGGACACCATCATACAGCAGGCGGACAGAAAGTCTTCTTCCGATACCCCAGATCTCTCCTGTCTCCAATCCTTCCAGTGCTTTGCGTCGCGCATCTTCTCCCGCTATCACACAACACTTGTGATATCCCTTAAATTTCTTGGCATATCTCCCCGCTACCTTCGCCAGTGTCTTTGTAGAAGCGATTCCGATACTGACAGGTATCCCTGTCCATTTCCTGATTTTTTGAGATAACTCCACACCCCATTCATGAATATCCGGAGGATTAAATCCCTCCAGATTAATGAAGGATTCATCTATGGAATATTGCAACATCTCCGGGACTGAATCACGTATGATTGACATCACACGCGCTGACATGTCGGCATACAGTGTGTAGTTGCTGGAGAAAGCTACAATGCCGGAACTCCCAAACTGCTCCAGCATCTGATAATAGGGGATTCCCATCTTCACTCCCATGCTCTTTGCCTCGGCAGAACGTGCCAC
Organism: uncultured Porphyromonadaceae bacterium; assembly: GCA_947178175.1. Lineage (GTDB taxonomy): Bacteria > Bacteroidota > Bacteroidia > Bacteroidales > Muribaculaceae > Lepagella. The sequence continues at coordinate 2,108 of CAMWXI010000139.1, read as the reverse complement.
CACACATCCGTCATTATTAGAGAGCACGACCATCGGAACTCGCTCCAAATCAGGACGAAACACTCGCTCACACGAACAAAAGAAATTATCACAATCCACTAATCCCCACATGTTCAGTCAACTCCAAATTTTATTTCTTTCTTCTCTGCAAACATAAACAATTTTTCTTATATTTGCACAATGAAATCAATAAAAGAATTGGAAATTTTCTCCGGAGATTTCTCATCATCCCTGTCCCTCCCTTACGCTGAGGGAGGTGTGCGCGCAGGATTTCCCAGTCCGGCACAGGACTATATGGACCGCACTCTGGATTTTAACCGCGAACTGATTTCTCATCCCGCGGCTACGTTCTATGCCAGAGTTGTGGGCCTCTCAATGATTGAGGCCGGGATAGATGAAGGTGACATCATTGTCATTGACCGCTCTCTGACCCCGCGTCAGAATGATATAGTAGTGGCCTTCATCAATGGAGAATTTTCCATGAAATATCTTGATTTGACAGAAAAAGAGTCCGGGAAAGTATGGCTTCGTCCCGGCAATCCGGACTTCTCTCCTATCGAAATAACCCCCGACGATGAATTTACCGTGTGGGGCGTTGTGGCCAAAGTGATTAAAAATTTCAGATAACCCCCCCCTTTATGACTGACTATTTCCTCAACCGTGCTTCTGTTCGCACATTCACCGACAAGGAGGTCGAGCCGGAACTGCTCGATTCTATCCTTACACGTGCTGCAAAAGCTCCCACCACCGGCAACATGCAACTCTATAGCGTCATCGTATCCCGCAATCCGGAGATGCGCTCCCGATTGGCAGAAACTCATTTCAACCAACCAGCATCGAAAGCTCCCGTGATTCTGACGATTTGCGCCGATTTCAATCGCTTCACACGATGGTGTGAATTACGAAAGGCAGACGCCGGATTCGACAACTTCCTCTCCTTTACCTCTGCAATGGCCGATGCTATCATTTTCGCACAGCAGGTGGTGACTGTCGCGGAACAGGAAGGGCTTGGCACTTGCTATCTCGGCACTGTCACATATAATGCCCGGGAGATTTCTGAAATTCTCGAGCTCCCCGAGCTTGTGGTGCCGGTGGCTTGCCTTGCTATAGGTTGGCCGGCAGCCGAAGGGGCTCCTTCCGAACGTCTGCTGAATTCCGGATTTGTACATCAGGAAAAATACCGTAAAGATTCCGATGAGGAAATTCTTGATATTTTTAAAATCAAAGAAGACTACCCCGCAAACGCCGCCTTCGCAGCTGAAAACAATAAAGAGAATCTGGCGCAGGTCTTTGCAGAAGTGAGATATCCTCGCGGCATGAATGAGGACTTCTCAGTGCGCTTCCTTGAACTCCTAAAACAAAAAAGATTTATATAATACCCCATGGCACAAAAATATACCTACGACCAGGCCTACGAAAGCTCTCTCAAATATTTCAAAGGAGACGAACTTGCAGCTCGCGTATGGGCGAGCAAATACGCTTTGAAAGATTCTTTCGGGAATCTCTATGAACTCACCCCGGATGATATGCATCATCGCATAGCTTCTGAGATTGCCCGTATTGAACGCAAATATCCCAATCCTCTTTCGGAAGAAGAAATCTATGATGTTCTGAAAGATTTCAGATATATCGTGCCTCAGGGAAGCCCTATGGCCGGTATCGGCAACAATTTTCAGGTTGGCTCTCTCTCAAACTGCTTCGTTATAGGTCTGGATGGTGAACCCGACAGTTACGGCGGCATCATAAAGATTGACGAGGAACAGGTACAGCTGATGAAACGTCGTGGCGGTGTGGGTCATGACCTCAGTCATATCCGTCCTAAGGGAAGTCCCGTCAAAAACTCGGCACTGACATCTACCGGACTTGTACCCTTCATGGAACGATACAGCAATTCTACACGCGAAGTGGCTCAGGACGGTCGACGCGGTGCCCTTATGCTGACAGTCAGCATCACTCACCCTGACTCCGAAAGATTCATTGACGCCAAACTTGAAGAAGGGAAAGTGACCGGCGCCAATGTCTCCGTCAGAATAACTGATGATTTCATGAATGCTGCCGTGAACAACACCTGTCGATTATACACATCTCCGAGCCCACGAGACATCTCA
>CAMWXI010000138.1 GCA_947178175.1 uncultured Porphyromonadaceae bacterium | reverse complement strand
ATTCATAAGAGTCAGTGCAAATTTACTAATTTTTCGGCTAAATTTAATTTTATGAAGTAAATTTGTAGAATATTAAAGTATAATTTTTGATATAGTTTCTGTCACTTCAGTTGATACATCTTTATGGATTTTGATTTCATCAAACGACATATCAATGATTCTATTCCCTCTCTTCGTCTTAAATATCCAGAATTCGCAGATGAAATTCTGCAGATTGAATGTAGACATCATTTCCGTAATAAATTGCCGGATTTTATCACATCATCCCAATTTATATTTCCTACAAAACTTGCCGGTGAACAGGCGAGTAATCAGTTTGTTGGCGCATTTAACGCCTCTCTCTTCAAGGAGAATCAGACTGTTGTAGACATGACGGCCGGTCTTGGTATAGATGCAATGTGTATCGCAGCAAAAGTCAGAAATTTGAAAGCATTTGACTTGGAAGAAATTAAAACCGATGCACTCCTGCATAACCTTGAGAGTTTGGAAATTGAGAATGTGGATGTCTTTTGCCGGGATTCTATAGAATATCTAAAATCATCAACCCATAAGGTAGATGCAATATATGTTGATCCTGCCAGACGTTCGGAGTGCGGAGGCAAACTTTATATTTTGTCGGATACAGTGCCTGACATTGTTGGAAATTATGATGTAATTATGCAAAAGTGTGATACTCTGATTATCAAAGCCTCTCCGATGGTTGATTTATCGGCATGTGTTAAAGATCTACCGGATTTGCGATGTATTTATGTAGTGTCATATAAAGGTGAGTGTAAGGAAGTTCTGTTGGTTTGTGGCGACCATGAAACACAAGGAGTGTATGCGGTTGAAATAGGGAGAAGTAACACACCTGAGATTTTGCAAATCCGTACAACCTTATTGCCGGAAAATGAATGTTTCCCCGTAGTGATTAAAAGTGTGGAGGAGTTAGAAGGTAAATTTCTTTACGAACCTGGCGCAAACCTGATGAAGATTGGAGATGAGGGAGCACTCCGACGATTATATCCCGGTATAAAGAAAATTTCACCTAACACACGTCTGTACGTTTTGGATAGGAAGATAGAGGGATTTCCGGGAAAGATATTTGAAAATATTAAGTTCCCGACAAAGCGGGAGCTAAAAGAGTTAAAGGGAAGGAACATTAATGCAATAAGTAGAAATCATCCCTTGTCTGCTGACCGTATATCATCCAAGTATGGATTGAAGGGGGGGGAAGAAGCCTATCTGATAGGCTGTAGAATCCTCTCTTCCCAAAAACCGGAATTGATTTTGGCGGAGCGAATCATTTAAGAGCATCAAAACAGTTGTTCTCTAAAATTATTCTAATATTTAGAATAGGTTTAAAAATAAAGAGAACATCCGGGTAGTATCTGAAGGCCGACCAAAGCCTGTAACGACTACCGAGATGTTCTTAATATCTATGTTCTGTTTCAGAGGAATGCTTGTTCTCAACAAACTAAGTAACAAGGAAATCCAAAAATCAGATATTTTTACCTTAATCAGAATTTTACACCGAGAGTAAGGAGAATCTGACTGTTATTGAAACTTATAGAGGATTTGGGAGTGGTGTCAATTCCCATTAACGCATTCGTCGGATCTGTTGGATAGGCAAAATAGTCAGAGCTCTGATGTTTGTAGACATATGCAAGGTCTGCATATAAATGTTTCCCTTTATATCCGGCGCCGGCAGTGATATAGTTTGTTGCATTGTTGAATTTGAAGCTCGGACGTGTATCGGATGTATAGATAGTTTCCTCCCCTTTTCTCACTTTCTCTTTTATGGGTGAAGATGTGTAGCTATATCCTGCTCTAACAGAAAATTGTGGAGTGATTCTAAACTCCGCACCTAAACGGAAAGTGTTGGAAGACTGGCAATAATTGTGAATATCATTGTTTGTCTCCTGATATGGGTCTGAGATATATTGTCCGAAACGGGTATTATCTGAATAGGGATAATAATTCCCCCAATCATTATATCCGGGGTCGTAATATCCGGGAGTATAATAACCATTGTTATAGGTTGGCTCAGAAAAGCGCATACTTTGGAAGTTTGCCCATTCGTAGTCAGCTGAGATGATGAAGCGACCGCCAATCACTCCGGCAGCACTGGCTGTCAGACGCCATGGCGTGCGGAAATTCATGTCTGATGTGGCGGGATATCCTTTATTGTAGCTTCTGCTGTCATCCTTTTCAGACGCATATTTAAAATTAAGCTGACCGGTGTAGGATTCTGTCAGACTATACCATGTAGGAGTCTGGAAGGAGAAGCCGAGTCTTAGTTCCTGAATAGGTTTGACGATGACTCCTAACTTATAATTAAATCCTGAACCGGACGCCTCATAAACGTTTTTCAGATTCCAGCGGGCATCAATACGATCAATGGCACCTCCATCAGCTTCTACATAGGCATTCTTAAGATTTTCAGCCCACAGGCTTGAAATACCGTAATTAAAGTTTATGATATCGAAATCCATACCCCAGTAGACCACATTGCCGAAGTTCCCTCCAAAGGCGATATTATAGGAGTCAATTCCGCCATATTCTCTAAATTCAAATTGACCGTTTCCGGAAGTGCCGTTCCCCCATTGCCCAATCCATGTCGGATTTTCCGAATCTCCGGTAGGAGTAATAAGTAATCCCTCATATCCGAGAATTGACATCCATGGAGCAGCCGGATTCCCGTCATTAGGATTCCATGCATTGAAGGAGTTAGTGGAATTTAGGTCATTCTCAGTCCATGACTCTCCCGGATACGGACCGTTATTTGTCACTCCCGCTATATAATTAGACAGCGAATTTCGCAGTTGAGGGAATGTTCCTCGTACGTGGCGGTTGAATGATGCTGTCTTATTATATGTAAAAGCAAAATTAAGATTGGGTACCACATTATTGTTCAACTTAAGTGTGAAAACACCTCCAGCGTTATTCAATTGAAACTTGGTGAGGTTTGTGGTCTGCATAAATCCCGCCGAGTTGCTTTTTGCTTGCTGGAGGTCTAAACCCACAGACACTCCTATTTCATTACTTCTGTATACTCCGATACCTGCAGGATTGACAGAGATAGATGAGAGGTCACCGCCTAAGGCACCGAATGCGCCGCCCATTGACATGAAGCGGGCGGTTCCTTTAAGATCAGACTGAGTAAAGTTAATAGCCTCTATGGCTGTTTGTGCCTGAGAAAGGAGTGGAGAAAACCCCAATAAACATAATATAAAAATTTGCTTCTTCATAGCTTGTGTTTATCAAAATAAAGTATTTTTAGTTAACTGTTAATGGTTAAAAATTAATAGTTAACGTCTCCCACCTGCTCTGCCGCCAGATCCTGTGCGACTTCCGCCAAAGCTTCCGCGACCGGAGTTTCCTGAGTTATAACCACCGCGTGATGAACCACTGTTATAGCTTCCGCGTGATGACCCGGAATTATAGCTGTTGTGGTTGTAGCTACCGGAGTTATAGTTATTACTTGGGAAACTGCTTGAAGAACCAGAGTTATAACCACCACGCTTTGAACCACCGTTTGACACGGAGGGAGTTGAGGAGTTTGAAGTAGACGGACGCGTAAGAGATGTGGAATTTTGAGGCTTGCTCAATGTGCCCGGTCTTGAAACTCCAATTCCGGTATTGCTATTACCTGAATTATAACCGGGACGTACACTGTTGTTTCCTGTAGAAGATGGACGGGTGAGACCTGTGGCATGGCCGGGTGAAGCAGGTCTGGTAGTTATTCCAACGCCGGGGCGGGTATTTACGCCGGGATTGTTGGTATAGCCCGGACGTGTCGTAGCTCCCGGCTGAGGATTAATTCCGGGACGAGTATTGGCTCCGGGACGAGTATTAGCACCGGGATGATTGCCGACTCCTGGACGGGTTGAGGCTGACCAACCTGGGCGAGCTCCTGCAGAGTGACTTCCTGGACGATAATCAGCATAGTAGGGACGACCGGGTGCAGGACCAATAGGACGGGGAGGAAACCAAGAAGGACGCCAGGACCAGGCGGGTCCCCAATTCCATGCAGGCCCGTACCAGGGTGAATAATAGGGGTAGTTCCAGGAATACCACGGATCATACCATCCGGTGTTCCATCCCCAATTCCATCCTAAATTAAAACTCAGATTCCAGCCGATATTCCAGTTGGTTCCCCAATAATAAGGATAATTATTGAAGGGTCCGGCTACTGTATAAACAGGCAGGAAATAAGGTGTGCCCCCGTTGAACGTTACATTAATGTTGCCATAGGAATTATTAAGCACGTCCGACAATATATCGGAATTGTCTACTACAATTGTCGGATTGTAAAATTTCTGAATCTGTTGAGTATATACGAAGTCCTCACCATTTTCAATTGTGGCACCAATAGTGTCAATCGGAGTAACATAGTATTGACCGCGGAGGTTATACGTGTCAACATCCATGTTGGAGAAGTCCGCTATATAATTTGAATTTGCGTTCTTCTGCTTGTTAGAAGTATCCTTTTTGGGATTGTAATATATATCGTCATCGTTATAATCATCCGCATTGATAACCGGGATACAAAGAGATATCATAGCAATGATAAGTGGAAGTCTTTTCATAATTTCTTATTTTAAAAGATTTCAGATGATAAATTTAATCATTTTTCTACTATTTAGACTGTTTAAAAG
>CAMWXI010000137.1 GCA_947178175.1 uncultured Porphyromonadaceae bacterium | reverse complement strand
CAGAAGGATATATGGATCTTGATAAGCTTACAGAATACATAAACGGCATTTATAAGTTTTAGTGAGGATTATACGGAATGGAATAACTGAATCAGCTCTTCTCTACATAATTTAAGTAAAGAAGAGCTATTTTGAATTTTTTCCTTAAATTTGCACTCGGAATCATCGTATCTTAGAATTTTGTATAGAACGATGAAGCATGAACGATTATTATTAACGTCTTCAGCTGTTGTTTTCAAATATATTAGAACGTGCTGATATATCCTTTCAATATGCTGAATAATAACATTTAAATAATGGCCAATCAAACTAACCCAGCTAATGCTGTTAAAGCGCCGGAATTGTTGCGCGACAAAGCATGGGCAAGATGGACCGCCTTGGGGCTTCTTGCTTTTGCTATGTTCTGTTCTTACGTCTTTATGGACGTTCTCTCCCCTATCAAAGACCTCCTTCAGTCAACACGTGGCTGGGATTCGACCGCATTCGGAACAATGCAGGGATCGGAAACTTTCCTTAATGTCTTCATCTTTTTCCTAATATTTGCAGGTATTATTCTTGACAAAATGGGAGTGCGTTTCACAGCCCTGTTGTCAGGAGCAGTAATGCTTGTTGGTGCTGTCATAAACTGGTATGCATTGACTGACAGTTTTATAGGAAGCCCTCTTGATGTATGGTTCACAAATCATCTCAACTATATTCCCATCTTTGACGAATTAGGCGTTTCTCCCTTCTATAAAGGGATGCCTGCTTCTGCTAAATTATCAGCTGTCGGTTTCATGATTTTCGGTTGTGGAGTTGAAATGGCAGGTATCACTGTTAGCCGAGGCATAGTAAAATGGTTTAAAGGTCGTGAAATGGCACTGGCGATGGGGTCGGAGATGGCACTCGCCCGCTTGGGTGTGGCTACCTGTATGATTTTCTCTCCAATGTTTGCCGAGATGGGAGGTACTGTCAATGTTAGCCGTTCGGTAGCTTTTGGTGTAGTTCTCCTCATGATTGCCCTCATCATGTTTATCGTCTACTTCTTTATGGACAAAAAACTTGATGCTCAGTCAGGTGAAGCAGAAGAAAAAGATGATCCGTTTAAAATTTCCGACCTTGGTAAAATTTTGTCAAGCCTTGGATTCTGGCTCGTTGCTCTTCTCTGTGTTCTCTACTATTCTGCTATTTTCCCATTCCAGAAATATGCAGTTAATATGTTGCAGTGTAATATCGAATTCAACCCGCTTCCCAATGATTCCTTCTGGCTTAAAGATGCTGTTACTTACATTCAGTATGTTATAATGCTTATAGTGGCAGCAACTGCTTTCGCCGGAAACTTTGCAAAAAATAAGGGAATGAAGGGTCTGCTTTTCGGAATCTCCATTATCTCTCTTGTGGTTTATTGCTGGATGGGATATGAGAAACAGAGTGCCGGAGCGATTTTTGCTGTTTTCCCGCTTCTTGCTGTCGGAATCACCCCCATCCTCGGCAAGTTTGTTGACTATAAAGGAAAAGCGGCATCCATGCTCGTTTTAGGCTCTATCCTCCTTATAGCTTGTCACCTTACATTTGCCTTCATTCTTCCTCAATTTAAGGGTAACGCAGTGGGTGGTGTTATTGTAGCCTACGTCACTATTCTCGTACTGGGAGCTTCATTTTCCTTAGTGCCGGCTTCTCTTTGGCCTTCCGTTCCTAAATTGGTCGATTCAAAAATTATCGGTTCTGCCTACGCGCTTATCTTCTGGATTCAGAATATCGGATTGTGGCTCTTCCCAATGCTAATTGGTAAAGTACTGACTTCAACCAATACCGATATTGAAGCACAGGTTGCCGCAGGAAAAATGACAGAAGAAGTCGCCTCAGTAAGCTACAATTACACCTGGGCACTTGTAATGCTCGCTTGCCTGGGTGTTGCCGCTCTGTTTATCGGTCTTTATCTCAAAATCGTTGACCGAAAGAAACATCTCGGTCTTGAACTTCCGAACGTCGCTGCAACTCCTGAACAGCAGGCTGAAGTGGAAGAAGCAGAGGCTGAGGCAGCTGAAGGTTAATCTGATGTAGAGTACTTATTTTCCATAATACTGTTTGGAAATAATTAAAACCTACAGGGATGTGCTGAATTGATATGTTCCGGCACATCCCTTTAATATTATCCTCCCAAATCATGATTAAAATCTATTCATTATTTTAATAAAACCTCCTTCAATAACTTTCCTCTCTGATACGTTATTATTTTATGAGAGTTCAATTCGGAAAATATTTACTGCGGACAATTCGTTCAGGGTTCACTTGTGCGTTTCTCCTTTGGTGTTGCTGTGGAATGATTAATGCTGAAACAGTTTCACAAAAACAAGCGTCCAACCTCGCGCAACTGTTTTTCAACGAAGCAAACGGAAGAGTTACACCCCCTGTAAAGATGGTATATAATGGCAGATATCTTACAACTAACCGCCTTTTTGTACCTTTTTACATCTATAATAATCCTTCCGGCGGTTTTGTAATTATCTCTGCTGAAAATAAAACATTCCCGATATTAGGTTATAGTCTGAAAGAATATTTCAATCCCGAAAAACTGGGAGAAAAAGAGAAAGCACTTCTTACATCATACGCTCGCGATATTGAGATGATTCGTTATGACTCATCCGTTCCTGAATCGGCAATAAAAGCGTGGACTGATTTCCCCGGATATATTTCCGGTATTCTTAAGTCTGACTATCAGGCAACTGATCCCACTCTTTCCATGCAGGAGGCCACAGACAGAATATACTATCTGATAGATTCAGGAAAAGCTCAGGAAACAGCTTCAGACATTTATTCTCCGGATCAATGGATTGATCTTATTAATAAAGAATTAAACATTCACAAAAGTGTAGCGATTGGTCTTATCGAGCCCTCGGGGAGTGTCTCTCCGGCAATTATATATGGCAAAAAAGGTGACTATTATCGCATTGAATTAGATAGAAGAAATCAATGGTTCATGCGACTGCTCCCCTCTGAAATTCTAAGTAGTGCTCAATTGGCTGATTTCAGCTTCCCCGCAGAAATACCATTATCTTTGGAAGAGGAAGAACCATTCACGTTCCTTGACTCACTTATTTCAGATAACCATTATATAATGGATAATCAGCCGGAACTTAGCGACCTTATGATAATAAATGAAAATCCCGTTGTAAATGGCATCGGAGGTGGTCATTATTCAATAACTATACCGGAAAATGTCATACAATCATCAGTTTATAACCTGTCGGGAGCCTTGACAAATATAAGGACCTACAAATCTACAAACACGGCTCATATTGATTTATCTCCGGAACCTGCAGGTTTCTATTTTGCACTTCTTCTCGGGGAAAGCGGTAAAACTTACGGAATTAAACTTTCAAGATGAATAAGATTCTCAAATCAAAGCTTGTTGCATGGTTAGCATTAAGCTTAGTTATAACACTTTTAGGCATCACATTCTCTCTTCGGGTTGAATGGTGGTGTTTCTTCGATATCTTCTTTTTCTTTATGATGGCCTTTTGCCATCTTCTTGCAATTTCTCTTATAAAGATGAGTCCGATAGCTTGCAAAAAATTAAACAATGCATCGCTTGTTTTTCTTATTCTTGGAATTATTTCACTAATTGGTGAGTGGTTTGCACTAAATATCTGATTGAGCATTTTACCCCATTTTCCCCTTCAGGGAATCTACAGAACGAATGAGATGTTTTGACTTACGAAATATAGAATACAGTCGTCTATACTTATTTTTGTCGTCCAAACTTATTTTATGGTAAGAATTGGTAAGATTCAGAAGGATATAGATTCATTTGTAGAGGCATAATAAACTGCATATCCCGACGAGAGTGGTGGAAGAATCTCCAAAGATTAATGAAACCTGCCATAAAGAATCACATCACAAAATAGGGTTTAATATAAAGTAAATAAGATTATTCAACCCAATATAAAAAACGAGCTGGCAATATTGTCAGCTCGTTTTAGAGGTTCCAACCAGATTCGAACTGGTGTGAACGGTTTTGCAGACCGGTACCTAACCACTCGGACATGGAACCCTTTTGCTCTTTGCGAATGCAAATATAATACAGTTTTTTTTATTTTACAAATATTTTTAATTTTTTACAGTAAGTATTTTTAGTTTTGTTTTTTAAAGGACCATTTATATCGACTATAGTTGTATAATCGGCTTAAGCTTGCTATTTAATGCAACTGTAATGGATATTATAATAGCTGTAATGGCTACTTATACCGGCTGTAGATGGCGACGCCTTTTCTTTTCGCCTCAGCTATGTCCTCGGGATTTTTCGGATCGACTCCATACTTCTTCAGATCCGGGATGCGTACAGGTGTCCCCGGGCGGATACGGTCAGGATGACCCAGAATATCTTTATTCTCTTCATAAATATAGGGCCACAGATTGAAGTTGCCGTAATGGTCTCTCGCCATTGTAGTAAGATACCTGGTACGACTGTTGGTGTCGTATTTTATTATGTTGGTATCTGAATTAACATCCATATCACTCGGACGCGTATCTGCTACATTTTCTTCTTCCCGGGAGCCGCTTATCAATTGAGAGTCATCTATCGAATCAACTGTCGTTATAGGAGCTACTTCGTTATCCTTTATCTGAGCGGTAACCTCTTTATCCTTGTTAAGGACGTCAGAAAGAACTGTGAAATACAGGAAAGCTACTACAATAGC
>CAMWXI010000136.1 GCA_947178175.1 uncultured Porphyromonadaceae bacterium | reverse complement strand
GGTATGATGGCAGGAATATTCAGGCAATATAGAAATTCCCCAAAAAGTTTCGCATAGCAGAGAAGAATGACACTTCTTTCTAAAAGAAGTAGTTTAAAAGAAAAATTTAAATCTGCAATTCATTTAGTTTCATGTTCTATATTCCTTAAAGATCCAAGGGTTATTTTGGCTTCACCAAAGCTTCTTATGACGATATGTGCAATTCCTTCCGGTATACTTCTTCATGGTTATATACGGTATAAATTATGGAAACAACGTGCAAAATCCTTTAAAATTTAGTGTCATACGATATTGGGTTTATGGAAATAAGAACATTTACAGAAGAGGATTTACCCGCGATTCATAAATTCGGGTTTGAGGCATATCCGAAGCGAAGAGATTACTATGGCAGTATAATTGACTTCTTTCTTAAAGGCCGTATTGGTGGTTACACCGGTGGAATAGGTCTGTTTGATGGAGAGAAATTATGTGGACAGCAGTTGTATAGTGCTTGTAGCTTTTGGTATGACGGTAAAAAGTATGATGCCGGATGGTGTTTTGACTTAATAATCAGAGAAGATTTAAGAAAGGAAGCATGGGGCTTGGATTTGATAGTAGATTCAATGCGAATCTTCCCGTATGCATGCGGCACGGGAGCCGGGCCGAATTCAAAACCTATAAGCTTGAAATTAGGAATGAAAGTTTTAGGTGAAATAAGAAAATATGTTGGAGTATCATCCAAAATCAAGGCTCCGTTTTTAATCTTATTACCGGGTCGTTCATTCCCGACCACTGTAAATGAATTTAGACTTATTGAGAACCCGTCTGAAATTAAGGAGAAAGAATATTACAACAGATATCTGATTGAATCCGGGAGGGATATGGAGTTTCTGAAATGGCGTTTCTTTACAGAAGGATTTAAAGATTATAAATTTTATCAGAAAGAAAATGGCGATTTCTTTGTAGTCAGAATTATTAGCCATAAGGGAATAAAGATGCTGGCTCTTATTGATTTCAGATGCAGTATGGACAGTAAGGGCTCTTTTAAGGATATCTTAAAGTCAGTAAAAGCGATTTCTAATCATATAAGAGTCCCATTTATTTTAGTCGGTTCAACACACAAGGTTTCTGATAAAGTATTGGAAGACGCAGGCTTCAAATCCATTGGTAGTCCCAGGGCTTTTATGACAGCAGGAAGAAATAAAGTTAAACCGGATAAAAGCAGAGTCCAAGAGCGGGATTATGTCCTTATCACGTTAGCGGACTGTGATGGGGAGGTTTCATGGAAATAAATTTCAAAAACAATAAAACTTAACGAATTTACAATGGAAATCAAGGAATTCATAGAAAATTTTGCAAATCAGTTCGACGAAACAGACATTTCTGAAATCAAAGCAGAAACAGTTTTCAAGGAAATTGAAGAGTGGTCTTCTTTGTCTGCATTGAGTATTATTGCAATGGTGGACGAGGAATACGATGTTGTTCTTAAAGGAGAGGATTTAAGAAATTGTTCTACTGTTGAAGATGTTTTCAATATTGTTAAAAACAGAAAATAAGATAACCTCAGTTCTTCTGCATTAATAAAAATACTTATCTTAATTGTAGAGGAAATGTTTGAATACACTCTTTATCACAATGATTAAAAGTCTCAAAAGTGTCATATGGATATAAACTTTAGATTGGAAGGCCGGAGATTTCTTGTGACTGGAGGTGCAAGCGGTATCGGTTTTGAAGTTGCAAAAACTTTGATTAAAAGTGGTGCTCATGTTCTTTTGGCAGACATAAATTCAGAGGGACTGGATAAAGCTGTTACGGAATTAGGTACAAATTCAAGAGCTATATGCATTAATCTCACCGATTTCGATTTGCTTAAAGAAAAACTTCTCATAGAAGCAGCCGAATATGGTCGTTTAAATGGGTTTATTCATTGTGCCGGGATACCATATATTGCTCCCTTAAAAAATTTAAAGGCGCAAAAAATTTCCCAAACAATGGATATCAATGTTCTTGCAGCTATCGAACTTGCTAAAATTTGTAGCAATAAGTCTGTGATAGCAAGAAGTGATGTTTCGATTGTGTTGATTGCATCCGTATACGGACTCGTTGGATCTGTGGCTAATGCAGGTTATGCAGCTTCAAAAGGTGCGATTATCTCATTAACAAAGGCTTTGGCAATCGAACTCGCCCCAAGGGGAATCCGTGTCAATTGTGTAGCTCCCGGATTTGTACGTACAAATATGCTTGGGAATGTTAGCGGCTCATTTGATCCTGAATACGTGAATCGCCTTGAGAGTTTACATCCCCTCGGACTTGGAGAAGCATCGTCAATTGCAGAACCAATTGCATTTCTACTTTCAGATTCGTCTCGATGGATTACCGGAACTGTATTATCAGTTGATGGTGGATTTACGGCACAATAAAACATTCTTATGAAAAAGAAAATCATTCTTGTAACCGGAGCGTCATCCGGTATAGGTGCAGAAACGGCTCGTTTGTTATCCCATGAATATAGGATAATACTGTGTGGTAGGGATTGGGAACGTTTAGAAAGTGTTAGATCTGAGTGCGAAGGAGATGATAACCTTATTTGGCCGTATGATTTATCTGACATCAACGACATTGAAAACTCCTTATCTTCATTTATTAAGGATAATTCACTGGAAATATATGGGCTTGCAGCTTGTGCAGGAATGATAAAATATCTTCCGGTTAAAAATTTTTCTCCTAAAAGTTTCGAAGAAATCTTTCGTACGAATGTTATTTCTTCAGCGTTGCTTGTTAAGGTTCTGGTGAATAAAAAATATAACGCTGGAAATCTAAGAAGCGTGGTATTTGTATCAAGCAATATCAGCAATTTTGGAGCTAAAGCACATGCTCTGTATTCCAGTTCCAAAGCAGCAGTTGACGGATTGATGAGATCTTTATCGGTTGAATTAGCTCCTCATGTAAGGGTTAACTCAGTGCTTCCCGGTGCGGTTGAGACGCGGATGACATCTCATATTTATTCAGATACTGAACTTGTAGAACGAATGGCAGAGTCTTTCCCGATGGGATTAGGTAGAACGGAAGATATAGCGAAGGGAATACGATTTTTAATTTCAGACGATAGCAGATGGATAACAGGACAACAACTGATTATTGACGGTGGTCGGACTGTTAATTTAACTGTATGAATAGTGAAGCAAAACTAAACAATAAATATAACTATCCTGAATATGAAAATAAATCTGTTGGAACTTTTTGAAGATACTATTTATAAGCACGGAGAAAAGAAGGCGGTTATTGATGGTAATGAAAGTATATCTTTTAAGGAACTTGATTTGAAGTCGGATTTATTAGCTTATGAAATAAATCAGTTGACAAATTCCCAAAGGAAACCGGTTGCGGTTCTTTTATCCAAAAGTATTGATGCTGTAGTAACGGATATTGCTATTATGAAAAGTGGCAATTTCTTTATGAATCTGGATAATAAGACTCCGATACAGCGCCTTAATAATATTGTCAGGCTAATTGAACCTGCTGTTATAATCACAAATTCTTCAAATTTACATCTTGCCGAAGCAATTGTGGATAGTAATAATATTATTGTTATTGATAAACTTTGCACAGATTCTTATGTGGATAAAGAGAAGGTTCGTAATTTGTGGACTCATCTTATTGACACAGACCCGTTTTGTATAATTAACACTTCCGGTTCAACCGGAACCCCCAAGGGGGTAGCTTTAAGCCATCTTGGTTTTTTAGATTTTATCTATAGATCACAGGAGTCATTTAATTTTACTGAAGATGAAATAATCGGGTCTCTTTCTCCCATTGTTTTTGACATATATGTCTTGGAATTATGCATGCTGATGTATCGAGCTTCAACTATAGTTCTATTGCCCGCTCATCTGTCAGCATTTCCGGTAAAGATATTAAAGATACTTCAGGAACAAAGAGTATCCTTTATCTTCTGGGTACCGACCATAATGGTGAATATTGCAAATATGGGATTGTTGGAAAAGGAACCACTCCCGGATTTGAGATTAGTTTGGTTTGCAGGAGAAGTTTTCCCCACAGCACAATTTAATGTCTGGAGAAATGCATTGCCGCATACACAATTTGCAAATCTGTATGGACCAATAGAAACCTCAGTCGATAGTTTATTTTATAAAATAGAAAGAGAGATTCCGGATAATGAACCTATTCCAATAGGATATGCTTATAAAAATACAGATATTCTGCTATTGGATGATGAAAATAATCGGGTAACTGCTCCCGGGAAGGAGGGCGAAATATGTGTAAGGGGTAGTTCGCTTGCTTTGGGATATTATAATAATCCGGAGAAAACAGCTGCCGCTTTTGTGCAGAATCCTCTTAATCCACACTATCCTGAGCGGATATATCGTACCGGAGACGTTGCAATTATCAATGATAGGGGAGAGGTAGTGTTCAGAGGCAGAAAGGACAGTTTGATAAAACACCAGGGATATAGAATAGAACTTGGTGAAGTTGAGCATGTTATTGTTAATACTTTACATCTTGTAAAAAATGGATGTGTTGTCTATAATTTTAACAGTAAAGAGATAATACTTTTTTATGAGAATCAAGACGAATTGGATATTGCACAGTTTAGAATCGGTCTCGTTTACGCTTCTCCGGGCCCACGGGACGGCTGAGGATGTCGGATGGCGGCTTCTGCGTGGAGAAGAAAAGGGGGGGAGGGGAG
>CAMWXI010000135.1 GCA_947178175.1 uncultured Porphyromonadaceae bacterium | reverse complement strand
CCGGCTTCCGACCTCCTGAGAGTTCTCGGGGGGTCGGATTTGTTTTTAAATTACAGGTATTCAGGCTCTTTTTACGACTATGGAGGAATTCCGCAAGAAACGCGACGGTAACGACACTCCCCACCGAATCCGCTATCGCAAACTGATGTAAAATTTACCTCTACCCCTCATTGTAATTTTAAAACATTTCCATGGGGGAGACATAAAAAAGAGAGACTGAGCGATTATGCCCGGTCTCCCTTTTTATTTATACGAGATTAGATGATTCCTTATTTACCGAAATGACGCTTGTAAAGGCCATAGAAGCCACGGCCATGACGAGCCTCATCCTTTGCCATTTCATGAACAGTGTCGTGGATAGCATCCAGATTCTGCTCTTTTGCATTCTTTGCAATACGCATCTTGTCGGCATTTGCTCCGGCCTCAGCCTGCATTCTCTTTTCAAGGTTGGTCTTTGTGTCCCAAACCATGTCTCCGAGAAGTTCTGCAAACTTAGCCGCATGTTCTGCTTCTTCCCAAGCATAACGCTTAAAAGCTTCCGCTACATCGGGATATCCTTCACGATCTGCCTGACGTGACATTGCAAGATACATTCCAACTTCTGTACATTCTCCAATGAAGTGGTTGTTAAGGTCTTTCTTCATTTCTTCATCCGCATCTTTTGCTACACCTATAACGTGCTCAGTTACGAAGTTAAGAAGATTATCTTTATCAACTACTTTGAATTTTGACTGGGGTGCACCACACTGAGGACACTTTTCAGGAGCTGTTTCACCTTCTGCAATATAGCCACAAACTGTGCAAATCCATTCTTTTGCCATTGTCTTTATAATTTTAGAGTTATATGTTTATTCTTTATGATTTTTATTAATTTTGTTTCCGGTTCCCGCATTTCCGACGGGTCGTTCACATTCTAATTCTCTAACATCGAAATGATGCAAAAAGTTTTTGGAAATCAAAATTTTTCATCTGCTTCTCTTAAGATTCTCCAACGTGCCGAATCTATCCTCGCTCCTGTATCTGAGGGAAAAATATTATTGGCTCTTAGCGGTGGAGCCGACAGTGTGGCTCTGTTAAACGTATGCCGCCTCCTGAAAGTTCCCTTTATTGCAATTCATTGCAACTTTCATCTGAGGGGTGCAGAGGCGGACAGAGATGCCGGATTTGTGAAAAATTTATGTGACCGACTGGATATTGAGCTTATCTGTATTGATTTTGACACTCCGGAATTTATGAGACTTAATCCCGGGATTTCTACAGAGATGGCTTGCCGTCAACTAAGACATTCACGTTTTGACGAAGAAGCAAAAAAATACAATTGTGTCAGAATAGCCACAGGCCACAACTCTTCGGACAATGCCGAAACCCTTATGCTTAACCTCCTGCGCGGTGCCGGAATCAATGGTCTTAAAGCAATGCTCCCCGACGACGGGAGAGTTATCCGGCCACTGATTTCCACCTCACGCTCTGAGATCCTGTCTTTCCTCAAAGATCTTAATCAAGACTACATCACGGATTCCTCAAATCTTCAATCTGATTTCCGAAGAAATTTCCTAAGAAATGAAGTCTTCCCTCTTATCAGCCAACGCTGGGAAAGTTGGGAGAAATCTTTCAGCAAGTCCATATCAATACTCCAACGGCAAAACAAGATTCTTGCCGCTGCTATCCGGAAAGGGCTGGGTGACGACCCGATGTTTCTTGATTATGAGAGTATCAATCGTTTTCCGGATTCCCTTACTCTTCTACTGAGTTATATTCAACCATTCGGAGGAACCGCCGACATTGCCGCCGAGATGAATGATTCTCTTCCTTCCCCATCCTCAGGTAAGAAATGGATAATCGGTAAGCATATAGTCATGGCGGAACGTAAAGGTTTCAGGATTATTGACACGAATGTGACCTCTTCCATGGAAATAGTCTGGGAGAAAGTGGCGGTGACGGATTCCAATCGCAATGAATTGAAAACAAAAATATGTTCCTCCCGTGACAATTCAACCGCATGGCTACCTCTTTCTCCGGAGCATTACGAATTGCGACAACCCTATCCCGGAGAAAGAGTCCGACTCTTAGGCATGAAGGGGAGCAGACTCTGCAGCGATATAATTGCAGAATCAGGAATAACATACGACAAACGAATCAATTTTCATTTGCTCGCCATGTGTCCCGCCGGGAATGAGTCATTCGGAGAAGCCGTCTGGTTACCGGGAATGAAACGAGCCGGTATTAGTCTCATTGATTTTGACAAGGCACGCACACTTTATAAAGCAAGCATTAAATCATAATAACCGTTAATTCCGATTATTGTCAGCAATTATCACGGCAACGCAAGTCTTTAAACATTAAGCACATGACCCCGACTCTAAGAATCGGGGTCATATTACGTTGCAATTCCATGAATTACTTATTCATGAATCATTATTTATCCATAGTGACGAGCAATTCCTCGTTTGTACGAGTCATTCCCATTCTCTTCTTAATAAATTCCATTGCCTCCAGTGAAGTCATATCAGCAAGATAATTACGGAGAATCCACATTCTATTGAGAGTTTCCTCGCTTAGCAGCAAGTCGTCACGTCGGGTTGAGGATGCCACTATATCAACCGCCGGGAAAATACGTTTGTTGGAAAGTTTTCGATCCAACTGAAGTTCCATATTGCCGGTTCCCTTGAACTCCTCGAAAATCACTTCATCCATTTTTGAGGAAGTCTCGGTGAGTGCCGTCGCTATGATTGTCAGTGACCCCCCGTTCTCTATATTTCTTGCAGCTCCGAAGAAACGCTTCGGACGTTGCAGAGCATTTGCATCCACACCTCCGGAGAGAATCTTGCCTGACGCCGGCGAGACTGTGTTGAACGCACGTGCCAACCGGGTAATCGAGTCAAGCATAATGACGACGTCATGGCCACATTCCACCAGTCTCTTAGCTTTCTCCAACACGATATTGGCAATCTTAACATGACGCTCCGCCGGTTCATCGAATGTGGAAGCTATCACTTCGGCATTCACACTACGCGCCATATCCGTCACCTCCTCCGGTCGCTCATCAATAAGAAGCATTATTATATACGTGTCGGGATGATTCTCCGAAATAGCATTTGCTATATCCTTAAGTAATATCGTTTTACCCGTCTTAGGAGGAGCGACTATCAATGCTCGCTGACCTTTACCGATGGGAGCGAACATATCCACCACTCTTGTTGATAGATTATTTGAATTCCCTTTGGTGAGGTTAAATTTCTCATCAGGGAAGAGGGGTACCAAATGTTCGAAAGCCACCCTGTCTCTCACCGCTTCCGGTCGAAGACCATTGATTGATATGACTTCGCAGAGCGGATAATATTTCTCTCCTTCCCTTGGCGGACGTATTGTAGCTTCCACCACATCCCCAGTCTTTAATCCATACTCTTTTATCTGGTGTTGGTTGATATAGACATCATCCGGTGACTGAAGGTAATTATAGTCGGAAGAGCGAAGGAATCCGTAACCTTCCGGCACAATCTCCAATACTCCGAAACAATTTAATATACCCCCGAACTCATATCCTTTATCCTGTCGTCCGTATCCTGCACGGTTCATCTGCTGACGCTGCCGTTTTGACATATGCTTCTGCGGAAGACCCTGCTGATTCCGAGGTGTCTGAGAGTTAGCACCCGGTTCCTGTAGAAGAACCGGCAACTTGGGTTGAATGGGTGCTGCCGGTTGTGCCGTAGCTGTCGGCTCAATCTGAGGTTCATTATGACCTCTCGGCTTGAATGTGCGTCCTTTGGAATTCCCGAAAAAAGCATCTAATGACGGTTTGGTGTTGTTTTTGCGGTCGCGTGGAACAAACATGGTCTGTCCTCCCTTGGGATTTTCCTCATTTTCTGATACTGTTCGACGGGGCTCCTTCTCTCCCGCTTCATCAGCAGACTGATCCTGTGACGGAGTATGGTCTTCAATTACATCCGGCTCATTCTTTTTTCTACCGCGTTTCCCCTCACGCTTTACATTAGAAGTATTCTTCTTTTCCGCGTTAGCTTCCTTTAATCCTGATGGAGCTTCCGGATTCCCAACTTCCGGATGGTCTTCCAAAAGTAATATCTCTTCCGGCTGAACATCTATAATTTCCTTTTCAACATTCTTCTTAGGACGGCCCCGGCGGCGTGGAGTTTCTATCTGAACACTCTCCTCAGCTTTCGGCTCATTATCTTCAACGGAAACTGTATTCTCAACAGGTGATTCCTCATTATTTGCCGTCTCTTCTTCCCCTTTTGCTTTCGGCTTACGTCCTCTCTTATTGGGAGTCTCTTCCTCTTCTGTCTCTATTGCAGGCTCCTGCTCTTTTTTATTCCGTCGACCTCTGGTCTTACGTTCTTTCTGATTCTCACGACGACGTTGCTCCTCTTTTGAGGCCTCCTCACGTGCTACCGCACTCGCTGAATTGTCTAAAATGTAATATACCACCTCTTCTTTAGGGAGGGAAGAGGCCTTTTTCATTCCCATGGATTCTGCAAGATCGTTCAAACGCTCTGAATCCATCTCAAACAGTTCGTCAATACTGTACATGATAAAATTTCTTTCTCTATTTCTTCATTCCGCGCTCTCCTGATTATTACATAACATCCTCTTTTAAAGATTTCAACTTTGATGTTCCGCGAAATGAGATTCTATTTATGTAGGGGATTACTTCTCTTAAAAAATCTTCCTTAAATAATAAACA
>CAMWXI010000134.1 GCA_947178175.1 uncultured Porphyromonadaceae bacterium | reverse complement strand
TTTCAATATTAACGTTTTGAGATTGGAGAAATATAATCTTTATCCCGGAGTCTATGTGGAGGTGAGAGCCGGAGAAAACCGAAAGGTGGTGATAAAATAAGAAGCATAACTTTGCAGACGATATAACTGAAAGGGGAAAGATGCGCATTACGGTGCATCTTTTTTTCTTGATTTTTTAATGGAAAGAGTCAGAAATTTTAAAATATTAAAAAAAAGTCTTAAATTTGCATCAATGGATTTCAGGAGGAGATAAATATCATCTTTGACTGTGATTCAGCAACAATAACTAACTAAATTCTTAATAAGGATGAAAAAATCTTTACTTATGGCAGCTGCCATCTGTGCAGCAATGACAGCAAACGCTGACTACTATGTGGTAGGCGCAAACGTAAACGGCTCAGAAGACTGGAGCGGTACTGAGAAAGGTAAACTTCAGGCCAAGGGTGGCGGTATCTACGAATGGAGAGGTACAGAACTTGGTTCAGGTTTCAAAATCAACGCCGGAAATGGTGATTGGACCACAGTAAATATCGGTTCAAACGGTAGCACTGTAGAAAACGGTGTGCCTTACGAATATTACAATGGCAGTGACTCAGGTAACATCCCTACCGAGGCTCCCGTAGTTAAGAATCCTGTTCTCGTGCTTGATGAGAACGAGCAGGTATTCACTCTTACAGGTGATTTCGGTGGTGAATTCGACTGGTTCGTTGCCGGTGTTAACGGAACATGGATTGTAGACTCCAATAATCCTGATGCTCTCTGGCTCCAGAAGACAGACGAAGAAGGTGTTTTCGCATGTGACATTGACGTGACTGTAGAAGAAGGTGAAATGAAGATTTCAAATTCCGGATGGACTGAAGAATGGGGTACAAATGATCCTGAAAACGTATATCTCGACAACGAGCACATGACTCTCGAACTCGAACAGGTATATGGCGAAGGCGGAAACTTCTCATACGTTCTTACTCCCGGTAAGTACACATTCACTTGGGACTACAATACAACTACTCTTATCATCTCCAGTGGTTCTTCAGCAGTTGATGGTATTGATGCAGAAGACGTAGAAACAGTTTATTACAACCTCCAGGGTGTACGCGTTGAAAATCCCGTAGGCGGTGTATTCGTAAAGGTTGCAGGCAAGAAGGCAACAAAGGTTGCTATTGACTAATCAGCGCCAAGCTATAAATATTGAAAGAGAATGTGTTTCGGCATATTCTCTTTTTATATTTCCTGACTCTTCCGTCATTTAGAAATGTCGGGCGTCGTTATGTAAATAAGCCCCCTTTCCGTTTAGAATATGCGGGAAGGGGGCTTATTTATGTCTGGTGCCGGACGTGGTTACATCAGTCAAGTTTGAGGACTGCAAGGAATGCCTTTTGCGGCACTTCTACAGAACCTATCTGTTTCATACGTTTCTTGCCGGCTTTCTGTTTCTCCAGGAGTTTGCGTTTTCGGGAAATGTCGCCACCATAGCACTTGGCGGTCACATCCTTGCGAACTGCCTTAATCGTTTCGCGTGCGATGATTTTGGCTCCGATAGCGGCCTGGATCGCGATGTCGAATTGCTGACGCGGAATGAGCTCTTTCAGTTTTTCACACATCCGGCGTCCGAAGCGTACGGCATTGTCGGCGTGGGTGAGGGTGGAGAGGGCATCGACACTTTCACCGTTCAGCAGAATGTCAAGTTTCACGAGGTTTGACGGACGGTAGTCGTGGATGTGATAGTCAAATGAAGCATATCCCTTGGAGATACTTTTGAGTTTGTCGTAGAAGTCTATCACGATTTCACCGAGAGGGATGTCAAAGGTGATCTCCATACGATTCCCGGATATATATTCCTGCTTGATAAGCTCCCCTCTCTTTCCGAGACACAGCGTCATAATCGGACCGATATAGTCAGCGGCAGTGATAATGGTTGCACGAATATACGGTTCCTCAATATGGTCGATATGTGTGATTTCGGGCAGACCCGAAGGGTTATGCACTTCGGTAGTGTTCCCTTTTTTGTCGGTGACAAGATAGGAAACGTTTGGCACGGTGGTAATTACTTCCATTCCGAACTCACGGCTCAGGCGTTCCTGAACAATCTCCATGTGGAGGAGACCCAGAAATCCGCATCGGAATCCGAAGCCCAGGGCTGCGGAGGATTCCGGCTGAAATGTGAGGGAAGCGTCGTTGAGCTGGAGCTTTTCGAGAGAAGCACGGAGATTTTCAAAGTCTTCAGCTTCAATCGGGTATACTCCGGCAAACACCATCGGTTTTACCTCCTCAAAACCTTCGATGGCTTTTTCACAAGGACGATTGACGTGGGTGACGGTGTCGCCGACCTTCACCTCTTTGGAGCTTTTGATTCCGGAGATTATATATCCTACATTTCCGGCGGAGAGCTCTTTCCCCGGCTGCATGTCAAGTTTCAGGACTCCGATTTCATCTGCATGGTATTCCTTTCCGGTGCTTACAAACTTGACGAA
The DNA here is from genome assembly GCA_947178175.1 of uncultured Porphyromonadaceae bacterium. Lineage (GTDB taxonomy): Bacteria > Bacteroidota > Bacteroidia > Bacteroidales > Muribaculaceae > Lepagella. Next base: position 2,248 of record CAMWXI010000134.1, on the reverse strand, counting down.
GTCGCCGGTGCGGATTGTTCCGTTAACTATTTTGTAGTAGGCTATAATTCCGCGGAAAGGATTGAAAACGCTATCGAAAATCAGGGCTTGCAGAGGAGCGTCGGGGTCACCTTGAGGTGCCGGGATACGCTCTACAATCGCTTTGAGGATTTCATCGACTCCCTGACCGGTTTTGCCGCTTGCACGGATAATCTCCTCTCTCTTACATCCGAGGAGGTCAATTATCTGGTCTTCCACTTCGTCAGGCTTCGCACTTTCAAGGTCACATTTATTAATGACCGGAATTATCTCCAGGTCATTGTCAATGGCCATATAAAGATTTGAGATGGTCTGTGCCTGAATTCCTTGCGAAGCATCCACTATCAGGAGGGCACCTTCGCAGGCGGCAATGGAGCGGGAGACTTCATAAGAGAAGTCCACGTGTCCCGGAGTGTCTATAAGGTTGAGGATGTAATCTTCACCATCAATATTATGGTTCATCTGGATGGCATGGCTCTTGATAGTGATGCCACGCTCACGCTCCAGATCCATGTCATCGAGTACCTGAGCCTCCATGTCACGATCGGCTACTGTGGCTGTGCGTTCGAGAAGACGGTCGGCCAAAGTGGATTTACCATGGTCAATATGGGCGATGATGCAGAAATTTCTGATATTTTTCATAAATGCAAAATTACGAAAAATCCTGCATATTTCAATCTTCCTATATTCAGATGAAATTAAAAATCATTCTTTACCGCTTATTATCGGTTCTTTATCTTCCGTGGAGGTTAGTGTGGTCAATTCTTTCTCCTTAGGAAGAGTTGCGTTAAGGAGAATCCAGCCTAACAGGCCGGCCAGCAGAGAGGCAACGACAATTCCTAATTTGGCATTGTTAAGAAGTTGTGAAAGGAGAGGGTCACCGGTGCCGAAAGAGAGGTTGGCGATGAAAAGGGAGACCGTGAATCCTATACCACCGAGCATAGAGACAGCTGCCAGCTGCTTATAGTCGGTTCCTTCAGGCATGGGTGCCCACCCAAGTCTTATGCACAGCCAGCTGAAGGAGAATATTCCTATAAATTTTCCTGCAACGAGTCCGAGAATTATCGCCAGACTCACGCCGGAGACAATGGCGGACAATTTAAGGTCACCGAAGAATATGCCGGCATTGGCGAAGGCAAACAGCGGAACTATTATATAGTTGACAACGGGATGCAGGGAGTCTTCCATATCCTGAAGAGGGGATATGACCTTGTCGGAAGCAGTCTCAATCTCCTTCAGCCAGTTCATCTGTTTTTTATCGAGAATAGTGCGGGAGTTGAGTGTGTCATCGTTCTCACGGGCAAACAATCCGATGTTTCTCCGGATAGTCTTGATATACTTTTCAGGAGCATATATAGGACGCGCGGGCACACAGAAGGCAATGAGCACTCCGGCAATTGTGGGGTGGATTCCGGCGTTTAGAAACAGAAACCATATGAAAGCTCCGATGCCGAAATAGAAGATTTTGCTCTGAATTCCGAGTCTTCCGCCACAGGCGAGAAGGAGCAGAAGAGCTGCCGCTATCCCCAGGAGAAGATAGCTGATATGTGAGGAATAGAATATCGCGATAACGAGTATTCCTCCTATGTCGTCGACAACGGCGAGTGTGGTCAGGAAGATCTTCAGTCCTACCGGAACTCTGTTTCCAAGCATCGCCAGGACTCCGAGTGAGAAAGCGATGTCGGTGGCCATAGGGATGGCGGCTCCCCCGATATAGTCAGAGCCACGTCCGATAAGGAAGAATATGAGCACCGGAATCGCCATACCCCCGATTGCCGCTATGATAGGGAGAAGAGCCTGCCGGAAGGAGGAGAGTTCTCCGACGAGGATTTCACGCTTGATTTCCAAACCTACGGAGAAGAAAAAGATTGCCATAAGGGCGTCATTGATGAAGCCCATGATTGACATGGGTTCACCATGATGGGAGAAGAGATTGAAATTCCCTACCTGCAGAGCTATCTTATGAGTCCACAGGGAATTATAGAAATCGGTGCAGAACGGGAGGTTGACAATCAGCAGGGCGAGAGCTGTTGCCACCATGAGAACAGTACCGCCGTTGGCATAGTTCTTAAGGGTCTTGCGGGCTGTATATAGAATTTGAGGCATAGTTGTATAGAATATAGTGTTATATCCTATAAACGTCTCGGACGGTTATGAGGTTCTATATCCTCTGCAATAAGACTCCTTTCCACAAAAAATGTTAATGCAGGGGACGGAGGTAACTTTTCTT
>CAMWXI010000133.1 GCA_947178175.1 uncultured Porphyromonadaceae bacterium | reverse complement strand
TTTTCACTATTTTTGCGACATATCACCACATTCCGCCATCTTCTCCTCCGGATTGCTCTAAATTAACAATATTATGCAACGAAAACTTTTTCTCCCATCTCTAACCATCTTGCTGGTTTCCCTGACTTTCCTGGGGATGGTCTCATGTAAATCAGAATCGGAATCTCCCTTTGATGTAACACTTTTCCCTGTCCGGATTGAGGATGATGGGAGATGGAGCATGATAGACAAGGAGGGTAAAATAGTCTATGCTGATGAATTCAAAAACGAACCGTCATTAGTGGTCAACGGTATCTTCTCCGTGAAAGAGGGTGATGACGACCATTATGTGCTTTATCAAGCCAACGACAAGCCTCAGCCTATTAAAAATTGCGATAACCTTAAGGATGCCGGAATATTCAGCGAAGGGTTGATTCCCGTAGTTCAGAAAAATGAACGTATATCTGTGGTTGACAAAGATGGAAAACTAAAATTCACCCTCAACCCTGTCAAGGGAAAAGAAATTGTCATTTCCCAATCCTATTTCTCAGACGGATTACTCGGTTTCAGACTCCAGGATAATAAATGCGGATTTATTGACACCAATGGGGAAGTAGCAATTGACCCGAAATATTCTTACATATCTCATTTTAATGAAGGTCTTGCATTGGTTGGTATTCAATCTGCAAATGACTCTACTAAAAACGATTTCACCGTTATCAACAAAAAAGGAGAAACGGTCTTCAAAATCAAGAAAAGCTATCAACCTCTCAGTGACATCTTCTCACACGGCTATCTGCCCGTACGTGACACCAACGAACATGTGTTGATGTACAACACCAAAGGGGAAGCTACAAAACTTCCGGCAAAAGTCTATAACGTTACGGCATGGAATGATAAGACCATCATTTTCTGCAACAACGATTATGATTTCGGAATCATGGACTATGAGGGTGAAATTATTGTAAGACCTAAATATAAACATATCGCGTTGCTTCCGACCGGTAATTATCTCTGCAACAACGACGGCTCTTATGTTATCCTTGACAACAAAGGAGACCAGGTCAAGAAGATAGATGACTACGAAAATATGTATGTTGTCGATAATTGGGGAATTATCGCAAGAGATAAGAAAACATCAACATTCCTCACCTTCGAGGGAGAGTCTCTGACAAAAGAGGATTTTGCAGATATCGGCAACCTGTTACCTTATTTTGTTGAATCCGACTATTTTGATGTCGGCAACGTAGTCAATGCCCTTACCGAAAACATCACTGAGAACGGTATTGGAAAATACAAGATGATGACCACGGCTTCATCTTATCTTGCCGGTGAAAAGAGTGCTTCAGATTTTACCTGGACCTATACCTTCCCCGCACCTGACCTTAATAAGGAGGGATATAAATATTCTATAGCCACTACACTCCGCACAAATGAGTCAATTGCCCAATACTCAAGCGACTATTCCTACGACTACGGTTATGACTATTCCTATAAATGGAATCCCGATTCTAAAATTGAATCTTTCGAACAAAAAGTAACCCTTGAAAAAGATTGGGATATCAAGGATTGCGAGAAAATCACAAAAGCGCTGAAGGACAAAGGATTCAAAGTCTTATTCAACAGTCAGTCCTCAAATAACAAAGAGCTATACTGCGATATTCTGAAGAAAGGGAATCTGGTTCTTGCTGTAATCTTCAACAAAGAACAACCCGACCATTTAGAATTGAACGGAATCTATTCTCCCTCGGCTTCCCATACTGAAAGCATTATCCGTGAAGCTCGCTCTTTCCTCAGCAACAATACAGAATTTGATTCTGCGGTTGCGGACACGGCTGAATACTATGATGAGCCGGTTGCGGAACCGGCGTTCGAGTAGACTGTTAATCTAACCCGACCCGTTCAGACAATCTTAAAAGACTGTCTGAACAGGCCCTGTTTTTATAGATTCAATCCCCTTAGATGATTCAAAGGAACACATACAGGCATATTATCTTAAACCCCACAATATGTGGGGTTTCCATACTCGTTTTATCCTTATATTCCATTTTGTCCTACCTTATTCCTCTCCAGCTTGACGACTATGTGTTCCGCACCTCATTCATTGAAACCTCAGGCTCTTCAACCGATTTCAATATCAAGGGATTCACGGATTTTATCCGACAGGGAGCCCTGAATGACAATATTCGTCTCTCAAATATCACGGGAATATTCTTCTTTCTCCCTACCGGAGCTTTCTACTGGTTTCCTATCCTGAATGCCATCTTTTTCCTGATCTCCCTACTCTCAATCTATTCCTTATCGCGCAACGGCTCCGAATCTCTGATTCCACAATTATCAATATGGATCTGGGGGGCAATGATTATTTTCCTCCCATGGAGAAATTCTATTTTCGTGCGTGCTTATGCGCTTAACTATATTTGGTCAGGGGGATTCATTCTCCTCTTTTTCCTTTGTATCCTCCGCTATCTTCACTCCCGCAAACCACTGTTTGCCTTCCTCTCCTCCCTTCTTCTGATTCCGGCGGCTCTCTTCCACGAAGGGTTTGCTATTCCCTTCTTCGGCGCATTATTCTGCTTCTCCCTATATCGAATTATTATCAAAAAACAATCTTTACCTACAACTTGGATTTCTCTTGTTGTAATCTTCGGAATCCTCTCTTCCCTCCCGATGCTTACACCGGGAATGATGGCCCGAAGCTCAAGAGAAATTTCTTCTTCCCTTTCCCCCATAATTCTGATTGACTATTTTCTTCCGGTCATAATCATTCTATTACTTATAATTCTCTACCTGCTATCTCTAAATAACGGAGAAAAGGCCGAATTTTGCCGGAGATTCTTAGCCGGGCTTTTTTCTGACGACACTTTTTTTATAGCCATATTTACAATGATTTTCAGCGGCATACTCAGCTTATGCTTCCATCATACACCCCGCATGAGCTATCTTCCCAACCTTATGGGGATTCTGATATCGTTCCGCATGGCATACCCATATATTGCGCAAAATTCCCGTCGCTTAGTCTTCCGAATCTTCTCTTTACTCATTCTTGCCGGAATACTTGTGCAATCAGCTCTCTCCATAACGGCTCAATACAGGCTTAATGAAGAGCATGATGAAATAATGGAACGGCTCAAAATATCCTCCACCGGAACGGTCTTCTTCGACTTCACGGGCAGAAGAGACCTCAATCCCCTGACTCTTTATATGCCGGCATGTTCGGAATGGAACACTATCTATTCCTTCTCCTCACTGGCTGAAGGACTGAAAGAAATGGAAGGATTCCACTCCTTAAGGAATCCGATGGTTCTCCCAACCTCGTTGCGAAATGCTTCTCCCGGAGTTTTTCCCGAAGGGATAGTAGTGACTCGGGATGTGGCACCGGCTCTTTCGGCAGGCCGGTATTCTATAAAATCCGAAAATGGTGATGAGGTTGAGATTAATGCATGTGCCTACCCCTTTGTTAATCTTGCCGGGGATTCTCTGACTCTGCTTCGTCCTTTGTAGCTTCTTGTCCGGGGGGGAGGTAAACATCCTTGAAATAGAGTGGACGACGTTTAACCTCCGTATAGATTTTTCCCATATATTCCCCGACGATTCCTAATCCCAGCAGTATCATTCCCGAACAAAACCAGATTGAAAGCATCATAGATGCCCAACCCTCTATGGAACGTCCTATGAAATAATTATAAAGGACATAAATCAATATCCCTAATGCCACCAGAAGAAATATCATACTCAACGCGATAAGCATCCTCACAGGGCGCACTGAGAGCGATGTGATACCGTTGACAGCAAGATTAACCAATTTGGAGGTGGAATATTTAGTCTCTCCCTGTTTCCTCTCCCGACGGTCATACAGCACTTTGGTCTGCTTAAAGCCAATCATAGGAAGCAATCCCCGAATAAACAGGTTACGCTCTGAGAAAGAGAGAAAAGCCTCGGCTCCCCTACGGGAAATCAACCGGAATTCCGAATGATTAAACACTGTCTGAGTCCCCAGTTTCTGCATCAGCCGATAGAACGCCATCGCTGTCTCTCTCTTAAACCAGCTATCTCTCTGACGATCATCCCTAACTCCATATACAACATCAGCCCCTGCCTTATAATCCCTCACCATCTGACTGATAACCGTGATATCATCCTGCAGATCCACATCCACCGTGACCATGACATCACAATTCCTAAGGGCAACTTCCAGACCGGCGATAATGGCTGCCTGCTGTCCTTCGTTTCTCGAAAGTTTCAACCCCGCGACATGAGGATATTTCTCACACAGGCTCTCTATGATGCTCCATGTTCGGTCACGACTCCCGTCGTCTACATATAGAATGTAGCTCTTCTCGGATATGACACCGGCTGCCTTCATCTTCTGCAACTCCTCCAGCAATTCGACATTGCTGCTTTCCAGAACCTCCTCTTCGTTATAGCACGGGAGAATTATGGATAATACCGGATTCTCTCTCCCTTTGACTTCAGCCACCGATTCTTTTGTTATGTCATGTTGTTCTTGCATGGACCAGAGTTTACTGCTGTTTCCACAAATTTACACATTTTTTAAATACAAAACTTCGGTTAACCATTTTTTTTGTAATTTTACTTTTCAGGCAGACCTTCCCCTCTTTTAAACATGAGCGAAACAAAGGAGACATCGAATTCCTATAGAAATATTCTTAAGGCTACCTCAATTCTTGGAGGAGTTCAGGTGTATCAGATGCTTATCACTCTGATTCGCGGAAAATTTGTGGCCCTGCTTCTCGGGCCTTCAGGAATGGGTATTAATGCTCTGTTTAATTCCCTCTCGCTC
>CAMWXI010000132.1 GCA_947178175.1 uncultured Porphyromonadaceae bacterium | reverse complement strand
TAATAGGATTCCACAGAAAGCTCTTTTTCACGAAGTGGTGGATAGATGCGTTGCTTGAGACCCGCCGTAGGAACGGAGTGGAGTTGCGGTTTTGGGGCAAATTTTCTAAATTTGTCACTGATATGTGCAAACCAAAAATCATCGTCGCTACCTCCTCCCGTTTCATCGCCGACATAATGAGAGAGGAATGGATGGATTCCGATTTTTTCCATATTCCCCTCCGCGGTGAATCCGGTGAGGACACTGAAATATCAATTGATTCCGGTATAATAGAATCTTTCCTGCCATCTGTCGGAGACATAAAAGATGAGGAAATCCGGGTGATACTGCATGCCGACAAACTTGAACAAGCCGTCGCGTTTTTTCATTCCCTCGCGTCTCTTCCTTCCCCTCTCTCTTCCCTGACACTCATCAGCACCGAGGAGGTCTATAGTCCGGATGCAGGAGAAGACGTCGACGAGAATTTCCCCTTGCGTCCGGCCTCATCCGCCGGCAATATTGCCGTAGCTATAGAGAAAGAGGCCCGGCTGTGGGCTGAAGCATCCTCTACTCCCCTCATAATTCTTCGCACCGCCACCCCCTTCGGCTCCGGCATGGAAGGTTGGCCCGTCACGCTGTTCCATCAGGTGTTGGCAGGTCGTTATCTCCATGTTCGCGGCATTGCTGGACGCCTCAGCACCGTCATGGGCTGCGACCTCGCACACGCCTCCAGGCTTACCGCCACTCTCCCGGGTATCTACAATGTGGCCGACGGCGTCGGACCGACATGGCTGAAACTCGCCGAAGCCATGAGTGCAAATGCCGGAGCTCAAAAAAGAATGATTACTCTCCCAGCTCAATGGGCGGACATAGCCTGGAAATTTCTCAAACCGCTCCCCGCCGTCAGAGACTCACTCTCTCCGGAAGTGAGGGAACATCGCTCAATGTCGCGCAATCTCTCTTCCCGAAAGCTTCGTGAGGCCACCGGTATGACCTTTTATAACACTCTTGAAGTTCTCGCACGCACCGACCGTAACTACCCCTATAAAGACTGATTTATGCTCAATTTCTGCCTTGCCGCCGCCAAAGCTCTCCTCAAATCCCGACGTCCCTCCCCTAAATCAGACATGAAGGATTCCTCTCTAATCGTGATGGGTAACGGACCGGCGCTTCGCGATGCCATTGACAATCATCCTGAATGGCTGAAAGCCAACCATCTTCTTGCTGTAAATTTTGCAGCAAACACCTCTGAGTTCTTCTCTCTCAAGCCTGAACTTTACGTCCTGGCAGACCCCCACTTCTTCAATCTCCCCTCCTCCGACCCTAATGTGGAGAAACTATGGAAAAACATTGCCCGAAGCGACTGGAAAATGAGTCTCTGGATTCCTATATCAATGCGAAACAGACTCTCATCCCTATCCCTTCCCTCCTGCATAACTCCCAAATTCTTCAACCTTACGCCGGGCGACGGCAAAGGAACACTGCTTTGGCGACTCTATGACAAAGGGCTGGCTATGCCGCGGCCGAGAAACGTGCTTATACCCTCCATCATGATTGGTATCCGTGAGGGATATAAAAAAATATATCTTGCCGGAGCTGACCACACCTGGACGCGCACCCTATCCGTCAATGATGATAACCGCGTCGTCAGCATCCAGCCACACTTCTATAAGGACTCCGACGGCGAACTCAAGCGGGTGGAGACGGAATATAAAGGGCTTCATCTCCACGATGTACTCGGGAGCATGACCATCGCATTCCGCTCATATTTTGAGATTGCCGACTATGCCAAATCCAGGGGGGTGCAAATTCTCAATGCCACTCCGGGGTCTTTTATCGACGCCTTTCCCCGCTGTCATCCCTCTCTCTGAGCTGTCTTCTTCCATACGCCGCTGCTGTCAGGGCAGTCCCGGCACTTATCAGCCCGACCGGAATAAGCAGTATCAGGATATCGCTCCACACTACCCGTACGGGATAAGTACTCATCACGAGTGTTGACTCTTCTCCGGCAAGCTTCAGCAATCCGTAATGCTGCTGAAGAAGACAAAGTCCCAGACCCAAGATTACTCCTATCATGCTGCCGGCTACAGTCACCATGACACTCTCCCAGCCGAATACCGATCCTATCCGACGCGAGGTCATCCCCAATGCATAGAGTGTGGATATGGATTTCTTCTTGTCTATCACAAACATTGTCATGGTGCTGACTATATTGAAGCTGGCTATCACCAAGATGAAGAACAGCAAGAGGAAGGTCACCCACTTCTCTATCGAAACCATCTTGAAATTTGCCGACTGCATCTGCAATCTGTCTTTCACCACATATTCGTCCCCAACCTTTTTCTCTATTTGTGTAATCACACGCTGTGGGTCAACACCATTCTTAAATTTCAGTTCAATTTTTCCGGCCTCCGTGTCATAGAGCATCAGGTCTCGTGCCATTCTCAATGGCACAATGACCATATCGCGGTCAAAATCACTCTGTTTCGCTTCAAACACTCCACTGACAGTCAGACTGTCAACCACGAATGAACTCAACGGATTCGCCGTATTTATACTTCCCACTCGCCGCGGGGCAAACAGCATTAACCGCTGACCGGGCATGATATTCCCAAGACTCATCGCAGTCCCTATTGACAGGACGCCCTCACTCATCTCCGGATTATCATAATCCTCCGGAAAGGCTTCTTCTTCTTCACTGTCCGAAGCCGACACCTCACCATCCAGAATCAAAGGCTCCCCTGCAATTATAATGGAATCCAGCCCTGTCATCCCCTTATAGTCATCCTGTGGCACTCCCCGCATCCTGACCGGCATCTCCCTTCCTCCGAAGATTGCAAGCGCCTGCTCCTCAACCACCGGAAGAGCTTTCTCCACACCCTGAATTTTCTGAAGCTCCTCAGCGAGCGAATCGCCATTCTCTATCACTCTTCCTCGGACCGAAACCACCACTCCGTCAGGATTCAACGTATCAAGGCGAGAAGAAAGCACCTCCCTGAATCCGTTGAATACCGATAAAACACAAACGATTGCCGCTACAGCTACAGCTATACCGACAACCGCCACCACGGCAATCTTATTTGCCGCTCCATGACTTTTCTTCGATCTCAGCCACCGCCATGCGATAGCGAGCGTTGTTCTCACTTATCTCCTTCGGCCTCCTTACCGTCCATATCCAACAAGCGGTCTATATTCTCTATATAATCAAGCGAGTCATCAAGATAAAATTGCAAATCCGGACACTTGCGAAGAGTGTCTTTCACTGCCTGTGCGAGTTCGTATCTTACGGTCTTGCTCTGGCGACGGATATTCTCAAGTATTTCATTACCTTTATCTGAAGGGAACACGCTCAGATATGCCCGGGCTATGCTTAAATCCGGTGATACCCTCACTGTACTCACACTCACCAGCACGCCTCCGAGTTTTGCTGTCTGACGACGGAATATTTCACTCAATTCCTTCTGAAGAAGTCGGGATATTTTTGCCAATCTTTTGTTTTCCATTTCTGTTTTAATTTTGCGGGTTATAATTTACTTTTCCTCCCCTTTCTATTTCAATAACACTTTTAACCGTTATTTCGTTTGCGGATTATCGTCAATCCATCACGCAGCGGAAGCAACACCTTCTCGGTCTCTTCATCTTCCGCCACCATTTTGTTGAATTTCAGTATCCCCTCAGTCTGCGAATCGTGCTTCCTCTCCTCCACAACATGACCATCCCAAAGAGTATTGTCGGCGACTATAAATCCCCCCTCTCTCAGCAGGCGCTTCGCTTCAACATAATATTCCGCATATTGCCGCTTGTCGGCATCCATGAAAATCAAGTCAATGCTCTCACTCTCCATCTGACGCATCTGGGTGAGCGCGTCTCCTATGCGAAGCTCGATTATATTCTCATATCCATTCTCGCGAAATTCTCTTCTCAGGAAATCCTCAAGTTCATCGTTCGCCTCAACAGTCACCAGACGGACCTCCCGGTCTGCACCGGTCTCCCTCAACCCCTCGGCCAGACATAAGGCCGAGTATCCGGTGAATGTGCCGAGCTCCAGCACACGCCGGGGGCGAAGCATACACACCAGCATCTTCAAAAGACGTCCCTGAATATGTCCCGAACACATTCTTCCATGCAACATCCTAAGGTTTGACTCTCTCTCCAGACGAGCCAACCCCTCAGGCTGCGGCGAGCTGTGTGTCTCTATATATTCCTCAATCGTCATTTCCCAACTGAATTCATTATCGCCATCACACCCAACATATAGCTCTCAGCTCCGAATCCGGAAATAATGCCGGTGGCGCCCTCTGCCGTCACGCTTCGGCTACGGTAATCCTCCCGGGCATGGATGTTGGAGATGTGCACCTCCACAATCGGCAATGTGCAGTCACGGAAAGCATCCGCCAAGGCATACGAATAGTGGGCATACGCTCCCGGATTGATGACTATTCCCGAAAAATCGCCCGAAACATCACATTGCTGAATAAAATTTATAAGCTCCCCTTCAATATTCGACTGAAGGAATACAAAATCCTCCCCGGGAAACCGTCCACGTATGCTTTCACTCAATTCCGCCAATGTGAAATCTCCATAAATGGTTTTATTCCGGGAGCCAAGCCGATTGAGATTGGGGCCGTTAATTATGGCAATCATCTCTCTATAATAAAGTGTCTGTTGTTAAATCTAATTCTGAGGATTTGGTCCCCGGCATCAGATTGCTTGTGATGAGGGGTCAAAGAAAGAGAACGATAGGTTAAAATGAAAAATGAGCAGCAAGTAGAAAAATTTCTAACATTGCTGCTCATCCTCTCTCCTCGGCGGTGCGGACGGGACTCGAACCCGCGACCCCATGCGTGA
>CAMWXI010000131.1 GCA_947178175.1 uncultured Porphyromonadaceae bacterium | reverse complement strand
TAATTTTTCATTTAGTCCTGCAATCCTGCGCATATATTCGGCTATATGGCAGTCGTATAAAGCGGTGTGGGTATATGCTTTAGCACTTAGTCTGAGACGTGTCTCTTCAGTAGTGTCACCGTGTTCCTTAATCTCATTTAGAATAAGGTTGTAGTCATCCGGGTCGCAGACCACTGTGACAGCCTTGAAATTCTTGGCGGCGCTTCTCAGCATTGATGGACCCCCTATATCTATGTTTTCAATCGCATCTTCAACTGTGACATCTTTTTTAGCAATCGTTGCTTCAAAAGGATAGAGATTCACACACACCAGGTCAATCGGTTCAATACCATTTTCAGCCATTTGCTTGCGATGGTCTTCAAGGTCCCTGCGGCCAAGAAGGGCTCCATGCACTTTGGGGTGTAGTGTCTTGACACGGCCGTCGCAGATTTCCGGGAATCCGGTGACATCGCTGATGTTCGTTACCTCAATTCCTGCATTACGAAGGGCAGTCATTGTGCCGCCGGTTGCGATGATTTCCCAACCAAATGACTTGAGCGAGGATGCGAATTCAATTATTCCTCTTTTATCGCTTACACTTATTAAAGCTCTCATTCTTTCAAATTTAATATTTATAGGTCTCCCTTAAGCAACTGTGTGATTGTCTCCACATATAAAGGATGTTCTACAGAATGTATCATTCCCTCCAGTTCTTCCAGATTATTCCCGGTATACGGGAATGCTCTCTGTGCAATTATCTTCCCGGTGTCAACACCACTGTCAACATAATGAATTGTGACTCCGTACACCTTTACGCCGTACTCATAGGCATCACGAATGCCATGGGCTCCGGGGAACGACGGGAGAAGTGCCGGATGAATATTGATAATTCTCCCTCCATATCTTTTTAGGAGAACGTCTCCGATGATTCTCATGTAGCCTGCCAGACAAACGAGCTCAATCCCTTTGCTGTCCAGAGTGTCAGCAATCATGGTTTCAAAGGCTGCTTTGTTTTGAAAATCCCCGGGATTAAAGCAAAGCAGTTCTATTCCGAGACGTTCGGCACGTTCACAGACACGTGCACCCGGATGGTCGCAGACACATAGAGCTACTTCTACGTCTCCCATCCTGCCTTCAATAGCAGCTTCTGCTATAGCTTCAAAGTTTCCGCCGTTTCCACTTGCAAATATGGCTATCCGATGTTTCATCACATTTCAATTTTAACACCTTCTCCCTCTACAATCTCTCCAATCACGGAAGGATTTAATCCTTCGGATTGAAGAATTTCAAGAGCACCGGGAACATTACATGAGTCAACCGCCACAACCATTCCAATCCCCATGTTGAAGATATTGAACATCTCACGGTGTGGAATATGTCCGAGTTCTTCAAGCATCTTGAATACGGGCAGAATTTCCCAACTTCCTTCCTTCACTATGACACCTTGACCCGGTTTGAGAATTCTCGGAATATTCTCGTCAAAACCACCACCTGTGATATGGGCTATTCCGTGAGCATCCACATCCTCAAGAAGTTTCAGAATAGGACGGACATAAATCTTTGTGGGAGTAAGCAACATTTTCCCTAATGTCTCACCATTAGTGAATGGATAGCTTTTATTAAAATCCAGATTATTGTCAGCTACAATCTTTCTTACCAGGCTGAAACCGTTAGAATGGACACCGGTGGAAGGTAAACCTATAAGCTGGTCACCAACCTTTACTTTAGAGCAATCTATAAGTTTGTTTTTCTCAACTGCTCCAACAGTGAAGCCGGCAATGTCATAATCCTCAGGAGCATACATCCCGGGCATTTCAGCCGTCTCTCCACCAACGAGGGCACAATTTGCCTGTCGGCAACCTTCTGCTACCCCTGCTACAATCTTCTCCACTACAGCCGGGTCGTTCTTTCCTACCGCCACATAGTCAAGGAAAATCAAAGGTTGGGCACCTTGCGCCAGAACATCATTGACACACATGGCTACCGCATCTATCCCGATTGTGTCATGACAGTTGGTGGCAAAGGCAATTTTGAGTTTTGTTCCTACTCCGTCAGTGCCACTGACGAGAATAGGATGTTCGTAATTGAGTGAACCAAGGTCAAACATCCCTCCGAACGCTCCGATATTTCCCATGCTCCCCGGACGGACAGTAGAAGACACATGTTTCTTAATGCGGCTCACTACTTCATATCCTGCTTCCAGATTCACACCGGATGCTTCATAACTTTTAGCCATACCTTCAAACTACTTTAAGGAACTCAGACGGCTGTCAATCTCTTCGTAAGCTTCAATTACCTTTCCCATATCGCGACGAAAGCGATCTTTGTCAAGTTTTTCATTTGTTGAAGCATCCCAGAGACGGCAGGTATCCGGAGAAATTTCATCTGCAAGAACGATTTTGCCATCGGCAGTCTTCCCGAATTCAATTTTAAAGTCAATCAGACGGATATTGATTTCATCGAAGAGTTTCTTTAAAGTCTCGTTGATTTTTGCGGTCAGATCGTAGATCTCTTTCAGTTCGTCGTAGGTAGCGGCGCCTAATGCTACAGCGTGGTGATCGTTGATCAGCGGGTCTCCAAGCTCGTCATCTTTATAGCAAATTTCAAAGATTGTATTCGGAGCTTCTGTTCCCTCTTCGATTCCGAGACGCTTGGCCATAGAACCGGCGATAACATTGCGGACTATTACTTCAAGAGGTACAATGTCAACCTTCAGGCACAATTGGTCACGCTCATTGAGGGTCTCAATATGGTGGGTAGGAATCCCAGCCTCCTTAAGGCGCTTGAAAATTATTGTGGATATTTCATTGTTCAGGACTCCTTTATTTTCGATGGTTGCTTTCTTGATGTTGTTGAACGCTGTAGCTGCATCCTTATAGTGGATGATTACTTTGTCGGGTTCATCAGTTGAAAACACTTGTTTTGCTTTCCCTTCGTAGAGCATTTCTTTCTGTTCCATTGTGTAGGTATGTTTTTATGAGTTATTTTCTGAAATAATTTATCGCATTAGCGAAGATATTTTGATTTTTGTTGCCGGGGATGTTTTGCATCAATCCTTCCCCGAATCGTTCGGAATGTCCCATTTTTCCAAGTATCTTGCCATCCGGTGAGATAATCCCTTCAATAGCCAGTGTTGATCCATTGGGATTAAAAGGAGATTCCATAGTAGGATTACCCTCCAAATCAGTATATTGGAAGGCAATTTGACCATCTTTGGCAAGTTGCTGAGCCATTTCCGGAGAACAAGTGAACTTACCTTCTCCATGAGAGGCGGCAACCTGATGTAATTCTCCGGCCTTAAATCCATGAAGCCAGGGAGATCCGAGAGTGGCTACGCGGGTTGTGACAATCTGAGAGATGTGACGGTTGATGTCATTGCGGAACAATGTGGGAGAATCGATTGTCATCTCTCCTATTTTTCCGTATGGAAGAAGCCCCGATTTCACTAATGCCTGGAATCCGTTGCAAATTCCAAGAATCAGACCATTTCTTGCCAACAATTTTTCAATTGCATTCTTAACCTTTTCATTTTGCAACACACTGGCTATGAATTTTCCACTGCCGTCCGGTTCATCGCCGGCGGAGAATCCGCCACTCAGTGCAAGAATATGGCAATTATCAATGTTTCGGGCTATTTCATCTACTGATGTATCCACATCGTCGGCTGTGAGATTCCGGAATACGCTTCTGATGACATTCCCTCCTTCTCTTACGAATGCCTTTTCCATGTCATAGTCGCAGTTAGTCCCGGGAAAGGATGGAAGATATACAACCGGATGTTCAACTTTCTCCCCGGCATATTCCGTGTAGGAAGTTTTAACTTCCGGCTCAATTACTCTGCCTTTGACGCCACTCCTGTCAGGGTAGACACTGACGAAAGGATTTCTATTTGCCTCAATAAGTTCTGAAATCTCCATCAACTCTCCATTTATAGAAAGTCCCGGTTCAGCAGTTGTCACTCCTATTTTCTCTATATCGGGAATCGCAAGTTCTTCGGCAGTTTTGCGAGAAGTGAATACTATGGATCCATAATTCATCTTCCATAGGTCATTCTCTTCAATAGTTATGATCGCGCCTATAGAGTTGCCGAAAGACATCTTTGAAACCGCTTCGGCTATGCCTCTTGCTCCCGGAGCATAAGCTGAGGTAATCTCTCCTCTTTCAACCGCTTCATTATATTTCTGATAGCTTCCCATAAGAGCTTTAGAATCAGGCATCCCGGAGGAAAGAGGCGTATGACACAGAAGATAGATATTCTCTCCTTCATATTTAAATTCAGTTGAAATAACCTTGCGGGTATCTATAGTTGTGATTCCGAATGCTATCAATGTCGGGGGAACAGAGATGTCGGCAAAAGTTCCACTCATGGAGTCTTTCCCTCCGATCGAGGGAAGTCCGAATTCCAACTGCATTCTCAATGCTCCAAGGAGGGCTGATAGCGGCTTACCCCACGCTTTTGGAGAACTCATTTTCTCGAAATACTCCTGATAAGAGAATCTCATTCCAGAGTAGTTTCCGCCGGCAGCCACAACTTTTGCAATCGACTCAACCACAGCGTATGCTGCGCCGTGATAAGGACTCCAGGTGCTTATCACGGGATTAAAACCGAATGACATTATGGAGGCCGTGTGGGTGACATGATTTCCAACCGGTAGTGTCTGCACAGACACTTGTGTCTCAGTCAACTGATTCTTTCCTCCGAATGGCATCAAAACTGTTGAAGCTCCTATGCTTGAATCAAACATCTCTATCAGACCCTTTTGTGAAGAGACGTCAGGTTCTTTAAGGAGATTAAGCATCTTTTCTCTGATTCCATTCCCTTTCGGTTTGTTCTCAAAGGGATTTTCTTCTGAGATAGCTTCCACAACTATTTCAGCTGAATGTGGTGCACCTGCAGAG
>CAMWXI010000130.1 GCA_947178175.1 uncultured Porphyromonadaceae bacterium | reverse complement strand
GTATTATACAACCCTGAATTTAACGTTTGTTTAGGCAAAACAAATTGTGAAATTTTGTAAATTTTTGAATCTAATTGTGAATTTATTTCTATTGTATTAACTTTGTGCCCGTTTTTTAAGGAAGTAATACTAATTAATCTTTTGATCATGCATCCCACACTTGATTTTCACCCGTCACTGGGGTCTGCTATAAAAAATTATTCAGCGGCAAAATTCAAACAAGACCTTATCGCAGGTATTGTAGTAGGAATTGTCGCTCTTCCATTGGCAATTGCTTTTGGTATTGCGAGTGGGGTCTCTCCTTCCATAGGTCTTATCACGGCAATAATTGGAGGGTTTATAGTTTCTGCCCTTGGCGGCAATAGTGTGCAAATCGGTGGCCCTACAGGTGCTTTTATCGTCATTGTTTACAACATCATTCAGATGTACGGTCTCTCCGGACTTGCCATAGCTACCTTTATGGCTGGGTGCATCCTTGTTCTTATGGGTGTTTTTCACCTGGGGACTGTCATTAAATTCATTCCGTATCCTATTGTTGTCGGTTTTACTGCCGGTATTGCTTTGACAATTTTCTCAACTCAGATGCCAGACTTTTTCGGACTGTCGATCAATGAGAAGATTCCGGGTGACTTCTTAGGTAAATGGTGCGTGTATTTTGATAATTTTTCAACGGTTAATCTTGTTACCACTCTTATTGCTATATTATCTTTATTGATAATTATCTTAGTTCCGAAACTTTCTAAACGCCTCCCCGGTGCCTTAATTGCTATAATTATCATTACATTATTAGTTTGGGTCTTAAAGGAATATTTCGGAATTGATGGAGTGCAGACTATCGGCGACAGGTTCGGAAATATGGCAACCGACATACCGCAACCTCATAGTATCGGTATTAATATGGAATCCATCAATCTCCTTCTCCCGTCAGCCTTCACAATCGCTATGTTGGGAGCTATTGAATCTTTGTTGAGTGCAACAGTGGCTGACGGAGTGACGGGAGACAGAACCAATTGTAACACTGAGCTCATCGGACAAGGTCTGGCAAATATTACAGTTCCCCTTTTCGGCGGGATTCCGGTGACCGGAGCTATCGCCCGTACAATGACTAATATCACGAATGGGGGTAGAACACCCGTTGCGGGTATTATTCATGCCATAGTTCTTTTTATAATATTCATGTTTGCCATGCCTTTGATTAATCTTGTCCCGATGTCTTGTCTGGCAGCAGTCCTTATAGTTGTCAGCTATAACATGAGTGGATGGAGAGTTATAAAAGGAATGGTAAATAACCCGAAAGGTGATGTTTGGGTAATGGCCGTCACTTTCCTTCTGACAGTAATATTTGACCTTACCATAGCAATCGAAATCGGTATGCTCCTTGCAGTTGTTGTCTTTCTACGTCGGGTAACAGAGAATACTACAGTCAGGGTATATGGTGAACAATTGGATGCCTCTTTAGGGAATGATACGGACACTCACGAAGTACTTAATCTTAACGAGGGTGTTTCTGTGTATGAAATAGATGGACCTTTCTTCTTTGGAGCCGCTACTAAATTTGATGAAGTTGTGAGAAATACTGCGCATCTTCATCCTGTAGTGCGAATTATAAGAATGAGAAAAGTGCCGTTTATAGACTCAACCGGTATTCACAATCTTGAGATTCTGATTAAATCAAGTCAGAATGAGGGTATTGATATTGTCCTTTCCGGAGTCCAGCCGAATGTCAGCGAATCCCTTCACTCTGCAGGTATCGATTCTCTTATTCCGTCTGATCATATCTGTGACCATATCTCAAAGGCCGTTAAGATTGCAAACGAATTAGCTACGAAAAGATTATCTGAAAAGTAATTTATTCCCTGTTACTTATATACGTCTCGTAATAAGACAATATCAGAGCTGTAGCGGGAAGCGCTATGATCATCCCGATTATTCCTAACAGACTTCCCCAGACAGATAATGCCAATAAAATTACAGCCGGATTTAACCCCATCTCTTTACCCATTATATGCGGAGTGAGTATATAGTCACAGATACTTTGGGTAATGAGGTAAACAAGAAGACATTCTCCAAATAGTCCCCAGAACGATCCCCCATCCAATGAGTTAATAAAACATAACAATAAAACCGGGAGGAGGGTGATGTATTGGAAATAAGGAATCATATACAGAATTCCCACTATGAGTCCCATAAACAGACTTAATGGAAGTCCAACGATGGTGAATCCGATTGAATACATTATGGCTGCACATAGGGCTACTAATCCCTGTCCCCGAAAATAACTGTTCATGGCTTTTTCGACATCTTCCACCACTTTCATCCCTTTGGCTCTGTATTTTTGCGGAAAAATTTTCTTGAAGCCGGACGCAATCTGATCGTAGTCAATAAGTATGAAAAGAATGTAGATAAACATCAAAGCCCATTCAATGATTTTCATTAAATAGTCAAGTGAACGTTCAAACAGATTTGTGCCTTGATTAAAAATTGAAGTAATGTGATTTGTGCTTATTAAAGATGTCAGTTGTTCCGGATTGAAATTTCTGAGGTATTGTTGCCACTCCCAAGGTAAACGTGAGAATATCATGGAATAATCCGGATGTGAGATATATCGTTTGACAATTTGTGAAAGAGTATTGATTTCGTTTAGAATTAATGGCATACATAGATATGTTATGCCGGTAAGAACTCCACCTACTATCAGAAGTGTTATAATGACAGCCGGCAGTCGTTTGCGAAGATGAAACCATTTCATAAATCGTTCCACTAAAGGATTTAAAAGATACGCAAGAAGACATGCGGCAAAAAATGGCAGGAGCACATCAGAAAGATACCATATCAGAAAACCTACCGCTATGGTTATCAGGGTTCCGATAATCAGCCACATAATCCTATCTCGCGTCCAGAATTCTTTCTTCTCACTCATATTCTTCAAACAAATACTTATCTTTTGGGAAAAACTTATAGCCGGATTTATAAAACAGCATAACTAATTCATAGACTTATAACACAATTCTTAAGTGAAGAGTTGATAGATTGACATATTATTATTAATTTTGCAAAAGTTTGAATGAAACATATACTCATTCAAAAATGGAATTTTTATCCGAAGGAAGTCTTTCGGATTGATTTCACATCTAATATGCAGACTAATTTATTTTAATTAAATATTTTATCCTTAAAATGGCACAGAAAATTTATACTTTCGGCGACGGAAAAGCCGAAGGAAATGCCGGGATGAGAAATCTTCTCGGTGGAAAAGGTGCTAACCTTGCTGAGATGAACCTACTCGGCATGCCTGTACCTCCCGGTTTCACAATCACAACTGAAGTATGTACCGAATATACTCAGTATGGACGTGATAAAGTTGTTGAAGATATCAAAGCCGATGTAGAAAAGGCTATTGCTCATGTAGAGAAACTCACCGGCAAAAAATTCAATGACCCCTCTAATCCCCTTCTCGTTTCCGTACGCTCAGGTGCCCGCGCTTCTATGCCCGGTATGATGGACACTGTCCTTAATCTTGGTATGAATGATGCTACTGTAGCTACTATGGCTGAAAAGAGCGGAAATTCCCGCTTCGCTTGGGATTCTTACCGCCGTTTCGTTCAGATGTATGGTGACGTTGTCCTCGGAATGAAGCCTCAGAGCAAAACCGACATTGATCCCTTTGAGGCAATCATGGATAAGGTTAAGGAGGAAAAAGGCGTTAAGTTTGATAATGACCTTGATGTAGAGGACCTCAAAAATCTCGTTGCACTCTTTAAAAAGGCTGTTAAGGAATATACAGGCAAAGACTTCCCGGAATCTGCTTGGGAGCAGCTCTGGGGTGGTATCTGTGCGGTGTTTGACAGCTGGATGAATGAACGTGCTATCCTTTATCGTCGCATGAATCAGATTCCTGAAGAATGGGGAACCGCTGTAAATGTTCAGGCGATGGTTTATGGTAACATGGGCGACAACTCAGCAACAGGTGTCTGCTTCAGCCGTGACGCTGCTACAGGTGAAAATATTTTTAATGGTGAATATCTTATCAACGCTCAGGGTGAAGACGTTGTGGCCGGTATTCGTACTCCCCAGCAGATCACTGTAGAAGGTTCTCGTCGTTGGGCAGAACTTCAGGGAATTACAGAGGAAGAACGTCGCTCAAAATATCCTTCTCTCGAAGAAACAATGCCTGATTGTGCTTCTGAACTTATAGGCATCGCTCATAAACTTGAGGATTACTATCGTGACATGCAGGATATGGAGTTCACCATTCAGGATGGTAAACTTTGGATGCTGCAGACACGTAATGGTAAACGCACAGGTGAGGCAATGGTGAAAATCGCCATGGATCTTCTCCGTGCTGAAATGATTGACGAAAAGACCGCACTCCTTCGCATGGAGCCTCAGAAACTTGACGAGCTCCTCCACCCCGTATTTGACAAATCCGGTCTGAAGAGAGCAAAAGTTATCGCTAAGGGTCTCCCCGCCTCCCCCGGTGCTGCAACCGGACAGATTGTATTCTCAGCGGAAGATGCAGAAGAATGGGCAGAAAAGAAAAAGAAGGTTGTTCTGGTGCGTATAGAAACTTCTCCTGAAGACCTCCGCGGTATGGCAGTTGCACAGGGTATACTTACAATGCGTGGCGGTATGACCTCACATGCTGCAGTTGTTGCCCGTGGTATGGGCAAATGCTGCGTATCAGGTGCCGGTGAAATCAAGGTAGACTACAAGGAAAAGACTGTCGAAATGGACGGTAAGGTCTACAAAGAAGGCGACTGGATCTCCCTCAACGGCTCAACCGGTGATGTTTACGAAGGTCAGGTGCCTACCACAGAACCTGAAATTGGTGGTGATTTCGCTGCTATTATGAATCTTGCGGCTAAATATACAAAGACACTTGTTCGCACAAATGCCGACACTCCCCGTGATGCAGTTCAGGCCCGTAACTTTGGCGCGCAAGGTATCGGTCTGTGCCGTACAGAACACCTGTTCTTTGAAGG
>CAMWXI010000129.1 GCA_947178175.1 uncultured Porphyromonadaceae bacterium | reverse complement strand
AGACATAAGTCATTGTGAATAGCCATCAATAATTGGTCAAAAACTCCGATTTTGCACACATCCACAAATGGAGTGCAATTCTTAAATGATTGTTAAATTATTGATTTTAACCACATTTTATTTGGATGTATAAATTTTATTCATTATCTTTGCAGTGCAAAAAGGAAATATACGATATTTCCCTCTCAATTTAGAATCATCATGAAAATCAAAATAGCGCTTGTCGCCCTTTCAATATTTGCATTCACATTTACGGGTTTCGCACAGACCAAAAAGTCTTCCAACGCTCATCGCGAAGCACACAAAGCTCAGCTCGCCAACCATAAGTCCCGTCTTGACAATAGTGTCATTTCCGACATCATCAAGAATGATGTTAAGGGACGTGAACAAAGCGTTTCAGGTTTGTCTGCTGAATCAAACAAACTTATCACTGATCTTTTAGCAGAAGCCCATCGTCATATCGGCAAAAGATATGTTCATGGAGCAAAAGGGCCAAACCAATTTGATTGCTCCGGCTTCTCAAGCTATGTTTATAAGCAGTTCGGCTATAACATCAGCCCCGCTTCCCGTCTCCAATATAACGACGGTGTAGCTGTGTCAAGAAATGACCTTCGTAAAGGAGACCTCGTTTTCTTCACAAGCCGCAACAGCGGCAAGAATGTCGGCCATGTTGGTATAGTCGTTTCCGCTGACAATGAAAAGGGCACTTTCTCTTTCATACATGCAAGCATCAGAGGCGTGAAAGTCAGCAACTTTGAGGGTTATTATCTCAATCGATATGTAGGCGCTCGCCGAATCGTCACTAACTGAACATAGTCTCCCGCTTTTTTTAGATTCAACAATTTTATCTCATTTATAATAAAAAAGCATCTATAATAAAAAAGCATCGCTAATGCGATGCTTTTATTATTTTTCCTATCCTTTTTATCCTAAAACTGCTTTAGCCTGCACTTCATCTACATCCGGTATATCCGATATGTGACGCAATATCTCCTTTAGTTCTTTATATGAGTGAACTCCTAATGTGATACGTAGATCCACTATGGCATCTTTAGTTGTAGTGTTGATACTTCCGATGGAGAGATTAAGTTCATTGGAGATACACTCCACGAGATCAATTATCATATGGGAACGATCTATACATCTTACCATTAATTCTACCGGATAGAGTGTCTTATCGGCCTTAAAATCTACAGCCTGTATATTATCACCCAATTGTGAAGCCAGCTTGATAGCCACAGGACAATCACGTTTATGGACAGTTATTGCTCCGTCTTTCTCTTTAAAACCAATCACTTCCTCTCCCGGAATAGGCAGACAGCACTGACATCGCTCAAATTCCTTCTTGGGACGTGAGGATATATAAGCATTTATCGCTTTCTTTGCCTTGAAGCTTACCGCACACTCAAGCCATGATGAATCAGGATGAGAATTCTTATCTGTATATATCTCTATTATGTCTCCTCTATGCAACGGGGTCTTTATTGATGCAAGACGTCCGTTGATTTTGGCATATTTAGCATGATTCCCCAAATCGCTATGAATCTCGTATGCGAAATCTATTACACTTGATTTCTGTGGGAGAACAACCGGCTTCCCTTTAGGTGTAAAGGTCATTATGTCATCGTTGTAGAAAGAGGCCACAACATTTTCAAAATACCCTTTCTCGTCTTTACCCTTCTTGGATAGGTCTTTCAGATTTTTTCTGAAGTTGGTAAGCCACTTCTTTATGGTCTCTTCCTGCGTTTCAGATAACCATCCATACTTTGAATTTATAGCCATCCTGTCGCTGCTGATGTGCACCTCCTCCCATTTGCCATAATCAGCAAGTAGCTTTATATGAAAACTCTGATAACCGTTTTCCTTCGGTGTATCTATATAATTTGAAATCCCTCCCGGTTTTTCTTTAAATCTATCCGTAAGCAAGGAGTAAATCTTCAAAACCATATCCTTCTCTCGAACTCCCGGCTCATTCTCAAATATGATATCTACAAAATGACGATATTTCAAATGGTCAAAATCATCTCCATATTTTCTCATCTTTCTCCATAAGCTGTATGGCTGACGATAAGAAGAAGTCACCTTGGCCTTTATTCCTCCCTCCTCGAGAAGCATCCGAATAGCATTCTTAAAGGATTCAAGCCTATGCTTGTTGCTTTCCTCATCTTTCTTTAGCTTTTTCTGCAGATTTTCATACTCATGAGGAACACGGAATTTCAACGATAGATTCTCAAGCTCTGTCTTTACATCATACAGGCCCAACCGAGTGGCAAGCGGTGCATAGAAATAGTCCGTCTCTCCCGCTATTTTCATCTGCTTGTCCGTACGCATTGATGAAAGAGTGCGCATATTATGAAGTCGGTCGGCAAGCTTCACAAGCATTGGTCGGATGTCCTGTTGCATTGAATTCAACATCTGCTTGAAATTATCAAGCTGTTTCGACATCTCATATTTATCCTTTTTCTGCTTGGTCACAACCTTCACAAGAAAAGATACATCCGAGCCAAACTTCTCCTGCAATGTGTCAAGAACAATAGGTGTGTCTTCAACCACATCATGCAAAAAGGCAGCAATCACTGAATTGACATCTAAATGCAATTCATCTGCTGAAATTCTTGCCACTGCTATGGGATGAAAGATATAGGGTTCTCCCGTCTTGCGTTTCTGCTCTGAATGTGCGTCACGAGCTAACTCAAACGCACTCTTCAAGCGAATCATATCCTCAGGGCTTGTGCGTACAGACATGATGTCAAACACTTCCTGCGCTCGTTTTTCTATTTCCTGAGTGTAATCTTTCTGCTCCATAATCCCATTGTTTCTCAGTTTCGGGCTAATTTTTCTCTGCTTTGCATCTTGTGAACCTATTAAGCCTATGCCGTTAAGGTCAATGCTGTGCCTTTTTTGTAAAATTAACAATTATTTTTGGTCTTACTCTATTTTTTACCCTATTTTTGTAAAAAATTTATACCTTTCCGTTGTCTCTTCTCCGGATTATTATTCTTTACTTTGATTTCCTCCCTGCCAAATAATTCAGGACTGTACGTTCATATTCCTTTCTGCAGAAAAAAATGCATATATTGTGATTTCTTCTGCGGCGGCGCTTCTATTGCAAAATGGGATATTTTTACCGAAAATCTTATTAAGGAGCTTAAAAGTCGTGCAATAGAAATCTCCCCGAAGTTGAGGACTATATATATTGGCGGTGGAACCCCCTCCCTTATTCCTAAGAATAATCTGAAGCTCCTTGTTTCTGCCATATATGACACTTTCGATTGCTCGGAGTTAAAGGAATTCTCTTTCGAGGTCAATCCGGAAGATGTAAATTCTGAAAATATCAAAACCTGGACCAATCTGGGAATTAATCGCATAAGTATGGGGGTTCAATCTCTTGTGGATAAAGAACTTTCGTTTCTGAATCGTAATCATTCCGCAGACTGCGCTTATGAAGCAACCAGGATCCTGTGCAAATCCTTCCCGGAAGTTAATGTTGACATTATGTTCGGTATTCCCGGACAAACACTCTCTTCTCTCGAGTTTTCCATCAGCTCTCTCTTATCCCTTCATCCCACTCACTTTTCGGCTTATTCCCTGATGTATGAAGAGGGAACCCCATTAACAACCCTCAGGGACAAGGGTGCTTTTCTTGAAATGGATGAAGAGTACAATCTTTCCCTCTATAAATTGACCTCCTCCATACTGGACGATAACGGCTTTGAGCACTATGAAATATCAAATTATGCTCAGCCCGGTCATCGCTCCATACATAATTCTTCATATTGGGATTTCCACCCATATCTGGGAGTTGGACCGTCTGCCCATAGTTTTGACGGAATATCGCTAAGAAGGGGGAATTTTCCGGATTTAAAATATTATATTTCCAATCATTCCTCTCTATTTAATCCTCCTCACACT
This sequence comes from uncultured Porphyromonadaceae bacterium, assembly GCA_947178175.1. GTDB lineage: Bacteria > Bacteroidota > Bacteroidia > Bacteroidales > Muribaculaceae > Lepagella. Next base: position 1,263 of record CAMWXI010000129.1, on the reverse strand, counting down.
GAGGAATCCCTCTCGGCTGAGGAACTGCATGATGAATATATCATGTTAAGGCTTCGCACTCGTGAGGGGATCGACCTCTCAGACTTTTCATCTCGCTTTGGCAAGAAAAAACTTGACATTCTGATTAGCAAGGCTGAATCATTTATTTCTAATAGTCAGCTAATATTATCGCAAAACAATCTTTCTCTATCTGAATCGGGAATCATGACCTCAGACAACATCATACTCTCACTGGTATAATAGAGAAAAAATCACAATTCCTTTTTTCGCTCTTATGCAAAAAAAACAGGGGATGAGCCTTTTCTCAGACTAATCCCCTGATGATATGTATATATTTAAGGATTATTTATTAACCTGGAATTTATTCCATCCATCCTTAAGATATGCTATTGACTGCTCAGCTGCGGCAACCCCGGCATTAAAGTTCGCTTCAGCTGTCTGCGCACCCATTTTTTTAGGAGTAAAGAATACTCTTGCTGCAAATTTATCCTCAAATTCCTGCGCTGTGTCAGGCTTGATGTCAGATACATAACGGAGGTCAGGACGCTCCTCAAGCGCACGCTTCAGACCTTCTTCATCTATTACTTCCTTACGTGCTGTATTGATAAGAACTCCATTCTTAGGCATCTTCATTACCAAATCGTAACCAATTGATTTCTTGGTCTGAGGAGTTGCAGGAATGTGAAGTGATACAAAATCATTCTGAGAGAAAAGCTCATTTACATCGTGAAGGGGTTTAACTCCCTCTTTCTCAATTACCTCATCAGGTACGAACACGTCAAGAGCTTCAATCTTCATGTCGAAACCCTTGGCAATACGGGCAACATTGCGACCAACCTGTCCGAATGCGTAGATACCGAGTGATTTACCCTTCAGTTCTGAGCCTGATGTACCATTGTATTGGTTACGACACATCATCACAATCATTCCGAATACCAACTCAGCTACAGCATTGGAGTTCTGGCCCGGTGTGTTCATCACACAAATATTGTGGGCTGTGGCTGCCTCCAGGTCAATATTGTCATAACCTGCTCCCGCACGCACTATTACTTTAAGATTGGGAGCTGCATCCATAACTTCTCCGTCAATCTTGTCGCTTCGTACTATGAGGGCATCTGCAGTCTTTACTGCTTCCAGAAGGTCTTCGCGTGTGCCTCGCTCTACGAGCTCAAGGTCATTTCCTGATGCGTTAACTACATTCTCTATCGCCTTTACTGCTGCTGCTGCAAAAGGCTTCTCTGTGAAAACTAATATTTTCATACC
>CAMWXI010000128.1 GCA_947178175.1 uncultured Porphyromonadaceae bacterium | reverse complement strand
CTAATAAGACTAATAAGGCTAATAGGACTTATAAGACTAATAGGCTCATAAGGCTAATAGGGCTAATAGAGCTAATGGGGCTAATAGGACTAATTAGACTAATAGGGCCAATAGGGCTAATGGGGAGGATTTGGCTATCTGGCGAGGATTAGGGCGGAGTAGGGAGCGATTGAGAGTTTTCCCCCTTTGGAAGTGCCGAGGCCTTGCGGATTGATTTTGCCGTCTTCGGCAACTATTTTCCATTCTCCTTTCGGCACTTTAACCTCTGCTTTTCCGGCATTACCGTTAAGGATTACTTTAATCTCATTCCAATCATCGCCATTTGCATGGTCTTTAAGGGAGTATGAGATAAGGTTAGGAGTCTTTGCGGAGTCAATCTTATCAAATTTAAGATGGCGTGCAATATCTTCTGCGGAAGTCATGCGGAAAGCCGGGTGGGCCTTGCGCAGGGCAATCAGACCTTGATAATAGTTGAAGAGGTCGCGATAATTTGATTTATTGTTCCAGTCTATGGCATTGATAGAGTCAGGACTCTTGTAGGAATTATGCACCCCTTGCTTATCGCGGAAAATCTCCTCGCCGGCAAACATGAACGGTGTGCCCTGAGAAGTGAATACAATGGTCTGTGCGAGTTTGGCGGCAGCGAGCATATTCTCCTCCGGTTCTCCTGCCATAGACTTGCGTAGTTTGTCGGTCAGGCAGAGGTCATCGTGGCATGATACATAGTTGACAATCATTTCCGGGGAGGAGGCATACGGGAATTTGGAATTATTCCCTTTAGAGTAGTCAACCTGCGGATGGGGAGTAGCGGCTACTATACCGATCTTCACCGTTTCTTCCAGGCCCGGTTTTCCTGTGGCAAACCCGCGGTCGGCGACATCAGTGTAGTGCCCCTTGACTGCATCACGGAGGTCGTCGGAAAAGACGGCGATATTTTCCATTTTTGCAACATTCTCTTTCAAGGCGCGTCGTTCGGGAGCGAGAGGAGAGTCGCCGGCGGTCCACCCTTCTCCATATACAAATATCGAGGGATTGATTTTCTTAAGTTCAGCCGCCACTTCATTCATTGTCTCGATATCATGAATAGCCATCAGGTCGAATCGGAAACCGTCAATGTGGTATTCATCAGCCCAATATTTCACGGAGTTAATGATAAAATCGCGCATTTGTTGGCGTTCGGAGGCGGTTTCATTCCCACACCCCGAGGCATCGGAATAATTTCCGGAATCCCAGTGACGATGGTAATATCCGGGGGCAGTGAGTTCAAAGTTAGAGCCATCGTTGTCGGCAGTATGATTATACACTACATCCATTACCACACCTATCCCGGCATCGTGAAGCGCCTTAATCATCTGTTTCATCTCTCTTACGCGTGTTGCGGGGTCGGAGGGATTGGTTGAGTAAGACCCTTCAGGCGCATTATAGTTCAGGGGGTCATATCCCCAGTTATATTGGTTGAGTTGGAGATTTCCTTCATCTACGGAATTATAGTCGTAGCTCGGGAGGATATGAACATGGGTTATACCAAGCTCCTTGAGATGGTCAATGCCGGTAGCGTCGCCATTCGGGGAAAGTGAGCCGGTTTCGGTGAGTGCAAGGAATTTACCTTTATTGGCGATTCCAGAGGAGGGGTGTTGAGAGAAATCGCGATGGTGCATTTCATAGAGAATAACATCGGAGAAGTTTTTCACTTCCGGGCCTTTATCGTCAGCCCATCCTTCGGGATTTGTAGTGTCAAAGTCAATGACAGCGGCTCGTTTGCCGTTCAGTCCAACGGCTTTCGCCCAGACGCCCGGAGTCTCGTCCAGCCATTTTCCGTCTTTCAGAATCCTGAAAGTGTAGAATTTCCCTGTGAGATTCTGAGGGATTGTAGCGGTCCAGGTCCCTTCCGAGGGGATAGGAGTCATCTCCACCACACTATATGGAGCGCCATTATGGCCGGAGTCATATAGGTTAAGACGGGCCCCCTCAGCTTTAGGGCTCCAGAGCTTGAAAGTAGTGGAGTTCTCGGAGAGAAGGAGTTCGAGGTCATTGCCGTTGTAGGAGGGATATGCAACAAACTGCTCGTCAAAAGCGCTTTGGGCAAAAGAGAGCGAAGGCACGGAGCAAAGGAGGGCGGAGCCAACCATAAGAGCAAAGAATTTATCAGTCATATCAATCTAAAAAATGGATTATAAAGAGGGAATATAGCAAAATTTAAACAATCCTATGAAAAAAACGGAATCAGAAAGGGAAATATTATTAGAGAGGAATGTTTTCGACGCTGAGAGCCGGCAGATGAAAGAGAAACAAAGAATCGCAACCCTTTTGTAAATAATTTGGAGGAAAGGGAAAAAATGATTAAATTTGCGTGCTTTTTGAAGAAAGGGAGAGCCAATCGGAGAGAGCTGATGGCTAAAAAAATCCCTTTTGCAAAAGAGTATTATTGTATTAACCAAGTAACTCTCAATTAATTATGCATCTTTCAGCAGAACAGAAACAGGAAATTTTCGAGAAGTACGGTGAAGGAAAGAACGACACCGGAAGCGCAGAAAGCCAGATTGCACTCTTCTCCATCCGTATCAAGCACCTCACAGAGCACCTTAAAGCAAATCACAAGGATTTTGCAACAGCTCGCGCACTTAAGGCATTGGTAGGACAGCGTCGCAGCCTTCTTGACTATCTGAAGCGCAAAGACATCAATCGCTATCGTGCGATAATTGCAAAGAAAGAACTCGGTATCCGTAAATAAAAAGGAGACGGAGAGTCTTATTTCTCTTGTTAATTCAGCTTCTGAAGGAAGCAGGGAAAAGATAAAGAAATCCACGTCAAAAGAAAGACGCGGATTTTTTTTGTTAAAATCCCCATTCATGACAACCACAACAAGATTCGGATTGTTATAAGATAGTAGCTGATACGCCGGAAAGTTGAAGAGATATATCTGAAGCAGAAAGGGCGAAAGCGAGAAAATCCGTATTGCAGGCATGAAAAACATAAAAGAGAAAGTAAGTAAATGGCCCTCCTGGACCTTCACATTCATTGTATTAATCATCATACTATGGCTCACTCTGGCTCCGCATCCGTTAGGGGAGACAGACATCCCGATGTTTCCCGGAGCCGACAAGATAGTTCATGCCTTAATGTTCGGAGGGCTTGCGATGGCAGGTTTTTTCGATTGGTCGCGCACCCATAAATGGGCAAAACTGCCGGTGATGTGGGGATGGTGTATTGTCTTGGCGTCAGCGGTCATAGGAATAGATATAGAATTCGCGCAGCAAAGCATGCATCTCGGACGTTCCCTTGAGATTGGCGACATGATAGCCGATGTGGCAGGAGCGGTCCTTGCATTGATAGTATGGCGCATCATGGACCGTTCCCGTCCCGGTTCGGTGTCTTGAAAAATTAAGAAACCCCACCTGAAGCAAGATGAGCAACGATTCCACCCCTCCTTCCCGGACTCCGGATCCCGTCGGTCCTTCCAAAGAGACGACAGAAGAAAAAGAGAGGAAACCACATAAACATAAGTTGAATCCCTGGATAAGGATTCCACTGAAGGGCATAGGATGGCTGACAGCAGTCATCCTCGCATTGGTTATCCTCGTGCCGGTATTATTGTATGTGCCGCCGGTGCAGACTTTTGTGAAGGATGTGGCGTGCAAGGTTGTGAAAGATAAGACCGGAATGAATATCGGGATAGATAAATTCCGGTTGAAATTCCCCTTGGATGTCAGTCTGGAGGGCGTGGATGTGATAGAGGCGCAGGGCGACACGATGGTGTCGGCGAAAGAGTTTATAGCGGATGTGAAGTTACTTCCCTTGCTGAAATTGGATGTTCAGGTCAACAGGCTCTCACTTCTCGACGGATATTACCGGATGGTCTCCCCGGATTCCTCCATGATAATGAAGATTCGCGCCGGACTTCTTAGGGTTACGCCCGGAGCCAACGTCAATATTGCAGCGAGTGAGATAATTCTTAAAGACGCCATCCTCAGGAATGGAGATGTACAGCTCTACATGAATGTATGGAAGCAGAAGCCGACACCGCCCGACACTACCTCAGTACCGTTCTATATAAAAGCAGACCATCTGGATGTGGAGAATATCACATTCGGAATGTCAATGCTCCCTACGATTGACACCCTTCGTCTTGCCTCCGGAAAACTGGCGATTGATCGTGCCGAAATCAACCTTCGCAACAACAGCATCACTGCCGGTAATATCCTGTTGAATAAAGGGAATTTTAAATATCTTACTCCCACCCCCGAATATATCGCGGCACATCCTGTGCCGGTAGACAGTACGGCAGCCCCTTCGGCACCGATGAAAATTTCGGCGCAGATGATAACTATCCGGGATTTCGGAGGAGTCTATGCAGTGAAAGGAGTGAGACCCCTTCCCGGCTTTGACCCCTCATATATAGAAGTGAAGGATGTAGGGATAGTGCTTAAGGATTTCTACAACGAATCGTCAACGGTGGTTCTCCCTATAGACTCACTTACGGCCACCGAGCGGTGCGGCCTGTCAGTGACCTCCGGTTCCGGTGTTTTCAGGCTTGACACGACAGGAATAGCGCTGAAGAATCTGACGGTCAATACTCCGTATTCAAGAATATCTGCCACGGCAGACATACCGTTTGCCCTGATGGCCATGCAGCCTATAGCCGGAATAAACGTTCAGGCCGATGCGGCGGTAGGTCAGAACGACATCCTTGCTTTCATGCCCTCACTCAAGCCCATCCTGCGGCAATTGCCGGGTCGTCAGCCCCTGAAGGCAGAGGTTAAGGCCGACGGCACCCTCTCCTCCGTGCATCTTCCCCGTCTGAACGTATCCATGCCCGGGGTGTTTTATCTCCGCGCAAACGGGAATGTAGCCAATGCTTTGGACTTTAAGAACATACAGGGAGATATAGATATAGACGGAGAAGTGGTGGCTCCCAAAGTGATAGATAAGATAGCAGGTCTGAAAGGGTTCGAGCTTCCCAAGTTCAGGATTAAAGGAGTGGCAACCGCCAACCGTTCGGCATATACCGCCGATCTGTCTCTGCTGACGCCAAAGGGAGATATCGCCGCGAAAGGTGGGGTAAATCTCACCTCAGAGCGATATGATGCCAATCTCAGAGTCAGTCGCCTTAATCTGCTTGAGTTCCTTCCCGACTTCGGTATAGGAGAAGTCAATCTTGTCCTGAAAGCCAAAGGAGCGGGATTCAACCCCACCATTCCCCGTGCGGCAACAGATGTCGATTTGCATATAGCG
>CAMWXI010000127.1 GCA_947178175.1 uncultured Porphyromonadaceae bacterium | reverse complement strand
AAGCAATGTCATGCGGGGAGAGGAGAGATAAGGGACACATGATGTCACTTCCGTTATCTTGCTTCCGTCGTAAGGATTAGTGTAGGATTCATAAGTTGGAAGCACCGGGATCAGAAGGAAGTCGGTGTCGTCAGGGGTTATTTCTTCCGGCTTCTTCTTGCTGAGCTCTACTATATAACTTCTCATAGAGGGAAATTCATACATTCCGGAGGTGGAGTTGAAATCTGCAATAAAAGAATTCTTCTTGTCGGGGATTTTTCCATCCGAGAAGAATGTCCCGGCATCCTTCGTACGCACCATGAGAAGACTGGGAGGCACGTCAATGCCAAGTGAATTAGGTACCTGAGAAGCAGGGATTGAGAGCTTAAGGTTGTTGATGACAGTTAGGTCAACCTGTTTTTTCCAGAATTTTTCCAACACTTTGGCTGCCGGGAATGAGATTGAAGCATGATATCCGCCGGGAGTGGTGATGACAACATGGTTACCATCAACAAGTGATTTCAAGGATGCTGCCGGGGAATAAGAGAAGAGTGAAGAGGAGATAACTTCCGGTGCGGAGGTGAAGAGACAAGTTGAGTCTGTGACAGTAATCACCTTAGAGACTGACACGTTGTTTTCCACAACGTTGGTAGTGCGTTTGTAGGTATAATAAGCGTAAACGCTCAAATTGGAGACATTGGCGATACATCCCTTTCCGAAGGAAGATTTCACGTATAGTCCGGGATATGATTTTGCAAATGTTGAAGGCCACTGGAAGATATCCGGATTGGTGCGATAGCGTTTCACGGCGTCAGTGGCAATCGCTTTATCGAGCGGTATTTTGACTGTGATGTTCGTAAGTTTGGTGTAGTCGGAATCGCTCAAGGCAATAGCTGATAGGGAATAGTTGGCCTTTCCGATGGCTGCCGGATTGTACTTCCCGTCAACATTCCAGTTTGAGGAGATATCGGAAGGGAGTTGGGATGAAAGAGAATAGATCGTAAGCTGTTGGGGCGCGAGAGAGTCACCGGTGATTGATGTGCGTGGCATGCGAAGAATCATCTTGGCATCAGTCACATTTTCAAGGGGGATAGAGTACGGAATACTGATGGATGTTGCCGGTAACAGCTGAGTCACGAACGAACAACTTAGATTTCCATAGTCCTGTGTAGAGATGGAGCCAAGCAGAGTTGTGGATGACCTGGCATCAGGTTGAAGAGCTTCAACCGACTTTCCATGTAGATCATATAGGGTTGAGTCAATGTTGACTACGACTTCACCTGATACAATTTCCTGACCTATCGGACTAATATCGTCGTTGCAGGCAATGAGACCCAGAGATGCGGCTATCGGTATGAAGAAACGGCAAAGCTTCATTTGGTCGGCGGATTTTAAAGAGATTTGTAAAAATCTTTGTAGATTGCGGAGTTAACTTCTTGAGGAGCCTGCATAAACGGGATTCCACGTTCCTTGATTCGGGTCAAAAGATTTTCGTCTTGAGACTCTGTATGGAAAATCACACCATCCGCATATTCAACAGCCATTTTGTGCAGCAAGTTGCTGTCAAGGGGAAGGCCCTTGAATTTATCAAGTTCCTGAGAGGAGATTTGTTCGTCTGTAAGTTTATCAAAGAATCTTGTGTCAAGAGGTGTTGTGAATTCACCGGGAAGCACTGAATAGACCAATTTTGCGTCTTTAAAAGCAGGATCATCCCGGAACAGAGTGCGGATGAACATCGGTATAAGAGCTGAAACAAGTCCGGAACAGTGAATTATGTTGGGCTCCCAACGAAGTTTGCGTACTGTTTCGAGAGTGCCGCGGGTGAAGAAAATGTTTCTTTCATCGTTGTCGGCACGATTAGAGCCCACCGGGTCAATGTCGTCTGCGGATTTTTGGAAATAGTCGTCATTATCAATAAAATAGACCTGGATTCTTGAAGGTTGCATGGAAGCAACTTTAATGATGAGGGGATGATCTGTGTCATCGATAATGATGTTGATTCCACTAAGTCTGATGACCTCGTGCAATTGGTTTCGTCGCTCGTTGACTGTGCCGTATTTAGGCATGAAAGTCCTAACTTCGCAACCTTTTCCGTGGATGGCCTGAGGGAGTGCTTTCCCTAAATCGGCAGATGGAGAAGAGGGAAGATATGGAGCAATTTCTTGATTGACGAAAAGTATTCTTTGATTAGGCATAGGTCTTCAGTTGTTATAGGGAATATGTCGGCAAAAAACTTAGAGATGGTTAGGGTTATACTTCCGACAAACTACCTATTTATTATAAATCATGCAAATTTAGTGAAAATTATTGAGATAGACACTACATTTAACATGTTTTAAAAAGGAACACTGAAAATGGCTGTGATAAATTAGAAAAACTTTTGATATAAGGGAGTTTGTCTTTTATAATAAATATTGTAATTTTGCATTGCTATGTGTGTCCTGATGGCGGTATATCCCCGGAAGAAGCGGGAGATAATAAATGCCTTGGAGTATCATATACAAGATATTATGTTGATAATAAGAACTGTAACTGAGCTCGAAGATTTCGTTGGAAGAAATCTGAACAATAAAAGATCAATAGGCCTTGTTCCGACGATGGGGGCCTTACATGCGGGCCACCTTTCATTAGTGGAGAGATGTGTTGCGGAAAACGATGTCTCCATTGCAAGTGTTTTCGTGAATCCTACACAATTTAACAATCCTGAAGACCTCGCAAGTTATCCGCGAAATGAGGAGGAGGATTTTCGCCTTTTGGCCTCAAAGGGGATAGATGCCGTCTTTGCACCCACGCCGGAAGAGGTGTATCCTGAAGGGATGGAAAAAGCAGGAACCCACAGGTTTGAACTCGGTCAGGCTGCTGAAGTGATGGAAGGGAAATATCGTCCGGGTCATTTTCAGGGTGTAGCTCAGGTTGTAAGCCGTTTATTCAGATTGTGTCGTCCGACACGTGCATATTTCGGAGAGAAGGATTTCCAGCAAATAGCAGTCATACGCAACATGATAGCCTCCGAAGGAATAAAAGTTGAGATAGTGTCTTGTCCGATAAAGCGTGCTGACGATGGTCTTGCGTTATCATCAAGAAATGCCCTTTTGTCGGAAGAAGAACGGAAGAACGCCCCTGAAATATATGCTGCGTTGAAGGATAGCGTGAAGTATTCACACAACCATAGTGTGCATGCGACCCATGATATGGTTGTGGAGCGCTTAGATGCAGTTCCCGGAATGAGAACAGAATATTTCGAGATTGTGGATGCACGAACTCTTTCACCGGTTGAGGAGTGGGACGAGTCTCCGGAAATTGTGGGCTGTATCACGGTTTATAACGGCAAAGTACGTCTAATAGATAATATAGCATACCGGAAGTAAGCTTCGGGAGAGTAAACACAAACAGTATATTTTATTGAACTGTTATGTTGATAGAAATGATGAGTTCAAAGATTCACCGGGTGACAGTCACCGAGGCGAATCTGAATTATATAGGAAGTATCACAATTGACTCGGCACTATTGAAGGCGTCAGGTATACTTGAAGGTCAGCGGGTATGGATTGTGGACAATAACAATGGCGAGAGATTTGACACATACGTCATAGCCGGAGAGGAGAACAGCGGAGTGATATGTCTCAACGGGGCTGCGGCACGTAAAGTCCAGCCCGGGGATGTAATTATAATAATGAGCTACGCCATGATGACACCGGAGGAGGCACGCGAGTTCCGTCCTACGGTAATCTTTCCGGATACAGCTACAAACAGATTGTAAAAAAACAGATAAGAGATGTTTGATAATCTTACCGAGCGGCTTGAGCGCTCGTTTAAAATCCTCAAAGGCGAGGGTAAAATATCAGAAATAAATATAGCGGAAACTCTTAAAGATGTGCGCCGTGTTCTCATGGATGCGGATGTCAGCCATAAGGTGGCAAAAACATTCACCGACAATGTGAAGAAAAAGGCATTGGGGCAGAATGTGATAAACGCGGTGAAGCCGAAGGAGTTGATGATTAAGATAGTCCATGATGAGCTCGCACTTCTTATGGGAGGTGAGCAGACTCCTGTGAATCTTGACGGTCATCCGGCAATCATAATGATGGCCGGACTTAATGGTGCCGGAAAAACCACGTTTTCAGGAAAGCTTGCAAAAAAACTACGCACCACAAAGGGGAAACGTCCGTTGCTTGTGGCAGCCGATGTGCATCGCCCAGCTGCTATGGAGCAGCTGAAGGTTTTAGCCGACAGTATTGATGTGCCCGTCTATATGGAAGAAGGGAGCAAGGACGCTGTGGCAGTGGCGCGTAACGGCGTTGATTTCGCCAGAAAGAACAATTATGATCTGGTGATTATAGACACTGCAGGTCGCTTGGCAATCGATGAGGAGCTGATGCAGGAGATAGAAGCAATCAAGCGTGCTGTAGACCCGCAGGAAATACTCTTTGTTGTTGACGCCATGACCGGTCAGGATGCCGTCAACACAGCAAAAATTTTCCATGACAGACTTGATTATGACGGTGTCATACTGACCAAACTTGATGGTGACACCAAGGGTGGTGCAGCTATCTCGATACGTGCGGTGGTTGACAAGCCGATTAAATTTATAGGTTCCGGCGAGAAGCTTGATGATATCCAGGAGTTCAATCCGGAAGGTATGGCCGACCGCATATTGGGCATGGGTGATATTGTGGAGCTTGTGAAGCGTGCCCAGGAGAATTATGACCAGAAGGAGGCTGAGCGCCTTCAGGAAAAAATCAGAAAGAACAAATTTGATTTTGAGGATTTCCAGAAGCAGATCTCACAGATAAAGAAAATGGGAAATCTTAAGAATCTGGCATCCATGATTCCGGGAGTTGGAAAGGCTATAAAGGATATAGACATAGATGACAATGCCTTCAAAGGGATTGAGGCCATTATTTCATCCATGACTCCGTATGAGCGGCAGAATCCGGAAGTGATAAAGGGAACACGTGTTCAGAGAATTGCAAAGGGCTCCGGCTCAAGTGTGCAGGATGTCAATAAACTCCTTAAGCAGTTTATGGAGACACGCAAACTCATGAAGATGGCAACCTCCAAGAAAATGATGTCACAGATGATGCAGAACGCATCCAGAATGGGAATGGGAGGTAAATTCAAATAAGATTCATAACCTGAAATTAGAAATCGTGTCAAAAGGACAGAGTCCCGGCCATACATAATATACGGGACTTCAGATATAGAAAAGAAGGCCGGTAATTGCTTATGAAACAGCAATTACCGGCCTTCTTTCCAGGGGTTATATATCTGCAGGTGTAAGG
>CAMWXI010000126.1 GCA_947178175.1 uncultured Porphyromonadaceae bacterium | reverse complement strand
GTTCAACAATACACAGGCATTGTCGTCAAAGCGAATATAAGAACCGTCCGGACGTTTGAACTCCTTGGTCACGCGAACGACCACGGCCTTGCTTACACTTCCCTGCTTGATGTCTCCGTTGGGCAGGGCACTCTTTACAGCCACAACGATTCTGTCGCCGACACGTGCATATCTCTTCTTGGAACCTCCAAGAACACGGATACAAAGCACTTCCTTGGCACCGCTGTTGTCTGCTACTGCTAATCTGGTTTCCTGTTGTATCATGATTACTTAGCTCTTTCAATGATTTCAACTAATCTCCATCTCTTCATCTTACTGAGGGGACGGGTTTCCATAATTCTCACGGTATCACCGATATTGCACTCATTCTTTTCATCATGAGCGGTGAACTTCTTGGTCTTCTTTACGAATTTTCCGTAAATCGGGTGTTTCTCCTTAAAGTGTACAGCAACGGTGATAGTTTTATCCATCTTATTGCTCAGCACGACACCGACACGTTCTTTTCTAAGATTTCTTTCTTCCATTGCTTTACTTCTTTTCAGTTAATTCTCTCTTACGTAATTCTGTCATCATACGGGCGATGGTCTTACGGGCTACAGGAATCTGCATCGGGTTTTCCAACGGCGTAACGGTATGATTCATCTTCAGCTTGTTCAGAGCGGCCTTTTCGGTCTCAACTCTTTCCCTAAGCTCGGCTGTGGTCATTTCTATAATTTCTGAATTTTTCATCTCTCTGACAAATTAATTTTTACACTTAATAGTCGGAAGACTATTCTTCCACATAGTCACGTCTAACCACAAACTTCGTCGTAATAGGTAATTTCTGTGCTGCAAGACGTAAAGCCTCTTTTGCCACTGCATACGGAACACCGTCTGCCTCGAAAAGAATTCTTCCCGGAGTCACAGGTGCTACGAATCCCTCCGGATTACCCTTACCTTTACCCATACGTACTTCCGCGGGCTTCTTGGTAATCGGTTTGTCGGGGAATATGCGAATCCAAATCTGTCCCTGACGTTGCATATAACGCGTCACTGCAACACGGGCAGCTTCTATCTGGCGTCCTTCGATCCATTTTTCTTCCAACGCCTTGATGCCGAAAGAGCCGAATGCAAGCTGGTTGCCCCTCTGGGCGTTCCCCTTCATTCTACCTTTCTGGCTTCTTCTAAATTTAGTCCTTTTCGGCTGTAACATAGCTCTTTGTTTAATTGATTAAAAGACTACTTACTTTCTTCTCTTCTTAAACCCGCCCTTCTTTCCGTCAGCTTTTCCGGCTGCCGCGGGACGGCTACTGTTGTCACGGCTTTGCAGCAGCGAGTTCGGAACAAGCTCGCGCTTGCCGTAAACCTCTCCCTTGCAAATCCACACCTTGATGCCCAACAGACCATAAGTCGTCAAGGCCTCAGCCTGTGCGAAATCAATATCGGCACGGAACGTGTGCAACGGGGTACGTCCTTCCTTGAACATCTCTGCACGCGCCATTTCGGCACCGTTCAGACGTCCGGAAATCAAAATCTTGATACCCTCGGCACCCATGCGCATCGTTGAAGCGATGGCCATTTTGATAGCCCGGCGATATGCGACACGGCCTTCCAGCTGACGAGCTATGTTATTGCCTACAATCACAGCATCCAGTTCCGGACGCTTGATTTCAAAGATATTGATTTGAACCTCCTTGTCGGTAATCTTCTTCAGCTCTTCCTTCAACTTGTCCACTTCCTGGCCGCCCTTACCGATGATGATACCCGGACGCGCCGTGTTGATGGTGATGGTGATGAGCTTCAAAGTACGCTCGATAACGATTTTTGCGATTCCGGCCTTTGCAAGACGGGCGTTCAGGTATTTGCGGATTTTATAATCCTCTACCAGCTTGTCTCCGTAATTCTTGCCGCCGAACCAATTAGAATCCCATCCACGGATGATACCTAATCTATTGCTTATTGGATTACATTTTTGTCCCATGCTTTACTCTTTTTCAGTGTTTTCAACAACAGCGGTTTTACTTCCCAACACGATAGTCACGTGATTGGATCTCTTGCGGATTCTGTGAGCCCGTCCCTGCGGTGCCGGACGCAGTCTCTTCAAAATACCTGCTCCGTCCACAAAGATTTCCTTGATAAACAACGCAGCATCGTCAATGCTCGCCCCGTCGTTCTTCACGCTCCAGTTTGCAATGGCGGAAAGCAACAGCTTCTCAACATGACGAGCAGCCACTTTCGGACAAAATTTCAGCGTATCCAATGCCCTCTGTACGTCCATTCCACGTACAAGGTCAGCCACCAACCTCATCTTCTGAGGGGATGAAGGACAATCATGCAGCACAGCGAAAGCCTTCTGCTTCCGGGCTTCCTTCATCTGATTTGCTCTTATTCTTTTTCTTGCACCCATTTTATACAATCTTCATTTGTTCAACATCATCACGCTTTATTTTTTCTTCTTGTCAGCGTGACCTCTAAAGGTACGTGTCGGTGCAAATTCACCCAACTTGTGGCCGACCATGTTCTCGGTCACATACACCGGGATAAATTTATTACCGTTGTGTACAGCTACTGTATGCCCTACGAAATCCGGAGAAATCATGGAGTAACGAGCCCAGGTCTTAACAACCGATTTCTTGTTGGTCTCATTCATCGCCAGGATTCTTTTCTCCAGCTTCACATCAATAAACGGGCCTTTTTTTAACGAACGACTCATAACATCAAGTTTTAATCAGTTATTATTTCCTTCTTTCAACAATATACTTCGTAGAAGCCTTCTTCGGTGAGCGAGTCTTGTAACCCTTAGCCAACAAGCCCTTGCGTGATCTCGGGTGACCTCCGGAAGCGCGGCCTTCACCACCACCCATCGGGTGATCAACCGGGTTCATTACGACACCACGAACACGAGGACGACGGCCCAACCAACGGGTACGACCGGCCTTACCGGAACGTTCCAGAGAGTGGTCGGGGTTAGATACCGTACCCACGGTAGCCTTGCAAGTCACCAGCACCATGCGAACCTCGCCGGAAGGCAACTTGATGGAAGCATATTTCCCTTCTCTTGCAACCAACTGAGCATAAGAACCGGCGCTGCGAGCCATTACAGCTCCCTGTCCCGGACGCAACTCGATGTTATGTATGATTGTACCTAATGGGATTTCTGACAAGTACAGCGTGTTTCCGATTTCCGGAGCGACGCCCTTGCCGCTTTCAATCGTCTGTCCTACGGTCAAGCCGATCGGAGCAACGATGTAACGCTTCTCTCCGTCCGCATACACCACCAGGGCGATACGGGCGGTACGGTTCGGGTCATATTCGATTGTAGCCACTTTGGCCGGAATATTTTCCTTCTCCCGCTTGAAATCGATAATTCTGTACTTGCGTTTATGACCACCACCTATATATCTCATTGTCATCTTACCGGAGTTGTTACGACCACCGGTCTTGCTGTAGGGTCTCAACAATGATTTCTCAGGTCTATCTGTAGTCACCTGTTCGAAAGTATTCACTACTTTTCCCCTTTGTCCAGGCGTTACAGGATTTAATTTTCTTACAGCCATCTTATTTAAATATTGCTAAAAAAATCAATACTATCACCTTCTGCTAAAGTCACAATTGCCTTCTTGTACGAGTTTGTACGTCCCTTGATTACGCCGGCGCGGGTATAGCGAGACTTCACTTTTCCCTGGTAACGCTGCGTATTCACGGCCTGCACATTCACTCCGTACATCGCCTCAACTGCTTTCTTAATCTCAATCTTATTCGCATTCTTTGCCACGAGGAAAGCCACTTTGTGCTGTTTCTCCGTAAGCGCTGTCATCTTTTCCGTCAAAACGGGCTTCATTATGATTTCCATCTCTTCTCTGATTAGTTAAGATTGAACATTTCGTTAAGGCCCTCTACCGAACTTTCAACGAGCACCAGGTTTCTCGCCTTCATCACGTTGTAAGTTGCGATGTCGCTTACTCGCATCACTTCCACGCCTTGCAGGTTACGGGCGGACAAGAGCACGTTCTCGTCTCCTCCTTTGCCCAGTACCAGCAACAGACGACCGTTGTTCACCTTCAGGTTGTTGATTAAGGCAACCATCTGCTTGGTCTTCGGTGCTTCGAAAGTGAAATCTTCAACGACTTTCACGGCATTTGCGCTTGCTTTTATTGCCAAAGCTGATTTACGAGCCAATTTCTTCAATTTCTTGTTCAGTTTGAAGCTGTAGTCTCTTGGCACGGGACCAAATACACGACCTCCTCCTCTGAACTCCGGGTTCTTGATACTACCTGCACGAGCGCCGCCGGTGCCTTTCTGCTTCTTCAGCTTCTTGGTACTACCGGAAACTTCATTCCGCTGTTTTGACTTGTGAGTACCCTGACGGTTGTTGGCCAGGAACTGCTTTACGTCAAGGTAGATAGCGTGTTCGTTAGGTTGAATTCCAAAGATAGCGTCATCCAACACTACCTTTCTGCCGGTTTCCTGTCCGGCAATGTTTAGTACACTTAACTCCATTACTTCTGAATAATTACGTATGAACCTCTTGATCCGGGAACAGAACCCTTCACCAACAACAAATTATTTTCAGGAATCACCTTCAAAACTTCCAAGTTCTCTACAGTAACCCTGTCACCGCCCATACGGCCGCCCATGCGCATACCCTTGAATACACGGGCCGGAGTAGAACATGCTCCGATAGAACCCGGCTTACGGGTACGGTTGTGCTGACCGTGGGTAGTCTGTCCTACACCACCGAAACCATGGCGTTTCACAACGCCCTGGAAACCTTTACCTTTAGAGGTTCCGACGATATCCACGAAAGACGTGTCCTGCAACAGCGTCACGTCAATCACATCGCCCAACTTGTGTTCTTCGGCAAATCCCGCGAACTCAACGAGTTTACGCTTCGGAGTTGTGCCTGCCTTCTTAAAGTGCCCACTTAGCTGCTTCGTCGTGTGTTTCTCCTTTTTCTCGTCAAAACCCAACTGAAGTGCTTCGTAACCGTCTTTTTCCAAGGTTTTCACCTGGGTTACGACACATGGACCGCATTCGATAACAGTGCATGGGATGCTTTTCCCCTCAACACTGAAAACGGAAGTCATTCCGACTTTTTTTCCAATTAAACCTGGTAATTTCATTTCTTTTTTAATAGGTTAATTCTTCATTTTAACGACATAGGTTTTCGCCGTTAATTACACTTTAATCTCTACTTCAACACCACTCGGCAATTCAAGTTTCATCAAAGCGTCAATCGTACCTGCAGTGGAACTGTAGATGTCAATCAGACGTTTGAACGTGCACAACAAAAAT
>CAMWXI010000125.1 GCA_947178175.1 uncultured Porphyromonadaceae bacterium | reverse complement strand
CTCGGGGTGTAGCTCAGCCCGGTTAGAGTACGCGTCTGGGGGGCGTGTGGTCGCAAGTTCGAATCTTGTCACCCCGACTGAGTCGAAAGCGATGTTGGCATCCAACATCGCTTTTTTTCTTTATACTTAAGAATCTACTGACCTAATCTATCTCTTTTCCTATGCCTATTTCTGCTATAGTCACCACAAAAGAAGACACCATGCACCTTGAAAAGGTGTTGGACTCTCTTAAACACTGCCACGAAATCTTCATCGTTGACAACGGTGCCTCTGAAAAATTCCTTGAACTTGCCCGCAACAAGGGATGCACTATCTGCACCCACACAGGAACATTTGAAGATCGCGTCAACGCAGCCATTCAGGATGCGCCCTCCAACTGGTTGCTCATGATTGATCATAACGAAACGATTTCTCCAGAGCTCCTTCCATATCTTGAAGAATATATTGAAAACACCGATCATGTCCATGGACTCTACATCCCGCGAAAATCCTTCATCCTCAACCGTTGGAGAAAATCCCTCTATCCCGACTATCAGCTTCGATTTGTAAGAAAGATACACACCCGCTTCGTAAAAAGAAAAAACGGAAAAGGGGAATTCTTAGTCACAGGGAAGACCGATCGCATTCCCGCATCTATGGAAAATCTGGCACTCAACCAGCTCTCCCATTCCTTGAGCGGCGCGTTTGACCTGATAAACACTGCCAGCACTAAATTGGCTAATGACACCAAGCTCAACCATATCTCATTCATGCGGTTGTTTTTTTCTCCACTAAAAGAATTCTGCAAACAATATTTCATCACGGGTGGAATTTTCTATGGACGCACCGGCTTTGTCTTTGCCGTGAACCATGCAATCTTCACCTACGTCAAGCTTGCCAAAATCTACGAAAGCCGGCTAAAAACCGAAGAAGGATTAATCACCATCGATTAACCCTTCCCCCGAAGCTTGCACATCAGCCACACCGGCACAAGGTGCGGAAGAAACCGGAGCCTGTCAATAAACCCGTCACTCTCCATCACAACCCTGATATTGTCGGCAAGCCCCAATGCACGGCGGCGATTGCTCACCCCTCCCGTGTCAAAATCAGCCACCGGAAGCCCTATATGCCGGAATTCCACACCTTTTTTCAACAACACCTTGAAGAATTTGAAATCTGCCGAAAGGGGGTGGGATAAATCAAACCCATATTCTTTCTGAAGCTTTGTGAGCGTCATCACAGACTGATGACAGAAAAACATCCTGTGGGAATTTCGGGCCGCTCCGGCTCTCTTCACTTCCCATTTTCCGTCGGCTCCCTGCTTCCTTACGTCCCCGTAAATCACTCCCGACTCCGGAAAATTATCTGCATAATCAAGCAACCGTTCAACCACATCTCGGCTACTGAAGACATCCCCGGCGTTCATAAACATTATCCACTTACCGGAAGCCAACCCTGTTCCCTTATTCATAGCGTCATATATCCCGGAGTCCTCTTCCGACAAAAAAATATCTATCTCCCCCTTTTCCTGCATCTCCCGGCAAAATTCCGGACTCCCGTCGGTTGACTTCCCGTCAATCACGATATACTCGATTTTTGAACGCAGACTCTGATTCCCCACACTTTCCAAAGTCTTCTTCAACATCGGAAGAGCGTTGCGGCACACCGTCACAACACTAACCCTTTCCCCGCTATACTCCCCGGCTCTCCTCTCGCTCATATCCTTCTCTCCTTCAATAATTTCATAAAACATCAGTCTTCCTTCATCTTCCGGCCTGTTCAAGAGTGCGACTATAGACCCCGGCCGTCTCCTCCCCTGTGCGACACCAGGAAAAATCGGTAAGTCTTAGTTCCGCCTTCTTTATCAGATTCCTCTTCCACACCGGGTCCTCAATCACTCTGCTGACAGTCTCGGCAATCGACATGGCATTATGCGGGTCAAAATAAGCTCCCCCGTCCCCGGCGATTTCAGGAAAGCAACTCGTTCCGCTCAACGTCACAGGCACACCGGCTGAGAAAGCCTCAAGAATCGGGAGCCCGAACCCTTCGTAATAGGATGGAAACACAAAGCATTCCGCACGCCGGTATAATCCCGGCATCTCTTCGCTGCTGACAAACCTGCTCACTACCTTTTCTTCCAATGAAGCCGCGGCAATCATCTTGCGTTCTTCGGAATTAAACGGCTTCCCGGTGCAGACAAGATGCAATTCCGGATAATTACGGCTTAAAAGAGCGAAGGCCTCAAAAAACTTCCTGAAGTTCTTATATCCACCCCTCTCTCCCACAAAGAGCAGATAATGCTCAGGCAATCCCACCGGCACTGCCGTTTCTCCTGCTACACGCTCAAAACCGTGGTAAACCACATCTACCTTATCATCCGACACACCATAGATTTTCACTAAATCACGTTTTGTAGACTCACTGATGGCTATAATCCGATCGGCATGTTCCACACTGCGTCGAATCTCGTCTCTGACAGATTCGCGCACCCATTTTCCTCCGTCATACTCATGAATCATATCATGCACAGTGATTACCGTGGGGCGGGAAGTCAGTCCCATGTGGTAGGTGGAATACTCCGTAGGATGAAACAAATCAAAATCTCCTCTCTTCAATCGCCTCACGTCTCCCCCCCTGTTAATCAAGGCACTCAGCTTTGCACGTTCAGGAAAATGACGGAGCGTCAGGGGATGACGCGGAGGATTGAGATTTCTCAGATAATGATTCGCCGAAACTCTCAACGACAATTCACCTTCCACTCCCGAAGGAAGGTTATTAATCAGATTGACAAAATATTGAGATATGCCGCCAAAAATCTGGCGCGAGAATATCTGACTGTCATATAAGATTTTCATCTGTCGGAGGAACTTGATATTATTTCCAGATATAATGTGTCAACACCTTCCCCACCGAGCCTAACGTCTCGGAAGAGATGTTATCCATATTGTCGGAAGCAGTGTGCCAGACAGGGTCGAAACCCTTTCCGTTGCGGTAGTCAAGTATATCAATTGTCGGGATTCCGGCATCAATGAGTGGACGATGGTCATCAGTCACGGCACTTCCAATCTGAGGAATAAACATATTCCCAAACCCTAAGGAAGACGCTATACTCCATATCTCGGCATTGAGACGAGGAGATGCCGTTTCCGAAAAATATTCTTTATAGAAAGTAGCATCTTTACTCCCCACCATATCCAGCAGGATACCTTCCGAGGGCTTATAACCATCCTTTACCGGGTTGTTGACAAAATAACGTGTTCCCATGGCCCATGATTCCTCATTATTGTCAGTACCCCAGTCTTCGGCATCCACCAGGAGGATGTCGACCCCTTTCCCCTCGGGAAGCGGATTCCGGCCCATCAGGCGTGCCAGTTCAAGGAGCACGCCAACACCGCTGGCTCCGTCATTGGCTCCGTCAACGGGGCGGCGGCGCAATGCCGGATTCTCATCCTCATCGGCCCACGGACGGCAATCCCAATGCGCCAGCAACAACAGTCGCTTTTCAGCATCAGGGTTGAAAGAAGCGAAAATATTACGACTCTCAAGGGGTGTGCCGTCAAAGGCTGTAAGGGTCATAGTCTGTTCTGTCACCTCCCCTCCCGATGCACGCAGCGTCGACACAAGCCAATCCCCGGCACGCCTGTGGGCCTCCGAGTTGGGCACACGTGGTCCGAAATCCACCTGCTTCTTCACAAAATTATAAGCTGAATCGGGATTAAAGTCCGGTATCCCGGTAGTCTCGACATTTTCCGAAGGAATGGAATCATCTCCACCCGAAGTCTTCGCACCCCCGCACGATGGAAACAACATCATACCCAAACTCATGGTCAGTCCCAACCCCGACCTCAATAATATTCTATTTATCAGCATAATTCTCAATCAAATTTCAGCTATATGGAAGACGCTACCTCCATCGTCACCTTCCAAAAATAGAAAAAAAACATGAAATAAGAAAAGATACTACCTAAAAACATCCGGCATGACAAAATCCCGGGGGTCGGGCTTCACTGAAATTCCAAGCTCTGTTTTGCAGTTGGGAAATGGTGGTCTTGTCCGAAAGCCCTGTAATAAATCCATTTAAGAAAGCTGTATTTGTCAAAATCCGGAATTATTGCTAATTTTGTCATTCATAAATCTTTCCTCTCCGATTTAACCAAGATGAACTCTATAGATATGGATTTTATTGAAGAACTCACCTGGCGCGGCATGGTCCACACCATGATGCCCGGCACTGACGAACAGCTCCGCAAGGAGATGACAACAGCATATCTCGGCATTGACCCGACTGCCGACAGCCTTCATATCGGGCATCTCTGTGGCGTGATGATGCTTCGCCATTTCCAACGCTGCGGACATAAGCCCCTTGCCCTCATCGGTGGCGCCACCGGTATGATTGGTGACCCATCCGGCAAATCCGCCGAAAGAAACCTGCTCGACGAGAAGACCCTTCGCCACAATCAGGAAGCTATAAAAAAACAACTCGGCAAATTCCTTGACTTCGACAGCGACAGACCAAACCGTGCGGAGCTTGTCAACAATTACGACTGGACAAAAGACATAACCTTCCTTGACTTTGCACGCGAAATCGGGAAGCACATCACCGTCAACTATATGATGGCAAAAGACTCTGTGCAAAAGCGTCTTAACGGTGAGGCTCGCGACGGACTCTCTTTCACTGAATTTACTTATCAGCTCCTGCAGGGATTCGACTTCCTCCACCTCTACGAAGCTAAAAACTGCAAGCTTCAGCTCGGAGGCTCTGACCAGTGGGGAAACATCACAACCGGAGCTGAACTTATCCGACGCAAAAACGGTGGAGAGGTTTTCGCACTCACATGTCCTCTCATCACTAAGGCTGACGGTGGAAAATTCGGCAAAACGGAAAGTGGTAATATCTGGCTTGACCCCGAATATACTTCTCCCTATAAGTTCTATCAGTTCTGGCTTAACGTCACAGATGCTGATGCAGAGAAATATATCAAAATCTTCACTTTCCTCTCCCGTGAGGAAGTGGAAGACCTCGTAGCTGAACATAACGAGAACCCCGGTGCGCGTGCTCTCCAGAAACGCCTTGCCAAGGAAGTGACAGTCATGGTGCATGGCGAGGAGAACTACAACGCTGCCGTTGAAGCTTCTCAGATTCTTTTCTCCAACAAGGCTAAGGAAGCACTCCAGAAACTGGATGAAAAAACACTGCTCGACATCTTCGATTGCGTGCCCACAAGCCATATCAGCCGTGAATCTCTCAACAGCGAACTTCCACTGCTCGAACTACTGGCAGATGACACAAACTTGTTCCCCTAGAAGGGAGAAGCACGAAAA
>CAMWXI010000124.1 GCA_947178175.1 uncultured Porphyromonadaceae bacterium | reverse complement strand
GCTTCGAGAAGCGCACCCATCACCACCATATTGTATGCTTTGGAGTTACCAATTTCAAGAGTAGCGTCCATAGCGTCAATAGGATAAATCTTGATGTCGTCGCGGTTGGGACGGTTGTGGATACCGTTGGTGTCATAAATAAGGATTCCACCCGGTTTTACTTTGGGAGCAAACTTATCAAGACTCTGCTGGTTGAGAGCGATAACGATATCATATTTATCAAGAACGGGAGATGAGATTTTGCTATCGGAAAGGATAACAGTCACATTGGCAGTACCGCCACGCTGTTCCGGGCCGTAAGAGGGCATCCATGTAACCTCTTTATCGTCCATCAGGCCTGAGTAAGCGAGAATCTTACCCATTGAAAGTACACCCTGGCCGCCGAAGCCGGCAATGATAATTTCTTCTTTCATTGTATTATAAACGTTTTGAGGTTATTCATTCTTAAGGTCGCCGAGAGGATATTTCGGGAACATATTGTCTGCCATCCATTCGTTGGCCTTTTCAGGGCTCATCTTCCAACCGGAGTTGCATGTAGCCACCACTTCCACTACAGAAGTACCCTTCTTGGCGAGAGCATTCTCAAATGCTTTCTTCAGAGCAGCCTTTGTTTTGCGGACAGCAGCCGGAGTATGCACTGACTGGCGTGTTACATAGCAGGTTCCGTCAAGGATTGCCATAAGGTTGGTGATTTCAAGCGGGTGACCATTGAGGTCTACACGACGTCCGTAAGGAGTTGTAGCTGTCTTCTGACCGACAAGAGTGGTAGGAGCCATCTGACCACCTGTCATACCATAAATGGCATTGTTCACGAATACCATCACGATATTTTCACCGCGGTTTGCTGCGTGGATAGATTCAGCTGTACCGATAGCTGACATGTCACCGTCACCCTGATAAGTGAAGACTACATCTTCCGGCCAAAGTCGGCTTACGGCAGTTGCGACTGCCGGTGCACGACCATGAGCCGCTTCAATCCAGTCAACGTCAATATAGTTATATGCGAATACGGCACATCCCACCGGTGAGATGCCGACAGTGCGGTCGGTAAGCCCCATTTCTGCCACCACCTCGGCAATAAGCTTATGGATTACACCATGGCTACATCCCGGGCAATAATGCATGTGCACTTCTTCGAGAAGCTCAGGCTTTGAATAAACCTTGTTCTCCGGACGAATTATATCATTGATTTCCATTGATTTCGTAGAAATAGGTTAGAGTTGATTCTTTACTTCTTGATAATTTTCTGCTCGAGAGCCTCTACTACCTCTTCAGGACTGGGGATAATACCGCCAAGGCGTCCGAAGTGTTCTACAGGAAGTGAGTCATGCACTGCAAGACGAACATCTTCTATCATCTGGCCGGCGTTAAGCTCTACTACCAATACACCCTTCTTTCCCTTTGCAGCAGCTTCCACTGCTTTTGTCGGGAAAGGCCAAAGTGTTATGGGACGGATGATGCCGACCTTGATACCCTGTTCGGCTGCTATCTCTTTTGCCTTGTCGCAGATACGTGCGATTGAGCCGAAGGCAACTATCAGATAGTCCGCTCCTTCCACATCAATCTCTTCCCAACGGGTCTCATTCTCTTCAATCTCACGATAACGTGCCTGCAACTCATGGTTGATAACCTCCATGCGTGAAGACTCAAGTTCGAGTGAAGTGATTACGTTGCGTTTGCGGCCATCCTTGCGACCGTTAGCCGCCCACGGACACTGCTTGTGCACCTCTTCGTCTGTGCGACGCGGACGCTGCTCCGGAAGAACAACCTTCTCCATCATCTGGCCAACGATACCGTCTGCCAATATCATTGCAGGATTACGATATTTGAACGCCAGGTCAAAGCCGAGACCTACGAAGTCCACCATCTCCTGCACGGTTGAGGGAGCAAGTACTATCAGATGATAATCACCATGTCCACCACCCTTGGTTGCCTGGAAATAGTCCGCCTGTGAAGGCTGGATGGTACCCAGACCCGGGCCACCACGCATCACATTAAGAATCAATGCCGGAAGTGACGCCGCCGCGATATAGGAGATACCCTCCTGCTTCAAGCTCACACCCGGTGATGATGAAGATGTCATCACTGCCTTACCGGTAGATGCGCCACCATATACCATATTTATTGCGGCAACTTCTGATTCCGCCTGAAGAACTACCATGCCGGTAGTCTCCCACGGCATAAGCTCTTCAAGTGTCTCAAGCACCTCTGACTGAGGTGTGATGGGATAACCGAAATAACCATCACATCCGTAACGGATGGCTGCATGGGCTATCGCCTCGTTGCCCTTCATGAGTCTTACCTCTTCTTTCATATCTGTTGGGTTCTGTTTTCGTTGTTCTGTTGTTTCTGTTTGTTTGTTCAGTCTACCTTTACACGATATACCTCAATGCATGCGTCCGGGCATACCCATGCACATGAACAGCATCCTGTACAGTTGTCAGGATTGGCCATGTAAGCATAATGATAGCCACGATCGTTAACCTCGTTGGGCTGTAACGCAAGTGTATCTGTGGGACAGGCAACCACACATAAGTTGCATCCCTTGCAGCGCTCTACATTTACTGTAATCGCTCCTTTTACTTTTGCCATATTTTAGAGTGTTTATATATAGGTATTTAGATATTTTTTGCCTCCTTGGCTTTCTATTCCTACAAAAGTAATCCTTTTTTTTAAGCTTTCTCGGCTCTGATTATATGTTTTATAACATATCTTTCATATTTTTCTCCAATTCTTCCTTCAACTCCTCCATCCCTTTCGTTGCCGGTTTAGCTATTACCCTCACATCTGACATACCGCTGACATCCGCCGGATGCGGGTCAATATAATAGACAGGGACTCCCGGACGAACGGCATGAATCAATCCTGCCGCCGGATATACCACCATTGAAGTGCCGATGACCACAAATATATCAGCCTCATGTACCAGCTCCATCGCCGGTTCTATATTGGGCACCGGCTCCTGGAAGAAGACGATATGCGGCCGCATAAAATCACCTCGCTTCCCTCGGGTAGCCGGAGTAGTGACGAGATGCTCTGTGTCAAGACTCTCAACATAGTCCGGATCGGACACTGAGCGTATCTTCATCAGTTCGCCGTGCAAATGGAGGACATTCGCCGATCCGGCACGCTCGTGAAGGTCGTCAACGTTCTGAGTGATAATATACACATCATAATATTTCTCTAATTCCACCAAGGCCCTGTGGGCTGCATTCGGCTCGGCATTCATCAGAGCTTTTCTCCGCTCATTATAGAACTTATGAACCAGCTCCGGATTTCTGCGGAATCCATCTGCCGATGCCACATCCATCACTGGATAATTTTCCCACAATCCTCCTGAATCTCTGAACGTTGAGATGCCACTCTCGGCACTGATTCCCGCACCGGTGGACACTACTAATTTCGGCTTTCCCATATCAAAATATTTTTCACCCTCAAAAATAAAAAATTTCCCGCGCACATGCAAAAAATGAAAAATACACTACTGACTGAAGACACGTCTCTCAAATTTGCAATATTGGATTTGATTTTCTAAATTTGTGCGTTCTATCCCCCTGACGGATTACAACAACAATAAATACATTAAATTCTGTTTTATGAAGAAATCATTACTTTCAATGGCAGCTCTCGCCTTCACACTCTCTGCTTTCGCAGGAGCAGGCACAGAAGCTGACCCCATGACAATTGCCGACGTTATCGCAGCCGGCTCCGAGGGTTCTTACCCTGACACTTACGTTACAGGCTACATCGTAGGCTACCTCCCTTCCGGTGCAGGTATTTCTATCTCCAATGCCGTTTTCAGCAACGCAGGTGCGCCTGAAACAAATATTCTTCTTGCTGACGCCAGCGCAGAAGATGAGCCCACTATGTGTATCCCCATCCAGCTCCCTTCAGGTTCTTCTGCCCGCACTGCGCTCAACCTTTCTCTTCATCCCAACAACATCGGCCACAAAGTGACTCTCTGCGGAACCCGCGAAAAATATTTCGGTGCTCCCGGCCTTAAGAGCGTTACTTCCTATGTATGGGTTGGTCAGGCACCCGTAGACGATCCTGTAAGTCAGCTCGGAACAAAGGATGCTCCCATCTCTGTGGCAGAACTTCTCGCAGCTCCCGCTAATGGAGCTCCCGCCTGGGTGAAGGGATATATTGTGGGTTACGTACCCGGCATGAACTTATCAGAAGCTGTCTTTTCTGCTGACGGAGGTTCTACCACCAACATCCTCATCGCTGAGCGTGCTGATGTAACTGACGTTAACATCTGCGCTCCTGTTGCCATACCCGCCGGCTCTCTCCGCGACGTGCTCACACTTGGCAAGAATCCCGAACTTCTCGGCAAACTCGTAGTTCTCTACGGCACCCATGAGAAATACTTCGGTGTTCCCGGTCTGAAGCAGGTTACTGAATACGTTCTTGACGGCCAAGGCGGTGGCACTGTCACTCCTCCCACACCTTCCGCTATCTGGTCATCTCTTTCAGCTACCGATACTGAATGTGACTGGGAATTCGAAAATATTGAAATAGCTGAAGGCCTCGAATACGTTTGGTCTTGGAAGAATTTCAACAACAATTACTACCTGAATGGCTCATCTTTCGTAGGAGGCGCAAAAGCTGCTGTTGCCTATGCAGTGAGTCCGGTTGTTACCCTTCCGGAAGGTGAAATGTCTGTTTCTTTCGAACACGCTGCAAAGTTCCAGACTAACCTCCGCACTGATGACAAATTCTGCATCCGCGAAGAAGGTGCCTCAGAATGGACTGAACTCACAATCCCCACATGGCCTGAAGTCAACACATGGAACTTCTCAAATTCCGGTGATATCGACATCTCTGCATACGCAGGTAAGAAAATCCAGTTCGCATTCAAATATGTTGGTACTGATTCTCAGGCTGACACATGGGAAATTCGCAACATTAAAGTAAATGCCACTTCTGCAGTTAACGGTATTGAAGCGGACAGTGCTGACGCTATCTGGTTTGACCTCCAGGGCAATCGCGTTGCTAATCCTGAAAAGGGTCTCTACATAAAGGTAGCCGGTAAGAAAGCAACAAAGGTTATCATCAAATAATATCCCTTGTAATATCTCATAAAGAGGGTGTTTCGGAATCTCCATTCTGAAACACCCTCTTTAATTACAGACTAACTTTTATTTCAGACTTACCGATAACGGATATGGTGGGCACGGCGTCATTAACTTTACGCCTCATAAGCAACACTGCATCATACTCCGGATATCTCACAGCCCTCAACCGGCTCAATTTCCGGAAACGAATTTACAAATTCCAATCTTATAGACATTATTAATTGTTTCTTAATAATTAATTATCGGATTTATTAAAAT